>NZ_LIRJ01000034.1 GCF_001419745.1 Streptomyces silaceus | reverse complement strand
TGGCTGACCGCGGCCAGCAGGGCGGTCCGGATCCGGTTGCCCTCGGCCAGCGTGCGGGCCTGGTCCGCCTCCGACTGCAGACGCTGGCGGTCCAGGACCACCGCCGCCTGCGCCGCGAACGCGGCAAGCACCCGCCGGTCCTCGGCCGGCAGCACCCGCCCCGACAGCGCCAGCGCCATGTGGTCGCCCACCGGCATGTCGACATCGGCGTCCTCGGGCCGCTTCAACGCCTGCCCGTCCCCGACACTGCCCGCACACGTCCACGGAGCCGTGTCCCCCGCCCGCTCCAGCAACGCCACCGAATCCATCGCGAACGTCTCCCGCACCCGCTCCAGGAGCGCGTCCAGACTGGTCTCCCCGCGCAGCACACTGCCCGCGAGGAAGGAGAGTATTTCCGACTCGGCGCGCAGCCGGGCGGCCTGGTGGGTGCGGCGGGCCGCGAGGTCGACGACGGAGGCCACGGACACCGCGACGCCCACGAAGACGGCGATCGCGACGATGTTCTTGTTGTCGGAGATCGTCCACAGGTGCTGCGGCGGCGTGAAGAAGTAGTTGAGGAGCAGCGAGCCGAAGGCCGCCGACGCCAGGGACGGGAGCAGCCCGCCGAGCAGCGCGGCGGCCACCGTCAGCGTCAGGAAGAGCAGCATGTCGTTGGCGAGGCCGAGGTCGACGTCGACATGGGTGAGCAGCAGCGTCAGGAGCGCGGGTCCCGCGACGCCGACGAGCCAGCCCGCGATGATGCGGGAGCGGCCCAGGCGCGCGCCGCGGGCCACGGGCAGGCCGCGCCCCTTGGCGACCTCGCCGTGGGTGACGAGGTGGACGTCGAGGTCGGGCCCCGACTCGCGGGCCGCCGTCGCGCCGACGCCGGGCCCGAAGACGTACTGCCAGGTCTTGCGCCGCGAGACGCCGAGGACGATCTGGGTGGCGTTCACGCCGCGCGCGAAGTCGAGCAGGGCCGCGGGGATGTCGTCGCCCACGACGTGGTGGAAGGTGCCGCCGAGGTCCTCGACGAGGGTGCGCTGGACCGCGAGTTCCTTGGGGGACGCGGCGGTCAGGCCGTCGCTGCGGGCGACGTAGACGGCGAGGACCTCGCCGCCGGCGCCCTTCTCGGCGAGGCGGGCGGCGCGTCGGAGCAGGATGCGGCCCTCGGGGCCGCCGGTCAGGCCGACGACGATGCGTTCGCGGGCCTGCCAGGTGGAGCGGATGTTGTGCTCGCCCCGGTACTGCTGGAGGTACTCGTCGACCCGGTCGGCGACCCAGAGCAGCGCGAGCTCGCGCAACGCGGTGAGGTTGCCGGGTCTGAAGTAGTTGGAGAGGGAGGCGTCGATGCGGTCGGGCTTGTAGATGTTGCCGTGCGCCATGCGGCGGCGCAGCGCCTGGGGCGACATGTCGACGAGCTCGATCTGGTCGGCGCGGCGCACCACCTCGTCCGGGACCGTCTCGCGCTGGCGCACTCCGGTGATCGACTCGACGACGTCGCCGAGGGACTCCAGGTGCTGGATGTTGACCGTCGAGACGACGTCGATGCCGGCGGCGAGGAGTTCCTCGACGTCCTGCCAGCGCTTGGCGTTGCGCGATCCGGGGACGTTCGTGTGGGCCAGTTCGTCGACGAGGGCGACGGCGGGGGCACGCTCCAGGACCGCGTCGAGGTCCATCTCCGTGAACGTGGTGCCGCGGTACTCCAGCTCCTTGCGGACCACCTGCTCCAGGCCGTGCAGCATCACCTCGGTGCGCGGCCGGTCGTGGTGCTCCACGAACGCGACCACGCAGTCGGTGCCGCGCTCGACGCGGCGGTGTGCCTCGGAGAGCATCGCGTACGTCTTGCCGACGCCCGGTGCCGCACCGAGGTAGATCCGAAGCTTGCCGCGTGCCATGGCCCCATTGTCTTCCCGAAACTGCTGTGTACGCAGCGTCGACCTTACGGCCAACAATTCCGGCATTAGGGACGAGGGGGTGCGGGGGTGCCGTCCTTGACAGAACCCTGATGCGCGCCGGGGCACGCCCCTGGCGCGCTTGGGGGGCGGGCGGCTCAGTGCTCGGCGATCTCGCCGTCGCGCAGTTCGAGGACCCGGTCGGCGAGGTCGAGGAGCGTGGTGTCGTGGGTGGCGACGAGGGCGGTGACGCCCTCGCCGCGGACCACGGCGCGCAGCAGTTCCATCACGGCGAGCCCGGTCTCCGCGTCGAGCTGCCCGGTGGGTTCGTCCGCGATCAGCAGGGAGGGCCTGTTGGCGAGCGCGCGGGCGATGGCGACGCGCTGCTGCTGTCCTCCGGAGAGCTCGCCGGGCCGCTGCCGCGCGTGGTCCGCGAGGCCGACGAGGGCCAGGAGGAGGGCGACGCGCTCCTCCCGTTCGCGGGGGTCTGCCTTCTTGAGCCGGAGCGGCACGCCGACGTTCTCCGCGGCGGTGAGGATGGGGATGAGGCCGAAGGACTGGAAGATGAAGCCGAGGCGGTCGTGGCGCAGCTCGAGCAGGCCGTTCTCGCCGAGGCCCGCGAGTTCCACGCCGTCCACGGCGATCTTCCCGTGGTCGGGGACGTCGAGTCCGCCGACGAGGTTGAGCAGGGTCGTCTTGCCGGATCCGGAGCGGCCCTTCAGGGCGACGAGCTCGCCGCGCGGGACGGTGAAGGAGACTCCGCGCAGGGCGTGGACGGCGGCGGCCCCGGTGCCGTACGTGCGGTGCAGGTCCTCGACGACGACCACGCCTTCTGTCACCGGACGCTCCCCCCGTACGCGCCCCCGGGTCCGCGGGGGCCGGGCGCCAGTATCGTCGGCGGGCGCCCGGCCCGACAAGGTGCGGATCAGCGGGGATTGCCCGCGTGCGTGAGGGTCTCCCAGGCGACGAAGAGGTTGTTGGAACCCGCCGGGCGGTTGCGTTCGGTGAGCTTCCGGGTGTTGGTCATGGCGTGGCCGAGGCGTCCGGCGAGGGCGTTGTAGCCGACCTCGGTGACGGGGCCGAGGCCGCGGTGGACGGTGCCCTTGCAGAGCGAGGCGGGCGGCGCCTCGCCCAGTTCGTACGTGGCCTGGAAGCCGAGGCCCTGGCGCAGCCGCTCGCCGACGTCGGTGCCGTAGAGGTCCTCGCCCTGGATGCGGCTGGTCTCGGCGACGTGGGAGATCGCGGAGAGGCCGTACCCGGTGTGGGTGAAGTCGCGGCAGGTCTCCTGGGTGAGACCGGTGGTGAAGGTGCCCTGCCCCTGCCAGTACTTGACGATCTTCTCGCGGGTGTCGAGGTGCTGGCTGGGCACGGTCTTCGGCAGCGCGCCGTCGGAGGCGAGGTAGACGTACGCGGCGGTGCGCGTACGGAACGTCGCCATCGCCTTGTCGTACGACGCCTTGTCCTCCAGGAAGACGGAGATGCCGATGGCGGCCTCCATCATCGACAGCTCCCAGTTCCCGTTGGAGTTCGAGCCGTTGATGATCTCGGGCAGGTAGACGCCGCGCAGCATCGTGGCGAAGCGGCCCGAGTTCGCCCAGGTGCCGGTGTACGTGTGCTTGATGATCTCGGCGGCGCGCGGCCAGCTGGAGCCCGCCCAGCCGGTCTGCAGCGGGGCGTTGCTGTTGGTGTGGTCCTTGAGGACGGCAGACCAGGCGTCCATCAGCTCGATCGACTTCTTCGCGTAGCGCTCGTCGCGCGTGATGTACCAGGCGAGGGCGGTGGTGTACGCCGCTATCGCGTCCTCGCGCTCGTCCGTGCAGCCGTGGTTGGGGTCGGAGTAGGAGCCGCACTCCACGACCGCGCGGGGCTTGGGGGTGCGGGACAGGGAGGCGTACGTGCTGCCCGTCATCTGGCCGTAGGCGGACTTCCAGGGCTGGGCGCCGGCGGTGACCTTCTCGCGGGCGAAGTCCAGCTGGCCGCGGGAGACGGTGACTCCGGGGTGGACGAAGGCGGAAGGGGCGGCGGCCTTCTCCGCGGTGATCGAGGAGACGGCGGCGGCCTTCTTCCCGCCGGTCGAGGGCGCGGCGTCGGCCTGCTCCGCGCCGGGCCAGGCCATGAATCCGGCGACCAGGGCGGCCACTACGGAGACGACGGCCACGCCTACGGAGTGGCGTGGTCTGCGGCGGCGCGGGGAGCGTGCGGGAGTGGAGGCGTACGGCATGGGGGGGCCATCCGTTCCTGTATGTGAACGTCAAGTGCCTTTCTGAACACGCGCGTTGGGCCGTGACCCTAGGTACGGACCAGCCTTCCGTCAAGGCGTGAAGTCAGAGCCCGACGTCAGAGCCCCCGCTCGGGCGACCCCCGACCGTGGGCCCCGCCCCATCCGGCCACACCCCCACATGGTCCGCCTCCGCCGTCAGCCGCACCCGGCCCCGCAGCCCGTACCGCTCGACGTACTCCCCCGGCAGCTGCAGCCGCCCCGCCTTGTCCAGAACCGTGAACTCCTCGCCCGCTCCGCCCTGTTCGCGGAGCGTCTCCGTGGACGTGCGGCCGTCACGGATGCGCACCGTGCGCCGGACCTGTTCGGAGACCAGGGTGTCGTGGGTGACGACGAGGACGGTCGCGCCGAGTTCCTCGTTCGCGCGGCGCAAGGCCGCGAAGACGTCCTCGCCGCTGGCCGTGTCCAGCTCCCCGGTGGGCTCGTCGGCGAGCAGCACGCGTGGGGAGTTGGCGGTGGCGACCGCGACGGCGACGCGCTGCTGCTCGCCTCCGGAGAGCTCGGCCGGCCGCCGGTCGCGGCAGTGCGCGACGCCGAGCACGCCCAGCAGCTCGGCGGCCCTCTCCTCGCGCGAACGGCGCGGCACGCGCGCGTACTTCATCGGCAGCGCCACGTTCTCCAGCGCGGTCAGATAGGGCAGCAGATTGCGCCCGGTCTGCTGCCAGACGAAGCCGACGGTGCGCCTGCGGTAGCCGAGCCGTTCGCGGCGGCCCATGGTGAGCAGGTCGTGTCCCGCGACCTTCGCGCGGCCCGCGGTGGGCAGGTCGAGCCCGGACAGGATCGACAGGAGCGTGGACTTGCCCGACCCCGAGGCGCCCACCAGGGCGACGCACTCGCCCTCCGTGACCACCAGGTCGAGCCCCTGCAGCGCCTGCACCTCGACCTCCTCGGTGCGGTAGACGCGCACGAGGTTGTCGCAGACGACCAGGCCCTCGTCCGCCGCGGGGCGCCCCGCGGCGCGGGCCCGCGCCTCCAGCTCGGCCAGTTCAGTCATCGGCCCTCCCGAGTCGCAGGACGGCGCCGAGCCCACGGCGCCGCCCGAGCCAGGTCTCGACGCCCACCGCCGCGGCGACCAGGACGCAGAGTCCGGCGCCCAGGGCCGCGGTGAACAGCGCGTCGACGTGCCGGTCGGGCGCGGTGGGCCCGCCGGTGAACTCCCGCAGATCCAGGGCGGGTCCGAGCAGCGAAGGCAGCGTCAGACCCAGCGCGACGCCGCCCGCGACGGCCGCGAGCACCATCGGCAGGAGCTGCAGCAGCTGGAGCCCGGAGGCGGCGCGTCCGCCGAGTCCGAGGGTGCGCAGATGGGCGGTGGTGCGCCCGCGCGCGGGCGCGGACAGGAGCAGTTCGAGGACGAGGGCGAGCAGCGCGAGGAGCACGGCGAGCGCGGTGCAGGCGGTGTGCGCGGTGGTCACGGCGGCGATCAGGCCGTCGTCGGCCGCGTCGGCCTCCTCCTCGGCGCGGATGCGCAGATCGCCGGTGTTCGCGCCCGGGGCGGCACGCGGCACGAGGGAGCGCAGCGCCTCGGCGTCCAGGTTCCGCCCGTACAGGAGCAGCGCCGTCTCCTCGAAGTCCGTCGCCTTGAAGGCCTTCAGGTCGCGGTTGTCGGCGAGCAGGAGGCGCTGGCGGTCCACGGTGGCGCCGCGCACCGGTCCCAGCGCGGCATCGCGCGCCGCGGACTGGGGCAGGTGCCCCGTCACCCGCAGCCGGATCGTCTTGCCGTACCGGGTGTACGTGAGCAGGTCCCCGGCGTGTCCTTCGGAGGCGAGCACCCGGATCTCCCGGCCGGTGCCGCCCCGGGTGAGCCCGGCGTCGGTCAGCGCGCGGGCGGCACGCGAATCCCCCGCCGCCTTGCGCAGCTCCGCGCCGTCCACCCCGATCAGGCTGGCGATGCCGTACCGTCCCCCGTCCGTCCCGCTCACCGGATCGACCCGCAGCTGCCGCACCGTCACGGTGTCCCGCACGCCACGCGCGCGTGCGAGGCGGTCCGCCATGCCGGGGTCGCGCCCGGCCCCCAGGAAGGAGGCGTCGGCGCCGACCTGCCAGGCCGCCGCGGCCCGCCGCCCCTCCTCCAGCGTCCCGGAGACGAGCCCTCCGAAGACGGCACCCGCCAGCGTCACCACGAGGACGAGCAGCGCGAGGCCCCGCGCGGGCGCCTCCTTGGCGGCCCGGGACAGCGCCACCAGTGCGACGGCGCCCCGCCCCCGCGCCGCCCACCGCGCCACCACGCGGACCGGCCAGGGGTAGCACCGCACGAGCACGGCGACGGTCGCGAGGCCCAGCAGCACCGGCACGGCGGCGAGCAGCGGGTCGGGACCCGCCGTGCCCTCGGTGCCGCGCGCCCGCAGCGCGGAGACGCCGCCGGCCGCGAGCAGGACGACCAGCGCCTCGACGACGAGACGGCGCCCGGCGCCGCGCGGCTCGCGGTCCCTGAGCACGGCCCGGTCCCGCAGGGCGAACCAGGTGAGCGCGGGCAGCAGCAGCCAGGCGAGCACGGCGACGGCGAGTCCGGTGCCGTACGCGGGTGAGCCGCCGGGCAGCGCCGCGGCGAGTGCGCAGCCCGCGCCGTAGCCGAGCGCCCCGGACGGCGCGCTCCATCCGGCGCGGCCCAGGGCGACCCCGGCGGCCGACGCGCCGCGCGCCCGTATCAGCCGGTCGGCGCCGAGCCGCCGGCGGACCGCCAGGAGCGCGGTCACCACGGCGGCGGCGAGGCCCACGCCGAGCAGTGAGGCCTGCGCGAAGGAGATGACGACGGCCGCCTGCCGCCACTGCCCGCCGAACGCGTCGAAGGCCTCCGGCAGTTTCGTGGAGGTCTCCAGCTCCGTGGCGGGGTGGGTGCCGATCAGGCACCACTTGCCGCCGAACCCGCCGCGCCCGCAGAAGTCCTCGCCCGCCGCGATCGGGTAGCGGGCCATGACGCGGTGGAACGCCCGCTCGCCGCGCTCGCCCACGAAGCGTCCGGCCACCTCGGGACCGGCCACGACCCGCATGTTCCAGTCGACGGTCAGCTCGGCGCCGGACCGGTTCTGCAGCACCTCGGCGGCGCGCGGCGCGATCAGCGCGGCGACGTCCGGGGCGGCCCCGGCGACGCCCGGCAACGGCCGGGCCAGCAGCGGTTTCTCGGCCCACAGGCGGCGCTCCCCCGCGGCCCGGTAGACGCCGACCACGCGCCCCACCACGTCGACGTTCTTCAGCGCGGCGTCCCCGAGCGGGATCCGCTGTCCGACCCGCAGCCCCAAGGCGTCACGCGTCCGCGTGGACACGGCGAGCTCGACGGTCCGCTCGCGTGCGCGGGGCGCGCGCCCCTCCACGTACGCGGCACGCCCCGGCGCGTCCGAGGCGTACACCAGGGACAGCGCGATGCCGCCCTTCACCTCGCCCTTCACCGTGGGCAGCTGGATCCGCGTGGAGTCGTGCACGAGGCCGTCGCGCAGGGCGCGCGGGGCGGCGTTCTCGATCGTCTCCGTGTACCGGGCGAGGTCGGCCCCGAGGTCGCTGCGCTCGCCGGGCGCGGGCTCCTCCGGGTCGAAGCGCGCGCTGTGGACCACGCCGGGCGTCGCGCGCTGCTCCTGCGCGAACCGCCGGCCCAGGGCCTCGGCCGCGAGCCGTTCGGCGAGCGGGGGCCCGGCGGCGGCGATCACCACGAGCACGGTGATCAGCAGCGCGAGCCCGCCGGCCAGGGGCAGTTCACGCCCCCGCACCCGTCGGACCGCCTCGCCCGTCCGGGCGACGGCGCGCCCGCTCCGCCTGACGTCGGGGCCGCGCCCGCTCACCCGTCCTCCCCCGCCCGCAGCACCCGCGCGAGATCCACGCGCCCCAGGACCCGCGCGGCCACCGTCACGACCGCGCAGATCACCGCGGCCGTCGCCCCGGCGGTCAGCGTCACGCGCACCCACGGCACCTCGGTGACGAGGCCGGGGAAGACCGGCCGCCCGTCCGCGTCGACCGTCACCACGGGCATGATCAGCGCGGCGAGGGCGGTGCCCAGCACCGTGCCGAGGACCGCCGCGGCTCCGGCCAGCGCCAGCTGCTCGGTCCACAGGTACGCGGCGAGCTGGCCGCGCCGCACGCCGAGCGCCCGCAGCAGCGCGAACTCCCGTTCCCTGGCCCGCGCGGAGAGCACCGTGTGCAGGGCGAACGCGATGACGGCGAAGGCGGGCGCGAGCACCAGACAGAGCACCAGGGCCCCGCGCGCGCCGCGCCGCAGCGGGTCCTCGGCCAGCTCGTCCCGGACCAGCGGCACATCGACCGCGTGCCCCAGTCGCGGGTCCTCGCGCACCGCCGCCGTCGCGGGCGCGGTGTCCGTCCCGCGTACGTCGACCCACCAGGCGCTCTCCGCGCCCGGCAGGGACCCGCTCAGCGTCCACTGGGCGGCCATCGCGCGGGAGTCGGCGAGCAGCCGCGGCCGGTCGCGCGGCTGCCCCGGCACCGCCGCGATCCGCCCGACGATCCTGACGCGCGCGCTGCCGCCCGTGCTGCGCCGGACCGTCACGGTGTCGCCGACCCGCACCGCGCCCGACGCGAGCAGCGCGTCGTCGGCGAGCGCGGGCGCGGCGGGGCGCCCCTTGGTCCGGTCGGTGCCGAGCCGGACGCTCCAGGTGGGGTACTTCAGGTCTCCGTCGGGCCCGCGCAGCACCGCGTCGACGAGCGTGCCGCGCCCGGGGCGGTCCGCGCACAGGACGGGCCCGGGGGCGTCCTTGCCGTCCGGCCGCTCCCAGCCGCCCGCACGCTCCCGCTCGCGCCCGGCGCCGGGGCAGCCGGCCCGCAGCCGGGAGGGCGGCTCCGTCCGCAGGTCGTGCCAGCGCGCCGCGCGCGTGAGCCCGGGCACCTGGTCGACGGTCAGGTGGTACGTCCGCCGCGTCCGCTCGCCGACCATGCTCAGGTCGATCTGCAGAATGCGTACGTCACCGCCGCGCGCCCCCACCGCGAGCGGTACGGTCCTGGCGCCGCCCTCCTTGATCACCACGGAACTCGTGTGGGTCAGTCCGTCGCCGTCCTCGAAGAAGACGGTGAGCCGCACCGGCACGACCGTGCCGCTCCCGCTCGCCGTCATCCGTACGCGCAGCGGCAGTTCGTCCACCGGCTTCCGGCCCTCCCCACCGACCGGAAGCCCATGGTCCGGAACGCGCCGGCCGAGGGGCGCCACGAGGTCGCCGAGGGGCCGGTCCGCGAGGTCGCCGCGCAGCCACGGCACGGGTCCGCGCCGGGTGTTGATCGCCGTGACGGCCACGGCGTCCTGGCCGACGTACGCGTCCGAGGTGATCACGGGGGTGACGGCCTCGGCGCCCGGCAGCCGCTCGTAGGCGGTGCGCCGGCGCTCGGGCGGCACCCCGTCGCCGGGCTCGACGCGCAGGTCGGCGCCGACCCGGAAAGCGGCCTGGTCGCGGTCGCCGCGGTCCAGGACGGCCAGCGCCGTGCTGCTGAGCGCGGCGACGGCGAGGGCGAGGGTGACGACCAGGGCGGGTCCGGCGTGCCGGGCCGCCCTGCGGGCGAACTGCCAGCCGCCGAGCGGCAGGACGAGTCCGGCGCCGCGCCGCGCGAGCGGGTCGACGGCGCGGGCGAGCAACGGCAGCAGCCGCAGCACGAGCAGCGCCGCGGCCACGGTCATCGCGACGGGCGCGAGCACCAGGACCGGGTCGACGCCGCTGCCGCCGGTCACCGGCGAGCGGTACTGCCACAGCTGGAGCCAGCCGAGCACGGCGACCGCGGCGAGCGCGAGGTCCGCCCCGAACCGCTGCGCGCCCGCGAACCGCGCGATCCGCAGCCGGAGCCGGGCCACCGCCCGCCGGTCCCGCACGGTCCGTACCGTCGGCAGGAGCACCGCGACGCCGTGCACGGCGAGCGCGGCCAGGGCGGCCGTCCAGCCCACGGCGGTCGCCGCCGACGCGGGCACGTCGCCCTCGATGAGCCCGGCCCCTTCGAGCGCGCCGAGCAGCGGGCCCGCGAGGTAGGGCGCGGCGAGACCGGCGGGCACGGCGACGCAGGCCCACTGCGCGGCCGCCGACAGGGCGATCCGCCGGGTGCCCGCGCCGCGCGCGGCCAGCAACGCCAGCTCGGGGCGCCGGTGTTCGGCGAGCTGGCGCGCGGTGAGGACGAGGGCGGCCACGGCGAGGGCGGCCAGCAGTGTCGCGGGGACGTAGAGCCCGGCACGGGCCACGGCGATCGGGGTGGTGAGCCGGTCGAGCGCCCGGCGCAGCCCGGCCGAGAGGGTCAGCCGGTCGGCGTCGGCCCCGGCGTCGCGGCTCACGGAGAGCGCGGCGTCGCTGCCCGCGAACCGCTTGGCGCGCTCCTGGAGCGGTTCGATGTCGCCGAGCCGCAGCCCGCCCGCGTCGGGCACCCCGAGCCACAGGTCCGTCGCGTCCCCGGCGAGCGCGCGGTGGCCCGCGAGGTCCGCGCGCGGGACGACCGCGATCGAGTCGGGCGTCCCGAACGTGCTGCTCAGCGAGGCCCACAGGGCGGGCGAGCGCTCCCCGGCCGCGTACAGCCCGACGACCTTCATCCGTACGAGCCGCTCGCCGGCGCCCCGCACGGTGATCCCGTCGCCGGGCCGCACGGCGAGCCGCGCGGCGGCGTCCCCGGTCAGGGCGACCTCGACGGCCCGGCCGCCGGGGCGCGGCCAGCGTCCGGCCTCCAGCGCGGCGTGCCGGGCCGCGCCCTCCAGGGCGACGACGGAAACGGTGGCGTCCTCGCGGGGGTGGCCCGCGGCTTCGGTGACGGGGAGTTCGGTGTTGCGGGCGGCGGGCGCGCGCAGCGCCGACCAGGTGTGGTGGGGTACGTCGCCGTAGGCGCGGGCCAGGGCGGCACGGACGGCGCGGTCCAACTCCCGTGCCCCGGCGGCCCGATGGGGGCCCGCGGCCTCGACGACGGCCTCGCGGTCCGCGGCGAGCCGCCGCTGCACCCCGCCCTCGACGGCCTTCTCGGCGAGCGTCGCGAGGGCGGCGAGCACGGTGGCGGCGAGCAGCACGGCGAGTCCGGCGGCCCCCAGGACAAGCCCGTGGTGCCGACTCGCCCGCACCGCCGCGGGCACGCGCCGTCCCCTCACCGCTCCGGTCTCCCCCCGTACGACCGGCACAGTATGGGCGTACGCGAATGTGGCCCGCAATGGTCCGGACGAAGCGGAACCACTGCGGGCCACACGGCAGTTGAGAAACCGTCAGCTCGCGCCCCGGGCGGGGCGGTGGAGCGTCAGCGCACCTCGGTGATCTCGGGGCCGCGCTGGAGCTGGCCCATGCCGCCGGAGAAGCGCGAGCCCTCCTGCGGCTCCTCCTTGACGCCCTCGGCAACCATCTGCGCGTCGTCCGGCAGCTTCAGGACGATCGGGTCGCGCGGCGCCATCGGGCCCTCGCCGCGCACGACGACGGTGTCCCGGAAGATCTGCTCCAGCAGGCCCGCGGCCTGCGGCTGCACGGCGCCCTGCCCGGAGATGACACCGCGCAGGAACCAGCGGGGGCCGTCGACGCCGATGAAGCGCACGACCTGCACACCGCCCGTGCCGTCCGGCAGCTGCACCGGCACCTGGGCGCGCAGCTCCCAGCCGAGGGGACCCTCGACCTCGTCGATGACGCCGCCCTGCTGGGTGATGCCCGTGGCGATCTCCTCGCGGACCTCGCCCCAGATGCCCTCCTTCTTGGGGGCGGCGAAGCCCTGCAGCTGGATGGCGCTGTCCTGCAGCACCACGGTGGCGGCGACGATCGCGTCGCCCGCGACCTCCACGCGCAGCTCCATGCCCTCGACCCCGGGCACGAAGAGTCCGCCGAGGTCCACGCGGCCCTCGCCGGGCTCACGGACCTCGGAGGCGTCCCAGGGACCGTCGGGACGGGGCTCGGGCTCGAGCCTCACGCGCGAGCGCGCGACGCCGGCGCCAGCGGAGTCATCGCTGTCCACGCCGTCGACGACCTGCTCGTCCGCGCCCGCCGCGTCCTCGGCGGCACTGTCCTTCTTGCGACGTCCGAACACGTCACTGTCCTTCCCGGTCGGATACGACCGATGCGTATCGATTCCCACCCGTTTGTTCGCCCGGGCCCATGCCCGAGCCGACGCCCACGGCGGCATGGCCGCCGGTGGACCCGAAGCCCCCCTCGGCCCGCGCCGATGCGGGAAGCTCCGCCACCTCCTGGAAGCGAACCTTCTCGACCTGCTGGACGACCAGTTGGGCAATCCGGTCGAAGCGCTCGAACCGCACGGTCTCGCGCGGGTCGAGATTCACCACGATCACCTTGATCTCCCCACGGTACCCGGCATCCACCGTCCCCGGGGCATTCACCAGAGCGACACCGCAGCGTGCGGCGAGCCCGGATCTCGGGTGCACGAAGGCCGCGTACCCCTCCGGGAGCGCGATGGACACCCCGGTGGGCAGCACCGCCCGCTCGCCGGGCGCGAGTTCGCGGGACTCGGTGGTCCGCAGATCGGCCCCCGCGTCACCGGGCTGCGCGTACTCCGGCAGCGGCACATCGGGGTCGACGCGCCGGATCAGCACGTTCAGGGGGTCACGGGACGTCACGGGTTCACCTCGAAGGCGCGGGCGCGCCGGATCTGGTCCGGGTCGTTCATGGCCGCCTGGATCTCTTCCTGGCGGCCGTTGTCGATGAAGTGGTCGACCTTCACCTCGATGAAGAGGGCGTCGGCGCGGACCGCGACGGGCCCGTCGGGGCCGCCGATGCGCCCGGTGGCGCGCGAGTAGATCTTCCGCCCGGCGACGGCGGTGACCTCGGCCTCCAGGAACAGCACGGTCCCCAGCGGCACGGGCCGCACGAAGTCGGTCTCCAGGCGCCCGGTCACGGCGATCACGCGCAGCAGCCAGTTCAGCGAGCCGAGCGTCTCGTCGAGCGCGGTGGCGAGGACCCCGCCGTGGGCGAGGCCCGGGGCGCCCTGGTGCGCCTCGCGCACGGTGAACTCGGCGGTGATGCACACGCCGTCCCCGGCGCGCGCCGCGAGGTGCAGTCCGTGCGCCTGTCCTTCGCCACAGCCGAAACAGTGTTCGTAGTGGGCGCCGATGAGCTCACCGGGGGCGGGCGCGTCGGGGTGCCGGACGGGCGGTATGGCGTCGGCCGGGGGCGTCAGAGCTGCAGATGTACCACTCACAGGCGCAGACCTTACCTCCGCGTCAGCGCGGCAACCGCACCGTGCCAAGCTTGGTTCCATGCAGCCTTACGAAGAACGCCTGACCGCGCCCCGTTCGTGGTGGCTCACCTCGGTCCTGGTGGGTGTCGCGATGGCCCTGACCATGCTGCCGTTCGGCACGCTCCCGCTCCTCGGCGGACTGGTCGGCGGGACGGCCGTGGCGGCGGTCGTCACCAGCGCGTACGGCTCGGTGCGGATCCGCGTGGTGGCGGGCTCGCTGGTCGCGGGAGACGCGAAGATCCCGGTGTCCGCCCTGGGCGAGGCGGAGATCCTGAGGGGCGAGGAGACGCGCGCCTGGCGCACGTACAAGGCCGACCCGCGCGCCTTCATGCTGCTGCGCGCCTACGTCCCCACGGCCCTGCGCATCCCCATCACGGACCCGGCGGATCCCACTCCGTACGCGTACGTCTCGACGAGGAACCCCGAGGCGCTGGCAGAGGCCCTGGAGGCCGTGCGCGAGAGCGCCGCGTAAGACGCGCGGGAGGCGCCCCGCGCGGGGTGGTCCTACTGGGCCCAGCGGTCGAGCCCGGAGGGCGGCTCCTCGATCCGCAGGGGGTCGGCGGGGGCCTCCAGTGCCGGCAGCCCGGACAGGGCCTCCCAGGGCACCTGGCGGGCCCGCAGGTCCGCGCGGATCCGCGCGGCGAGCTTCTTGGTGTCCCGGCGGTTCATGACCGCCCCCACGGCCGCTCCGACCATGAACGGCAGAAGGTTCGGCAGGTTGCGGACCATGCGCTTCATGATCTGCTGGCGCAGCTCCCGCTTCACCTGGCCGCCGAGGGCCGCGTTCAGCGTCGACGGCCTCGTGGCCTCCACGCCGCGCTCCTCCGACCAGGAGGTCAGATAGGCCGTGCTGCGCTGCTTGAGATTGCCCTCGGGCCGCCGGCCGTAGACCTCGTGGAGCTCGGCGATCAGCTTCAGCTCGATGGCGGCGACGCCGGTGATCTCCGCGGCGAGCTCGGCGGGCATCGCGGGCGGCACCGGCAGCATCGCGGCGGCCCCCACTCCCGCGCCCACGGTGGACGAGGCGTTGGCGGCGCCCGCGACGAGTTTGTCCGCGAGCTGCTCGGGGCCGAGGCCCGGGAACTGCTTGCGGAGGGTCGCGAGATCGCGGACGGGGATCCGCGGAGCGTTCTCGATGAGCCGGTCGGCGAGATAGCCGATGCCGGCCTTGGCGCCGCGCCCGCTCTTGCGCACGCCTTCCTTCACTCCGTCCGTGACGGCGGCAACGCGGCTGCCCCTGGAACCGGTCCTCCCGGCCTTCCGGGCGGTCCTGGGCGCCTCGTCGGCCGCCGTCGCGTCCGGCACCACCTCAAGGGCGCGTGCCGGTTCGAGCGAGGCTGCTCCGTCGGGGGAAGAGCCTCGCTCGTCGTCATGCACGCCGGCGCCGGAGGCGCCGGCCTCGTCCGCTCCGCGCATGCGGAAGCGGCGCTTCCTGGACGGGGTCGAGCCAGTCAAGGCCGACCCCGCCTCAGTCGCAGTCGCGGCAGATCGGCTGGCCGTTCTTCTCACGGGCCAGCTGGCTGCGGTGATGGACCAGGAAGCAGCTCATGCAGGTGAACTCGTCCTGCTGCTTGGGGAGCACGCGCACGGCGAGCTCCTCGTTCGACAGGTCGGCACCGGGCAGCTCCAGGCCCTCTGCGGCCTCGAACTCGTCGACGTCGACCGACGAGGTCGACTTGTCGTTCCGCCGGGCCTTGAGTTCCTCGATGCTGTCCTCGTTGACGTCATCGTCGGTCTTGCGTGGGGTGTCGTAGTCCGTTGCCATGTCGCTCTCCCCCTCTGGGTGTCTGCGGTGTCTCCAGCGCACGTAACGCGTGAGAGGCCGGACTTGTGCCCGACCCGAGGCGGAGATTTTGCCTCACATCAAGGTCTGTTACTCAATCGACACCCAACCGCACCCCTGAAGAGGTGATCGGCTTGGATGGCGATCGGGACCGTACACGGTCCGAATGTCGCACTTCACGGGCGTCACCCCGTGTACTTCCCGTGATCAAGACCCCCGAAAACCCGGATTTTCCCGGCTTTCCGGCGACTTTCACGATCACAGAGAGTAGATGGCCGAAAAATCGCCCATGTGATCGATCGCACACGGATTCCCCGGAGTGGAGCCCCGAAAATTCCGCGCAAAGCGAACACGTCGGCGGGTCCGCGACAGCATCTCAGAGGGGCAGGGTGACACGCATCACGAGACCGCCCCCCTCTCGCGGCTCCGCGATGATACGGCCCCCGTGGGCCCGCGCCACCGACCGGGCGATCGACAGGCCGAGACCGACCCCCTTGTCGCTGCCCGTGCGCTCCGTCCGCAGGCGCCTGAACGGCTCGAAGAGGTTGTCGATCTCGTACGCGGGAACCACCGGTCCCGTGTTCGACACGACCAGGACCGCCTGGCCGTGCTGGGCCTCCGTGGTGACCTCGACCCAGCCCTCGTCAGGCACGTTGTACCTGACGGCGTTCTGGACGAGGTTCAGGGCGATCCGCTCCAGGAGCACGCCGTTGCCCTGGACGACGGCCAGACCGCGCTCCCCGCGGATCTCCACGCCCTTGGCCTGAGCCTCGGCGTGGACCTGGTCGACGGCACGGTTGGCGACCTCGGCGAGATCGACCGGTTTCCGCTCCACGATCTGGTTGTCGCTGCGGGCGAGCAGCAGCAGGCCCTCCACGAGCTGCTCGCTGCGCTCGTTGGTGGCCAGCAGCGTCTTGCCGAGCTGCTGGAGCTCGGGCGGCGCCCCGGGGTCGGAGAGCTGCACCTCCAGGAGCGTGCGGTTGATCGCCAGCGGCGTGCGCAGCTCGTGCGAGGCGTTGCCGACGAAGCGCTGCTGGGCGGTGAAGGCGCGCTCCAGGCGGTCCAGCATCTCGTCGAAGGTGTCCGAGAGCTCCTTCAGCTCGTCGTCCGGGCCGTCCAGCTCGATGCGCCGGGTCAGGTCCGTGCCGGCCACCCTGCGGGCGGTGCGCGTGATGCGGCCGAGCGGCGACAGGACGCGGCCCGCCATCGCGTACCCGAAGGCGAACGCGATCACGGCGAGTCCGAGCAGGGCGAGCAGCGAACGGCTGAGGAGGTTGTCCAGCGCGTGCTGGCGCTGGGTGTTCACACAGGCGTTCATGGCGTCGTTCAGCTCGCCCGCGGACGGGCTCTGCGGGAAGTTGCACGAGTCACTGGCCACTTGACCGGAGACGATCTTGAAGGGCAGCTCGCTGCCCACGTTCAGCGCCTGCGCGGCGAGCAGGTAGATGATCGAGAGCAGCAGGATGCCCGCGATCAGGAACATGCCGCCGTAGAGCAGGGTGAGGCGTATCCGGATCGTGGGGCGCAGCCAGGGGGGCGGCTCCGCCTTTCTCGGGTCCCACGTCGGCTTCGGGGGCGCCGCCGGTGGCGCCGGGGTCGCGGCCACCGGGGATCAGATCCGGTAGCCGGAGCCCGGCACCGTCACGATGACGGCGGGCTCGCCGAGCTTGCGGCGCAGGGTCATGACGGTCACCCGGACGACGTTCGTGAACGGGTCCGTGTTCTCGTCCCAGGCCTTCTCCAGGAGCTGCTCCGCGGAGACGACGGCGCCCTCGCTGCGCAGCAGCACTTCGAGGACGGCGAACTCCTTGGGGGCCAGCTGGATCTCCTTGCCGTCGCGGAAGACCTCGCGGCGGTTGGGGTCGAGCTTGATGCCGGCGCGCTCCAGGACGGGCGGCAGCGGCACGCTGGTGCGCCGGCCGAGGGCACGCACGCGTGCCGTGAGCTCGCTGAACGCGAAGGGCTTGGGGAGATAGTCGTCGGCGCCGATCTCCAGGCCCTCGACGCGGTCGCTGACGTCGCCCGACGCGGTGAGCATCAGGACGCGGGTCGGCATGCCGAGCTCGACGATCTTGCGGCAGACGTCGTCGCCGTGGACGAGCGGGAGGTCACGGTCGAGCACCACGACGTCGTAGTCGTTGACGCCGATGCGCTCCAGGGCGGCCGCTCCGTCGTACACGACGTCGACGGCCATGGCCTCCCGGCGCAGTCCGGTGGCCACCGCATCGGCGAGCAGCTGCTCGTCCTCGACGACGAGTACGCGCACGTCGCTGTCCTTCCTCTGTGCCCCTGCGGGCAGGTTTGTCTTGGGGTAGGCCTCCATCCTGCCCCTTTCGGCCATAAACCGGCTGTAAGGCGCCCTCCCACCGGCTCGGGGCCACGGGAATGCGGGATTTTCTCCGGCGGTTGAGGTTTCTCCGTAAGGGAGCGAGGGGAGGACGGCCTTACACCCGCGATCACGCTATGTATGTGGCACGCCACGAACCGCCCACCCGTCGCCCGGCCACCGTCCCGGTGGGGGCGCTCCGCTCCACGGAGTCGGATGGAGCGGCTGGGACGTGATCGCCCCTTCTTGAGGGCACACCCCCGTGCCATCGACCCACGACCCAGCCGAGGGGGCGCAACCATGGACGCATTCACCGCAGGTCTCCTGCAGCGCATAAAGGCCACGGAGTCCGACCTCACGAAGGCCCGTGAGACGGGAGACGACTTCCTTGCCGAGGTCGAGCAGGCGGAGCTGGAGGATCTGCACCGTCTGGCCGCCGAGCACGGAGTAGAGGTGGGCGCGCTGCACGCCTGAGCGACGCCCGGACACAGACCCGCAAGGGCCCCGGCACCTGGGACGAGGTGCCGGGGCCCTTGCGTGTGCGCGGAGGGTGTCCGCCGGGTTGGCCCTGGGGGATCCCCAACGGGTTGGACCGGGGGTCAGTCGTGCCAGGCGCCGAGGTCCTCCAGGAGGCCCTGGAGCGTCTCGAAGAGGCCGGGCGGGGCGGCGACCGCCAGCTCGCCCGAGAGGGCTTCTCCGGGGCGTCCACCGGTCAGCGCGCCCGCCTCCCGCGCGACGAGCTCACCGGCCGCGAAGTCCCAGGGGTTGAGCCCCCGCTCGTAGTACGCGTCGAGGCGGCCCGTCGCGACGTCGCACAGGTCGATCGCGGCCGATCCGGCGCGCCGGATGTCCCGCACCTTCGGGATCAGCAGGCGGGCGACCTCGGCCTGCTGGGCGCGCCGCTCGGCGACGTACCCGAAGCCGGTGCCGATGAGGGCCTGCTCGAAGGGCGGGGCGGGGCGCACGCGCGCGGGCTTGTCGTCGACGAAGGCGCCCTCCCCGAGGACCGCGCGGTACGTCTCCCCGCGCATCGGGGCGTGGACGACGCCGACAAGCGTCTCGCCATCCTTGCGGGCGGCGATGGAGACGGACCAGTCGGGGCGCCCGTACAGATAGTTGACCGTTCCGTCGACCGGGTCGATCACCCACTGCACGCCGCTGCTGCCCTCGGAGCTCGCACCCTCCTCGCCGAGCACGCCGTCCTGGGACCTGCGCTCGGCGAGGAAGCCGGTGATCAGCTTCTCGGAGGCGATGTCCATCTCGGTGACGACGTCGACGGCGCTGGACTTGGTGGCGGCCACGCCGAGGTCGTCGGGGCGGCCGTCACGCAGGAAGGTTCCGGCGCGGTGCGCGGCCTCCAGGGCCACGTCGAGGAGCTCTGCCTTGAGGTCGGTCACGTCAACGTCCTTACGCGTACGGGCTGTCGGCGCCGGCGGCCGCGGGCTTGGGGGCGCGGGCGGGACAGCAGCCCACCGGGCACAGGTCGTGGCTCGCGCCGAGGGAGCCCAGGACGCAGGGCGTGACGGCCGTGCCGCGCTCGGCGGCGGCGCGCTCCAGGACCAGCTCCCTGATCGCCGCGGCGAACCGCGGGTCGGCGCCGACGGTCGCCGAGCGGCGCACCGGAAGCCCGAGCTCCGCCGCCTTGGCCTCGGCCTCGGTGTCGAGGTCGTACAGGACCTCCATGTGGTCCGAGACGAAGCCGATGGGGACCATGACCACCGCGGGCGCGCCCGCGCCGTGCCGCTCCTCCAGGTGGTCGCAGATGTCGGGCTCCAGCCACGGGATGTGCGGCGCGCCGCTGCGCGACTGGTAGACGAGCTGCCAGGGGTGCTCGGTGCCCGTCTCCTCGCGCACCGCGTCGGCGATGAGGCGGGCCACGTCCAGGTGCTGCTTCACGTACGCGCCGCCGTCGCCGTGGTCCTCCACGGGGCCCGAGGTGTCCGCCGCGGCGTCCGGGATGGAGTGCGTGGTGAAGGCCAGGTGGGCGCCCGCCCGCACGTCCTCGGGGAGGTCGGCGAGGGACTTCAGGACGCCGTCGATCATGGGGCGCACGAAGCCGGGGTGGTTGAAGTAGTGCCGGAGCTTGTCGATCTTCGGCAGCTCCAGACCCTCGGCCTCCAGGACGGCCAGGGAGTCCGCGAGGTTCTCGCGGTACTGGCGGCAGCCCGAGTACGAGGCGTACGCGCTGGTGGCGAGGACGAGGATGCGGCGGTGGCCGTCGGTGACCATCTCGCGCAGGGTGTCGGTCAGGTACGGCGCCCAGTTGCGGTTGCCCCAGTAGACCGGCAGGTCCAGGCCGTGGTCCGCGAAGTCCTTGCGCAGGGCGTCGAGCAGGGCGCGGTTCTGGTCGTTGATCGGGCTGACCCCGCCGAACAGGAAGTAGTGCTGCCCCACCTCCTTGAGCCGCTCCGTGGGGATGCCGCGCCCCCGTGTCACGTTCTCCAGGAACGGGACCACGTCGTCGGGACCTTCGGGGCCGCCGAAGGAGAGCAACAGCAGGGCGTCGTAGGGAGTGGACTCCAGCGCATCGGACATGTCTCCGATCCTGCCACCCGGCACTGACAGCCGGAAAACAGGCTCCGCCGTCCGGAAGAATCCCGGTGCGCGCACTCCCGCCGAGCCGTAAGCTGTATCGGCCACCTTTACGCCTTACCCGGACCGCTCCCGCCCACGGAGCCGTGCCGGAGCTTCCGCGGAGTCCACGTGCCCAGCCCCTACCGCGCCATCTTCGCCGCCCCCGGCACCAAGTCCTTCTCGACCGCCGGGTTCCTCGGCCGCATGCCGCTGTCGATGATGGGCATCGGCATCGTGACGATGGTGTCCCAGCTGACCGGCCGGTACGGCCTCGCGGGCGCCCTGTCGGCGACCGTCGCGCTGTCCGCCGCCGCGATCGGCCCGCAGATCTCCCGGCTCGTGGACCGGCACGGCCAGCGCCGTGTGCTGCGGCCCGCGACACTGGTGTCCCTGGCCGCGGTCACCGGGCTGCTGCTCTGCGCGAAGTTCGAGGCGCCCGACTGGACGCTGTTCGTCTTCGCCGCCCTCGTCGGCTGCGTGCCGAGCGTCGGCTCGATGATCAGGGCGCGCTGGGCGGTCCTCTACCGGGACACCCCGCAGCTGCACACCGCGTACTCGTTCGAGTCGGTGGTGGACGAGGTCTGCTTCATCTTCGGGCCGATCATCTCGATCGGTCTGTCCACGGTGTGGTTCCCCGAGGCGGGGCCGCTGCTCGCCGGGGCCTTCCTGGCCGTGGGCGTCTTCTGGCTGACGGCCCAGAAGGCCACCGAGCCGGTGCCGCACCCGCGCGAACACCACACCGGGGGCTCGGCGTTGCGCTCGGGCGGCCTGCAGGTGCTGGTCGCCACCTTCGTCGCGACCGGCGCGATCTTCGGGTCGATCGACGTGGTGACCGTGGCGTACGCGGAGGACCAGGGGCACAAGTCCATGGCGAGCCTTGTCCTCGCGGTCTACGCGCTCGGTTCCTGCCTGGCCGGGGCGGTCTTCGGTCTGCTGCACTTCAAGGGAGCACCGGCCCCGCGATGGCTGCTGGGTGTCTGTGCGATGGCCGTGAGTATGATCCCGCTTCAACTGGTCGGGAACCTTCCGTTTCTGGCCGTGGCGTTGTTCGTCGCGGGCCTCTCCATCGCACCGACAATGATCACGACGATGGCCCTCGTCGAGCAGCACGTACCACGCGCGAAACTGACCGAGGGCATGACCTGGGTGAGCACCGGCCTCGCGGTCGGCGTCGCGCTCGGCTCCTCCGCGGCCGGCTGGGTCATCGACGCCGCGGGCTCGGACGCCGGGTACGGGGTGCCGGGGATCTCCGGTGCCGTCGCGGTCGCGGTCGGGTTCCTGGGGTATCGCCGGCTGAAGCGGCCGGTTCCGCAACGGGGAGGGACCCATGAGCACGGGAACGGGCACGGGCAGCGGGAAGAGCACAGCGGCGTGGCGTAACTGGGCGGGCAACGTCACCGCGCGTCCGGCCAGGGAGGTCACCCCCGCGTCCGTCGACGAGCTGGCCGCCGCGCTGCGGCAGGCCAAGGCCGACGGCCTGCGGGCCAAGCCCGTCGGCACGGGCCACTCCTTCACGGCGACCGCCGCGACCGACGGGTTGCTCATACGCCCCGACCTGCTCACCGGCATCCGCCGGATCGACCGCGCGGCGGGCACCGTCACCGTGGAGGCCGGCACCCCGCTCAAGCGGCTGAACGCGGCGCTCGCCCGCGAGGGTCTGTCCCTCACGAACATGGGCGACATCATGGAGCAGACCGTCTCCGGGGCGGTGAGCACCGGCACGCACGGCACCGGCCGCGACTCGGCCTCGATCGCCGCCCAGATCAAGGAACTCGAACTGGTCACCGCGGACGGCACGGTCCTGACCTGCTCCGCCGAGGAGAACACCGACGTCTTCGCCGCCGCCCGCATCGGGCTCGGGGCGCTCGGCGTCCTCACCGCGATCACCTTCGCGGTCGAGCCGATCTTCTACCTCACGGCCCGCGAGGAGCCGATGACCTTCGACAGGGTCACCGACGAGTTCGACGCGCTCTTCACCGAGAACGAGCACTTCGAGTTCTACTGGTTCCCGCACACCGGCAACTGCAACACCAAGCGCAACAACCGCAGCGCCGGACCGGCGGCCCCGCCCGGCCGGATCTCCGCCTTCGTGGAGGACGAGCTGCTCTCCAATGGCCTCTTCCAGGTGGTCAACTCCGTCGGCCGCGCCGTGCCCGCGACCATCCCGGGCATCGCCAAGATCTCCAGCAAGGCGCTCTCCGCCCGTACGTACACGGACATCCCGTACAAGGTCTTCACCAGCCCGCGCCGCGTCCGGTTCATCGAGATGGAGTACGCCGTTCCGCGCGAGGCGCTCGTGGCGACCCTGCGCGAGCTGAAAGCGATGGTGGACCGCTCGCGGCTGCGGATCAGCTTCCCCGTGGAGGTCCGCACGGCCCCCGCGGACGACATCGCGCTCTCCACGGCCTCGGGCCGGGAGAGCGCGTACATCGCCGTCCACATGTACAAGGGCACGCCCTACCAGGCGTACTTCACGGCCGCCGAGCGGATCTTCACCGCGCACGAGGGACGGCCGCACTGGGGCAAGGTGCACACGCGCGACGCGGAGTACTTCTCCAAGGCGTACCCCCGCTTCGGCGAGTTCACCGCCCTGCGCGACCGCCTCGACCCGGACCGCGTGTTCGCCAACGACTACCTGCGGCGCGTCCTCGGCGACTGATCCCGCCGGAGGCCGGTCAGGACGCGGGGGTCTCGCCCTGCCGGGCGTCGTCGCCCGTGCCGGTTCCGGTGCCGCTCGACGGAGTGGGCGTCGGGGTCGGCGTGGGCGTCGGGTCGGTCTTGCCGCCGTCGTCCCCGGAGCCGGTGTCCTTGTCCTTGTCGGGGTCCGTGCCGGTGCCCTCGTCCGGGTCCTCCTTGGAGCCGGATCCCGTGCCGTTGTCCTTGTCGGGCGTCTGCCCACCGGTCCCGTTCGGGTCCTGCGTGGCCCCGCCGTCCGTGCCGGTTCCGTCGCCCGTGCCCGACGTGCCGTTGTCCGACGGCTGCTCGGAGGGGTCGGCCGGCGGATTCGACGGCTCCTCCGGAGACGTGTTGTTCCTCTTGAAGAAGTCCGTGATGGTGGTGCTCTTGTCGTCGCCGCTGAAGCTCTTGTCGGAGACCAGTTCGTACGTGGTGATGCCGGCCATGGAGACACCGAAGACGACGGCCGCGGCGATCAACGGCCGCTTCCAGCTGCGGATCTCCGCGCGGTGCATGGTGGCCTCGGTGAACTCGTCCGACGGGAGCGGCGGTTCGGCTGGCGCCGTCGGGGCGGGGACCGGGGCGCCCGCGCGGAGCACGCGCGTGGCGTCGTCGCGCGGCAGCGCCCGGGTGGCGTCGACCGCTCCGAGGAGTTGGGTGCGCTCGGCGTCGGGGTCGACGGGGACCGAGGGGAGGACGGTGGTGGCGTCCGCCGCCGTCGAGGGCAGCACCGTGGTGGGGTCCGCGTCACCCGTCGTCGGCAGGACCGTGGTCTCGTCGGCCTCGGCGGCCTGTGGCCTTCCCCACGTCGTGGTCACGGGCCCGGTGGCGGACACCGCGCCCATGTGGGCGGTGGCCCGGAACGTCTCGGGGACCTGTGTCGCGGCCGTCACCGGAACCTGGCGCGCCTTCGGCTTGGCCTGCACCGTGACGTCACGTATCTGCTCACCCGTGCGCTTGAAGAAGTGCTGGAAGATCGTGCCGCCGCAGGTCGCGATCGCGCTGACGACGCCGGCGCCGAGGATCGTCCCGTAGACACCGAGGTTCGAGGCGAGCTTCGCCGCCACGACCGCGGCGATGGCGCTTCCCGCCACCTGCGGCACACTCAGGTCGAGGCGCCGCTTCTCCTCCGGCTCCCCCTGGTTCTTCGGTTCCTGGTCCTTCGACTCCTTGCCGGAATCCGGCTTTTCACGCATCTCCTACCCTTGCCTGCCTTTCGCGACCGAGTTCACGAGAGGGGACGTACGGGCGAAGCGATTAGTTCCGTTTCTGGTGTTTCCGTGAAGTGCGCCACCCGCGCGCGGGGCGAGCGGGGCAGGGGCGGGCATCAACTCCCATTTCCGGAGCGAACTTCGGCGGCGCGGCGGTCCACCCGCGTGGCCCGAATGGAGTACTGTTGCGAGCCCTGGGTCCGGTCTCCCGCCAGGGTGCCCGGGGCCTCCAAGGACCGCCGGGTGGGGGGCTCATTGCACAGAGTGACGAAGGTCGTCACTTAGAGTTGCGAACAGGTAACCGTGCCATAACGGCGCTCCAGGGCCCCTGCCCGACACGCCGGGCAACTCGGCAAGGTTGTGGCAGGCTGCACCCGGGCAGGCCACACTCGACTAGCGGAAGCAGCGACGCACGTGACGTCGGCAGGCACCACCCGGGAGGTCCCCATGCCCGAACTGCGTGTCGTGGCCGTCAGCAACGACGGCACACGGCTGGTGCTGAAGGCTGCGGACAGCACGGAGTACACGCTTCCGATCGACGAGCGGCTGCGTGCGGCCGTCCGCGGCGACCGGCCCCGACTCGGCCAGATCGAGATCGAGGTGGAGAGCCACCTCCGGCCGCGCGACATCCAGGCACGGATACGTGCCGGTGCCAGCGCGGAAGAAGTGGCCCAGCTCGCCGGCATCCCCGTCGATCGCGTCCGCCGCTTCGAGGGCCCCGTGCTCGCCGAGCGCGCCTTCATGGCGGAGCGGGCCAGGAAGACCCCCGTGCGCCGTCCCGGCGAGAACACCGGACCCCAGCTGGGCGAGGCCGTCCAGGAGCGGCTGCTGCTGCGCGGCGCCGACAAGGACAGCGTGCAGTGGGACTCCTGGCGCCGTGACGACGGCACCTGGGAGGTCCTGCTCGTCTACCGCGTCGCGACCGAGCCCCACGCCGCGAGCTGGACGTACGACCCGCCCCGGCGGCTCGTCCAGGCCGTGGACGACGAGGCTCGTTCGCTGATCGGCGAGACGGACGACATCGCCGCGCCCGAGCCGAGCTTCCCGTTCGTGCCGCGCATCGCCCGGCTGCCCCGGGACCGCCCGCTGGACCGGCCGCTCGACCGCGCCCTGGACCGTCAGCTGGACCGCCCGAGCATCCCCGCGGCCCCCGTCGATCCACCCGAGGAGGGCACCGGCGCGGGCACCGCGGTCGCCGAGCAGGAGCGCGACTCGCTGACCAGCCTCCTGGAGGCGGTGCCGAGCTTCCGCGGCGACATGGTCGTGCCCGAGCGCCCCACGACCGCGCCCACCACGGAGCTGCCGCAGGCCGTTCCGGACGAGCCGGAGCAGGAACCGGAGGCCGAGGAGCCGCCCGCGGCGTCGGCCGGCGCCGGCGCGGCGTACGCGGACGTGCTCATGCCGCGCTCGGTGGCCAGCCACCGTGACCGGCTCGTCGGCTCCACGGACCGCCAGGCCGAGGCCGACGGCGTCCGCCCCGGGCGCCGCGCCGCGGTGCCCAGCTGGGACGAGATCGTCTTCGGTACGCGCCGCAAGAAGCAGGAGTAGCGGCTCGCCCGGCCGGTTCGGCCGGCTGCCGCGCCCGTCGTACGGCGAGGGGCCCCGCACCCATGAGGTGCGGGGCCCCTCGCCGTCGCGGGACCGCCCTACTGCGGGTCAGGTCCTGTGGCCACCGGACGCGACGCGTCGGAGGACCACTCCGACCACGAGCCGACGTACAGCGCGGCCGGGATCCCCGCCACCGCGAGGGCGAGCACCTCATGGGCGCCCGAGACGCCCGAGCCGCAGTAGACGCCGATCTCCGAAGTACCTGACGCGCCCAGCGCCTTGAAACGGTCCGCCAGCTCGCCGGCGGGCTTGAAACGGCCGTCCGCGGCGACGTTCTCCGTGGTCGGCGCGGACACCGCGCCCGGGATGTGCCCGGCCACGCTGTCGATGGGCTCGACCTCGCCGCGGTAGCGCTCGGCCGCGCGGGCGTCGAGGAGCAGACCCGAGCGGGCCAGGGCCGCCGCGGAGTCCGCGTCCAGGAGGTCGGCGTCGTTCGGGGCGGGCACGAAGGAACCCTCGGCCGGGGCGGCGGCCGCGCCCTGCTCCAGCGGGCCCGTCCACAGGGCGATGCCGCCGTCCAGGACACGGACGGACGAGTGACCCGTCCAGCGCAGCATCCACCACAGACGGGCCGCCGCCCAGTTCTGGCCACCGTCGTATACGACGACGGCGCGGTCCTGCGAGACCCCCGCGGCCCGCATCACGGCGCCGAAGCGGTCCAGGTCGGGGAGCGGGTGGCGGCCGCCGGCACCGGCCGGACCCGCGAGGTCGGCGTCCAGGTCGACGAAGACGGCGGAAGGGATGTGCCCTTCTTCGTACGCCGAGCGCATCGAGCCCTCGTGCTGCCAGCGGACGTCCAGCACGACCGGCGGGTTCGCGCCCGCCAGGTCGCTCGCGAGTTCGGATGCGGAGATGATGGCATTCATGGTCCCCATCCTTGCGTACGGGGTGGCCGTGCCGCCAAGGTCCGGCTAGCCTGCTCCGCCGGACCACGCCCGGACACGGGGCGTGTGGAACCATGCACGCGCCGTACGGCGCACGGACACCGCGCGGCAATGACGCGTTCACGGATGAGCAACCGGAAATCGGGCATCTTCCGCGGGAAGCCGGACAGTGCGGCGCGGCCGGGGCGCGAGGCGCGGCAGGTGGTGCGAGCATCTGCACGGGCGCGCATGCGCACGGCGCGGGTACGCACGTGCGAGAGCGGAAGCTGAGCGGCCTCCCAGAGGGCCGAGGAGAGGGTGACGATGACCGAGGCGCGGGCGGATGGGCTCTCCTCCGGACAGAGCTCGTCGGAGTCCTTGCGGCCGGAGCCGCGCGATGGCGCGGAGACCGGTCGGCGCACGCCCGGCACACCGTGCTGGGTGAGCCTGATGGCACACGACCTGAGTGCGACACAGGAGTTCTACGGCGCGCTCTTCGGCTGGGAGTTCCGTCCCGGCCCCGAGCAGCTCGGCCCCTACGTACGGGCGCTCCTGGACGGCCGCGAGGTGGCCGGCATCGGCCAGCTGCCGCCCGACCGCCAGCTGCCCATCGCCTGGACGCCCTATCTGGCGACGGACGACGCGGACGCGACGGCCGAGGCGGTGCGGCACTGCGGCGGCACGGTCGGGGTCGGCCCGATCGACGCGGGCGAGGCGGGCCGCATGGCGATCGCGTCGGACCCGGCGGGCGCCGTGTTCGGCATCTGGCAGGCCGCGGCCCACCTGGGCAGCGCGGTGGTCGGCAGGCCTGGCACGTCGACGTGGAACGAGCTGGTGACCCGGGAGACCGCCGGCGTCGCGAAGTTCTACGAGACGGTGTTCGGCTACACCGAAGAGGCCGTCGTCTCGGCCGACTTCGACCATCTGACCCTGCACGTCGAGGGCCGCCCGGTGGCGTCCGTGCACGGCGTGGGCCAGGCGCTGCCGCGCGACCGCGGCGCGCACTGGATGACGTACTTCGAGGTCACCGACGTGGACGAGGCGGTGAACCGCGTCATCGAACTGGGCGGCCACGTCGTCCGGCCGGCCCGGGTCGGCACGCACGGCCGCATGGCGACGGTCGCGGATCCGGAGGGCGCGGTGTTCACGGTGGTGTGCTCGCACACCGACGACTGATTCCGCGCGCCGACGCCGATTCCGCGCCGTTCATGCCTTCTGTGCCTTCCGTGCCCTCTGTGCGCCGACGCGCCAGGTCGACCCGGGCGTCGAGGCACCCGGTTCAGGGGCGGGCTGGGGCCGTGTCGACCGGCAGCACGTCGGGCGACAGGGCTCCGGCACGCGCGGTCGCCGCCGTCGTCCTGCGCAGGTGATGGCGGCGGCACAGCACTTCGTAACCGACCTCGTCCGGCGACTGGTTGACGTCACCGATGACGACCTGGGCGCCCTCGACCACCATCTCGCCGCCTATGGTGCGGGCGTTGTGCGTGGCGCGGGCTCCGCACCAGCACAGCGCCTCGACCTGGAGGACCTCGACGCGGTCGGCGAGTTCGACCAGGCGCTGCGAGCCGGGGAAGAGCTTGGAGCGGAAGTCCGTGGTGATGCCGAAGGCGAAGACGTCGAGGCCGAGGTCGTCGACGATCCGGGCGAGCTGGTCGATCTGCTCCGGAGCGAGGAACTGCGCCTCGTCGGCGATGACGTAGTCCGCGCGGCCGCCCTTGGAGAGGTGGTCGACGAGGTGGGCGTAGAAGTCGAAGTCGTCCGCGGCCTCGATCGCGTCGGTGACCAGACCGAGCCGCGAGGAGAGCTTGCCCTCACCCGCGCGGTCGTCCCTGGTGAAGATCATCCCCTGGAGCCCGCGCGCGGAACGGTTGTGCTCGATCTGCAGAGCCAGTGTGCTCTTTCCGCAGTCCATCGTTCCGGAGAAGAACACCAGCTCGGGCATGGGAAGTCGGGGACCTTTCGGGTCGGGCGGAGGGAGAGAGGGAGTGGACGGGCGCGGCGGACGCGGGGCGGTCAGGTGCGGACTTCGAGAAGGGGGACGAGCTGCTCGACGGGGGTCATGGAGCCGTGCATGCCGACCAGGGCGGACTCCTTGGGCTCGCGCTCGGTGGCGATGATCGCCACGTCGTCGTGGGCCGCCGCGACGACGTCGCCGATGCGGTCGTACACACGTTGATCAATGTGTGGACCGAACCAGCCCGCCGCGATGGCCTCGTCACGGCCCGCCACCCAGAACTGTTCGCCGAGGACCTCGCGCCACACCGTCAGGACGTCGTTCGCGGCGCCGGGCACCGCGTAGACGTGCCGGGCGCGGCCCTCGCCGCCGAGCAGGGCGACGCCCGCGCGCAGCTCCCAGTCCTCGTCGAAGTCGATGCGGGCGCTCTCCTCGAAGGGGATGTCGAGCATGCCGTGGTCGGCGGTGACGTACAGCGCGCTGCGCGGGGGCAACTGCTCGGCGAGGCGCTGGACGAGCCGGTCGACGTACATGAGCTGGCCGCGCCAGGCGTCGGAGTCGACACCGAAGCGGTGGCCCTTGCCGTCCACCTCGGCGTAGTAGGTGTAGACCAACGAACGGTCCCCCGCGGCCAGTTGCTCGGCGGCGAGGTCCATGCGGTCCTCTCCTGAGAGCTTGCCCCGGAAGGTGCCGCCGCTGAGGGCGACCTTGGTGAGCGGGGTGTGCTCGAAGGTCGGCGAGGACACCTGGGCGGTGTGCACGCCGGCCTCGTGGGCCCGCTGGAAGACGGTGGGGTGCGGCTGCCAGGCGTGCGGCTCGGTCCACGGGTTCCAGCGGAGCTGGTTCATCAGCTCGTCGGTGGCCGGGTTGCGGACGGTGTAGCCGGGCAGGCCGTGCGCGCCGGGCGGCAGGCCGGTGCCCACCGAGGCCAGGGAGGTCGCGGTGGTGGCCGGGAAGCCCGCGGTGATGGGCCGGCCCGTGCCGCCGCGCGAGCTCCGCAGCAGCGAGGTCAGAAAGGGCGCCTCGGCCGGGTGCGCCTTGAGCTGCTCCCAGCCCAGGCCGTCGATCAGGAACACGCAGTTCCGGTCGGCCGGGGCGAGTTCGGCGATGGCCGGGGTGTCGTAGCCGGGCACGCCCTGGTGGGCCACCAGCGTGGGCAGCAGGTCGGCGAGCGATCCCGCGCCGTACTGGGGCACGGGGGCGGTGTCGAGGGCGAGGGGCTGTACGTCGTCCCAGGAAGGCAGCGCCATCAGCGCGCGGTGTCCGCGGTCGCCTCGGACAGCGCCTGGGCGAAGGCGAGGGTCTGCCGCACGGCGTCGGGGCCGTCGCCCGCCTCGCTGACGCGCAGGCTCAGGTCGTCGGCGGTGGAGCTGCCGGTGTAGCCGTGGTCCGCCTCGCAGTTGGGGTCGCCGCAGGCGGCGGGCTCCAGGTCGATGCGGGACACCGCACCCCAGCCGATGGTCAGGACGACCTCGCGGGGCAGCGTCCCCGGCACGTACTTCTCGGGGTTGGCGACGACGCGGCTGACCACGACGGAGGAGATGCGGCCGATCTCGACCGACTCGGTGGAGGTCGTCGCGTACGGCGTCGGGGAGGTGCTGTCCGCCGCCTGCTCGTCGGTGTGGCTGACGATGAAGCGCGTGCCGGTCAGCACGAGGACCGTGACGTGCCTGCGCACCTCGTTGGCGTCGAACGTCGTCTCCTGGTGGACCAGATACGACCCGATGGCCTCGCCGCCGATCGCGGCCTCCACCGCCTCGGCCACGAGGGCCGGGTAGTAGCCGCTGCGCTCGATCGCCGCGCGCAGCCCCTGGGTCGTCGTACCGGTCTTTGCCATGCCCTCCATCCTACGGCCCGGTGCGGGGCGCACGGTGCCCCCGTGGGCCGCCTCGCTCCCGGGCGGGGTGCTCACGTACCCGGGACACGTGCTCCCGTACCCGAGATGCGCCCTTCGGCACCCGGAAGGGGCGTGCGTCAGTACCCGGGCAGTGTGCGCGGGCCGAGGTCGTCGCGCGCGGGCGGCGGCGCGAGACGGACCGTGGCGCCGAGCACGGAGAGGCCGTGCTGGGCGACGACCACGGGCTCCAGGGAGACGGCGACCACCTCGGGGTGGTCGTCGACGAGCCGGGAGACCCTCTGGAGCAGTTCTTCGAGGGCGGGGGTGTCCACGGGGGCCGAGCCCCGCCAGCCGAACAGGAGAGGTGCGGTCCGGATCGACCTGACCAAGGAGGTGGCCTCGCGGTCGGTCACCGGGATGAGGCGGTGTGCCGTGTCGCCCAGCAGTTCGGACGGGGCGCCCGCGAGCCCGAACGAGAGCACCGCTCCGGCCGCCGGGTCGATGACCGCGCGCACGACGGTGTCGACACCCCGCGGCACCATGCCCTGGACGACCGGCCGCAGCTCGGCGGGCCTTCCGAAGAGGTCCGTCAACTCCTGGTACGCCCGGCGCAGTTGTTCCTCGTCGGCGAGGTCGAGGCGCACTCCCCCGAGGTCGGCGCGGTGGCGCAGGTGCGGGGCCGTGGTCTTCAGGGCCACCGGGTAGCCGAGCGTGCGGGCGGCCGCCACCGCCGCGTCGGGATCGGGCGCGGGCAGGGCCTGCCGTACGGGGATGCCGTACCGCCCGAGGAGTTCGTGGGCGTCGGCCGGGGCGAGGGTGACCCCGCGCGGATCGCCGTCCTTGGCGAGGAGCTCGGTGATGCGGTCGGCGGCGCCGTTCTCGTCGATGTCGTCGTACTCGTGCACCCGGCCGGGCTCGGCGGCCTCGCCCCGCCACTGCGCGTACTTCACGGCTTCGGAGAGCGCCCGGACGGCCCGCTCGGCGGCGGGGTAGGCGGGGATGCGGTACTGCTCGGCGAGGGGGTCGGCGGGGGCCGCCTCCGGCGGGTGCGGGTGCTCCGCTTCTGGCGAGGACGGGTGTTCCGCTCCTGGCCGGGACGTGTGTTCCGCTTCTGCCGAGGGCAGGCGTTCCGTGGGCGGGCGTTCCGTGGAGCGCTGCTCCGGAGTGGCCGTCCCGGGGGCGGGGGCGTCGGGCCGGGTGCTCGCGGCGGCGGCCAGCGCGTCGGCGAGGCCGCCGAGCTCGACGTGGACCACGGCGACCGGCTTGGCGGGGCACCCCGCGGCGGCGGCCCGCAGCTCCGTGGCCAGCGTCTCGGGGTCCGCCGTGTCCCCGTCCTCGCCCACCCAGGGGATCGCGTTCACGATCACCGCGTCGCAGGTGTCGTCCGAGAGCGCCTCGGCGAGCGCGGCCCGGAAGTCGGCCGGAGTGGCACCGGTCGTCAGGTCGCGCGGCGGCAGCGGCCGCAGTCCGTCGGCGACGCACGCGTCGTACGTGAGGAGCCCGAGGGACTCCGAGTTCCCGAGGATGCCCACGCGGGGCCCGGCCGGCAGCGGCTGCCCCGCGAGCAGCAGGCCCGCGTCGACCATCTCGGTGACGGTGTCGACACGGATGACCCCCGCCTGGCGCAGCAGCGCCGAGACGGTGGCGTGCGGCAGCCGCGTGGCCTGCACGGCGTGCCCCGTGGGGGCGATGCCGCTGTGCCGGGCGCCCTGCACGACGACGAGCGGCTTGGCGGTGGCCGAGCGCCGGGCGAGGCGGGTGAACTTGCGCGGGTTGCCGATGGTCTCCAGGTACATCAGCGTGACGTCGGTGTCCGGGTCCTCGTACCAGTACTGGAGGACGTCGTTGCCGGACACGTCCGCGCGGTTGCCGGAGCCGACGAAGGTGGACAGGCCCGCGCCCCGCCGGTGCAGACCGGAGAGCAGGGCGATGCCGATCGCGCCGGACTGGGTGAACAGACCGATGCGCCCGCGCGCGGGCGGCTGCGGGGCGAGTGAGGCGTTGAGCCGCGTCCCGGGCGAGGTGTTGATGACGCCGAAGGCGTTGGGGCCGATCAGGCGCATGCCGTACGACCGGGCCTGGCGCACCAGTTCGCGCTGCCGCTCGCGGCCCTCGGCGCCGCTCTCCCCGTACCCGGCGGAGAGCACCACGAGGCCCCGCACCCCGCGCTCGCCGCACTCGGCGACGACCTGGGGCACCCGGTCGGCGGGTACGGCGATCACGGCGAGGTCCACGGGCTCCTCGACGGCCGCCACGGAGCGGTGCGCCGGCAGCCCGTCGATCTCGGTGCCCTCGGTGAACGCGGCGTTCACCGCGTACAGGCGCCCGGTGAAGCCGGCCTCCCGGAGGTTGCGCAGCACGCTGCGGCCCACGCCGCCGGGGGTGCGGCCCACGCCGATCACGGCCACCGACCCCGGTGTGAGCAGCCGCTGCACCGACCGGGCCTCGGCGCGGTGCTCACGGGCGCGCTGCACGGCCAGCGACCGGTCGGTCGGCTCCAGGTCGAACTCCAGGCGGACGACGCCGTCCTCGAAGCTGCGCTTCTGCTGGTAGCCCGCGTCGGTGAACACCTTGATCATCTTGGTGTTGGCGGGCAGCACCTCGGCGGCGAAGCGGCGGATGCCGCGCTCCCTGGCGACGGCCGCGATGTGCTCCAGGAGAGTGGAGGCGACGCCCCTGCCCTGGTGGGCGTCCTGCACGAGGAAGGCGACCTCGGCCTCGTCGGCGGGGGCGCTGGCGGCCATGCCGCGCGCGTCGATGCGGTCGTAGCGCACGGTGGCGATGAACTCGCCGCCCACGGTCGCGGCGAGGCCCACCCGGTCGACGTGGTCGTGATGGGTGAAGCGGTGCACGTCCTTGGCGGACAGGCGCGGGTAGGGCGCGAAGAAGCGGTAGTACTTCGACTCGTCCGAGACCTGTTCGTAGAAGCTGACCAGGCGGTCCGCGTCCTCGGCCGTGATGGGCCTGATGCGGGCGGTGCCCCCGTCGCGCAGCACCACGTCGGCTTCCCAGTGGGAGGGATAGTCGTGCCGATCCTGCTGATCCGACGGGGTCTGCATGGGGCCAGGGTACGGGTCGCGCGGCCGCCGGGGCCGGGGCAGGCTAGGACGGGTCGAACGGCGGCCGGGCGCGGGGCGTACGGCCGGGCGGCCATGGACTCACGTCCGGGCAGGTCCGGACGTGAGTCCGACGGAGCACCCGCGACGGCATGAGACACTGGTCTAGACAAGTGTGAGACACCTGGAAGGGCAGCAACACATGGCTGAGCGCCGCGTCAACGTCGGCTGGGCCGAGGGCCTTCACGCCCGACCCGCCTCCATCTTCGTCCGTGCGGCCACGGCCGCCGGCGTCCCCGTGACGATCGCCAAGGCCGACGGCAACCCGGTCAACGCCGCCTCGATGCTCGCGGTGCTCGGCCTGGGTGCCCAGGGCGGCGAGGAGGTCGTCCTGGCCTCCGACGCCGAGGGCGCGGACGCCGCGCTCGACCGTCTGGCGAAGCTGGTCGCGGAGGGGCTCGAGGAGCTTCCGGAGACGGTCTAGGACACGTTTCCCCGCAGAACGTCGAGGGGGTCGCCCGGAATTCCGGGCGACCCCCTCGACGTTTGCGCGCACGCGCGATGACGTAGCCGCACGGAATTCATCACCTTCGCGCACGAGGCTTCCACAATTACTCCGCGCGCGAAGATTACGCAATCACCGCCACATACGGCGCCTCCGCAATTGCTTTTACATGCGACGAACGCGCACCTCTCTTTGTATACGGCGCTCCCGTTAATTCGGGAGGCTCACCGTGTTTACGGCATGTTGCGAATCCCTCACCGGGATGCCCGGCCGCACGGGGCGCCACTGATGCGCCGCCGCCACGCGCTCGGCGTGCGCCGCGGTGAGCGTCCTGGCCCGCTCCGCGTCCCCGCGGGCCACCGCGTCGACGATCGCGGCGTGCTCGGCCCAGGACTCGGCCGGCGCCGCCGACGGCCGTACGACGTACATCCAGGCGATCTTGTGGCGGAGCTGGGTGAGCAGGGTACCGAGCCCGGCGCTGCCGGACGCCTGGGCGAGCGTCTCGTGGAACCAGCCGCCCAGGGACGCCAGATCCTCCCCCCGGCCGCTCCTGCACCGCTCCTGGCCCAGCCTGACGAGGCCGCGCAGGACCTTGAGGTGCGCCTCGGTGCGGCGCTGCGCGGCGCGGGCCGCGGCGAGCGGTTCGAGCAGCAGCCGGATCTCCAGGAGGTCGGCGGCCTCCTCCTCCGTCGGTTCGGCCACGCACGCGCCCGCGTGCCTGCGGGTGACGACGAAGCCCTCGGCCTCCAGGGTGCGCAGCGCCTCGCGCACGGGGACGCGGGAGACGCCGTAGCGGCGCGCGAGGAGGTCCTCGGTGAGGCGGCCGCCTCTTTCATACACACCGGACACAATGTCGTCCCGGATCGCCGTGCATACCGAATGCGCCGGAATGCGCATGACCGGACCTCCGCCTTAATCCCCGCGAAACGCGGTCGACCGACGCTCGTTCTGCGACTCTATTGCAGAGCGCCGCAATTTCCGACGGCGGGCGGGAATCCATGGATATCTTTTGGCCAAGAAGGCGGGGACGGGCAGGAAGGCCCGGAAGACGTGGAGTACACGAAGGTCCGGAAGGCGCCCCGGGCGGTGAACGGCGAAAGCCCCGGCTCGGGGCGAGCCGGGGCTTTCGAGGTGGTGCGGGGTGCGCCGCGTGGGCGCGAGGGCGCCGCGGGTCGCGTCGGTCAGACGTTGACGCCGTGCGAGCGCAGGTACGAGACCGGGTCGATGTCCGAGCCGTAGTCGGCGCCGGTGCGGGCCTCGAAGTGGAGGTGCGGGCCACTGGAGTTGCCGGTGGAGCCCGAGAGGCCTATCTGCTGACCCGGGGTGACCGTCTGGCCGACGGTGACGCTGAGGGACGACATGTGGCCGTATTGGGTGTACGTGCCGTCGTTCATCTTGATGACGACGTTGTTGCCGTAGGCGCCGCCCCAGCCGGCCTCGACGACGGTGCCGGAGCCGACCGCGTGGACCGTGGTGCCGGACGCGGCGTGGAAGTCGACGCCGGTGTGGCTGCCGGAGGACCACATGGCGCCTCCGGTCTGGTAGCCCGTGGAGACGTAGCTGCCGGAGATCGGGGAGACGTAGGTGTTCAGGCGCTTGCGCTCGGCCTCGCGGGCGGCGCGCTCCTTGGCCTCGCGCTCCTTCTTGGCCTTCGCCTTGGCCTCGGCCTCGGCCTTGCGCTTCTGCTCCGCCGCCTTCTTCTTGGCGGCCTCTTCGGCCTGCTCGGCGGCAGCGGCGTCGGCGGCCGCCTGCTTCTGCGCGACGGCCTGCGCGTCGACGCCCGCGGCGAGCGAGTCGCCCACGGAGACGGCCTGGGTGAGTCCGGTGTGCTCGACGGCCATGTCGTCGGGGGCGGCGAACGCCTGGCCCGCGAGGCCTCCGATGACGCCGGTGGTGGTGAGCGCCGCGACACCCGCGGCGTTCGCCGTGGTGCGCGTCAGTCGGCTCGGACGACGGTGCTTCCCGGTGGCACGGGTGAACGCCATGAAGCGGCTGGTCCTTTCCTTCCCTCTCGCCTACCGGGTTAGCTGACGGGTTCGGAGCAGGAAGGTCTCCTACGGATCCCTCGCCTCGCGGCAAGGTGTCCGATTCACCCCAAGGGACGTGTGGGTCCCCGGCTCCCCTGGCTCGCGCCGTACGGGGACTCGGCGATGACTGTCCGGTGTCGCGGATGCGACGTACTGCGTGACGGACAGCCGGACCGACGCTAAACGGGGCATCTTTCGATCGACAAACAGAACCGGTGTTTTGTAGCGCACGCCACACACCAGACAGGCAACCTCCATATGAATTCGGACATATGAGGACCCCGGCGGCCGAAACGGTCGCCGGGGTCACGAAATGTCCTGACTGTCCGGCGGTCCGCCTCCCGGGCACCCGGGGGCCGGACCGTCTGACGGTCACTCAGCCGGTGACGACCGTCACCTCGCCGATCCCGAGCGCCTTGACGGGCTCCTCGATCTGCGCGGCGTCGCCGACCAGGACCGTCACCAGACGGTCCTCCGGGAAGGCGTTCACGACGGCGGCGGTGGCCTCCACGGTGCCCGTGGTGGCCAACTGCTGGTACAGGCGCGCCTGGAAGTCGTCCGGCAGGTGCTGCTCGACCTGGTCGGCGAGCGTGGCCGCCACGGAGGCGGCCATCTCGAACTTCAGCGGGGCGACGCCCACGAGGTTCTGCACGGCCACGTCGCGCTCGGCGTCCGTGAGGCCCTCGGCGGCGAGGGTGCGCAGGACCTTCCAGAGGTCGTCGAGGGCCGGGCCGGTGTTCGGCGTGTCCACCGAGCCGCTGATGCCGAGCATGGCGGCGCCCGATCCGTCCGGCGCCGAACGCAGCACCTGGCCGAACGCCCGTACGCCGTAGGTGTATCCCTTCTCCTCGCGCAGGACGCGGTCCAGGCGGGAGGTGAGGGTGCCGCCCAGGCAGTACGTGCCGAGGACCTGGGCGGGCCACACGCGGTCGTGCCGGTCCGCGCCGATGCGGCCGATCAGCAGCTGCGTCTGGACGGCGCCGGGGCGGTCCACGATGACGACGCGGCCGTGGTCGTCGGCGGTCACCGGCGGCACCGGGCGCGGCTCGGCCGCGGAGCCCGTCCAGGCGCCGACGGTGTCCGCGAGGACGGCGTCCAGGTCGGTGCCCGTGAGGTCGCCGACCACGACGAGCGTGGCCGTGGCGGGCCGCACGTGCTTCTCGTAGAAGGCGCGCACGGCCGCCGAGTCGATGGCGGTGACCGTCTCCTCGGTGCCCTGGCGCGGCCGCGACATGCGCGCGGAGGCGGGGAAGAGCTGCCGGAAGAGCTCCTTGGCGGCGCGGCGCGCCGGGTTGGCGGCCTCGTGCGGGATCTCGTCCAGGCGGTTGCGTACGAGGCGCTCGACCTCGCTGTCGTCGAAGGCCGGGGCCCGCAGGGCGTCGGCGACCAGGCCGAGCGCCTTCGGCAGGCGGGATACGGGCACTTCGAGGGAGACGCGGACGCCGGGGTGGTCGGCGTGCGCGTCGAAGGTGGCGCCGCAGCGGTCGAGCTCGGCGGCGAACTCCTCCGCGGAGTGCTTGTCGGTGCCTTCGGAGAGAGCCCTCGCCATGATGGTGGCGACGCCGTCCAGGCCCTCCGGCTCGGCGTCCAGCGGCGCCTCCAGGTGGATCTCGACGGCGACGACCTGCTGGCCGGGGCGGTGGCAGCGCAGCACGGTGAGGCCGTTGGCGAGCGCGCCGCGCTCGGGCGCGGGGAAGGCCCACGGCCGGGCCGGGCCGGCCTGCGGCTGGGGGTGGAACTGCATCGTCGCGGCCTCGGTCACTTCGCCGCCTCCTCTTCCTGTGCGCTCGCGTCGGCGGCGGATGCGGTCTCGTCGGTGTCGGCCTCGTCGGCGGTCACGGGCTCGTACACGAGCACCGCGCGGTTGTCCGGGCGCAGGCAGGCGGCCGCGACCTCCTTGACCTCTTCCGCGGTGACGTCGAGGACGCGCCGCACGGCGGTGAGGGCGAGCTGCGGGTCGCCGAACAGGACGGCGTACCGGCACAGTTCGTCGGCGCGGCCCGCGACCGTGCCGAGGCGGTCGAGCCACTCGCGCTCCAGCTGCGCCTGCGCGCGCTCCATCTCCTCCGCGGTGGGGCCCTCCTCGGCGAAGCGGGCGAGCTCCTCGTCGACGGCGGCCTCGATGACGGGCACCTCGACGTCGCCGGAGGTCTTCACGTCCAGCCAGCCGAGCGACGGCGCGCCGGCCAGGCGCAGCAGGCCGAACCCGGCGGCGACGGCGGTGCGGTCGCGGCGCACGAGCCGGTTGTACAGCCGGGAGGACTCGCCGCTGCCGAGGACGGTCAGGGCCAGGTCGGCGGCGTCGCACGCGCGCGTGCCGTCGTGCGGGAGGCGGTAGGCGGACATCAGGGCGCGGGCCGGGACGTCCTCCTCGACGACCTCGCGCAGCTGCTCGCCGATGCGCTCGGGCAGGGCGCCGTCGCGCGGCGGCTGCTTTCCGTCGTGCGAGGGGATCGACCCGAAGTACTTCTCGACCCAGGCGAGCGTCTGCTCCGGGTCGATGTCGCCGACGACCGACAGGACGGCGTTGTTGGGCGCGTAGTACGTGCGGAAGAAGTGCCGCGCGTCTTCCAGGGTGGCCGCGTCCAGGTCGGCCATCGAGCCGATCGGCGTGTGGTGGTAGGGGTGCCCCTCCGGGTACGCGAGGGCGACCAGCTTCTCGAACGCCGTGCCGTAGGGCACGTTGTCGTAGCGCTGGCGGCGCTCGTTCTTCACCACGTCCCGCTGGTTCTCCATCGACTCGTCGTCGAGCGCGGAGAGCAGCGAGCCCATGCGGTCGGCCTCGAGCCACAGGGCCAGCTCCAACTGGTGGGCCGGCATGGTCTCGAAGTAGTTGGTGCGCTCGAAGCTCGTCGTGCCGTTCAGCGAGCCGCCCGCTCCCTGGACCAGCTCGAAGTGGCCATTGCCGTGCACCTGCTGCGAGCCCTGGAACATGAGGTGCTCGAAGAGGTGGGCGAGGCCGGTACGGCCCTTGACCTCGTGGCGCGAGCCGACGTCGTACCAGAGGCAGACCGCGGCGACCGGGGTCAGATGGTCCTCCGAGAGCACCACCCGCAGGCCGTTGGCCAGCCGGTGCTCGGTCGCTGTCAGGCCGCCGGAGCCGGCCTCGGCCGTGGCCGTGTGACCCATGGGCATGTACGTCCCTTCGATCGCTGCTTTTCAGAACTTTCCTGCCAGTCCTGCCACTGTATGCAAGCGTGCTGACACCTGACGAAGTTCCCGGTCCGCCCTCGGCGTAGTCGCGGGTGACAGCGCCGTGGCACGGGTCGTGGTCGGCGTTGTCAGTGGGACGGTCCACAATGGTCGGCGTCAGATCCCGCACTTGCCTGGTGAAGGAGCCGCAGCAGCGATGGCCCGCCGCAGCACGAAGACCCCGCCGCCCGACGACTCGTACGAGGAGAAGATCCTCGACATCGACGTCGTCGACGAGATGCAGGGCTCCTTCCTCGAGTACGCGTATTCGGTCATCTACTCCCGTGCCCTGCCGGACGCGCGCGACGGCATGAAGCCCGTGCAGCGCCGGATCGTGTACCAGATGAACGAGATGGGCCTGCGCCCCGACCGCGGCTACGTGAAGTGTGCCCGCGTCGTCGGCGAGGTCATGGGTAAGTTGCACCCCCACGGCGACGCGTCGATCTACGACGCGCTGGTCCGTATGGCCCAGCCCTTCTCCATGCGCCTGCCGATGGTCGACGGCCACGGCAACTTCGGCTCGCTGGGCAACGACGACCCGCCGGCCGCCATGCGGTACACCGAGTGCCGGATGGCCGACGCCACCTCCCTGATGACGGAGTCGATCGACGAGGACACGGTCGACTTCACGCCGAACTACGACGGCCAGGAGATGGAGCCGTCCGCCCTCCCGGCCGCGTACCCGAACCTCCTGGTGAACGGCTCGTCGGGCATCGCGGTCGGCATGGCGACGAACATGGCGCCGCACAACCTCGGCGAGGTCATCGCCGCCGCCCGCCACCTCATCAAGCACCCGGGGGCCGACCTCGAGACGCTGATGAAGTTCGTGCCGGGCCCCGACCTGCCCACGGGCGGCCGGATCGTCGGCCTGAGCGGCATCAGGGACGCGTACGAATCGGGCCGCGGCACCTTCAAGACCCGCGCCACGGTCTCCGTGGAGAACGTGACGCCGCGCCGCAAGGGCCTCGTCGTCACCGAACTGCCCTTCACGGTCGGCCCCGAGAAGGTCATCTCCAAGATCAAGGACCTGGTCGGCTCGAAGAAGCTGCAGGGCATCGCCGACGTCAAGGACCTCACCGACCGCGCGCACGGCCTGCGCCTGGTCATCGAGATCAAGAACGGCTTCGTCCCCGAGGCCGTCCTGGAGCAGCTCTACAAGCTGACGCCGATGGAGGAGTCCTTCGGCATCAACAATGTGGCACTGGTGGACGGCCAGCCCCTGACGCTCGGCCTCAAGGAGCTCCTGGAGGTCTACCTCGACCACCGGTTCAACGTGGTGCGCCGCCGCAGCGAGTTCCGCCGGGGCAAGAAGCGCGACCGCTTGCACCTGGTCGAGGGCCTCCTGGTCGCCCTCCTGGACATCGACGAGGTCATCCGCCTCATCCGCTCCAGCGAGAACTCCGCGCAGGCCAAGGAGCGCCTGATGGAGCGCTTCTCGCTGAGCGACGTCCAGACGCAGTACATCCTGGACACCCCGCTGCGCCGTCTGACCAAGTACGACCGCATCGAGCTGGAGTCCGAGCGCGACAAGCTCAACGGCGAGATCGACGAGCTGACCGGCATCCTGGAGTCGGACGCCGAGCTGCGCAAGCTGGTCTCCTCCGAACTGGCCGCCGTGGCGAAGAAGTTCGGCACCGACCGGCGCACGGTGCTCCTGGAGTCCTCCGGCACCGCGGCCACCGCGGTCCCCCTCCAGGTCGCGGACGACCCGTGCCGGGTGCTCCTGTCCTCGACGGGCCTGCTGGCCCGCACGGCGAACGGCGAGCCCTTCGCCGACGGCGACACCAAGCGCGTCAAGCACGACGTGATCGTCTCCGCGGTGCCGGCGACGGCGCGCGGCGAGGTCGGCGCGGTCACCTCCGAGGGACGGCTGCTGCGCCTCTCCGTAGTGGACCTTCCGCAGCTCCCGGAGACGGCGGGCGCGCCCAACCTCTCCGGAGGGGCACCCGTTTCGGAGCTGCTCTCCCTGGAGGGCGACGAGACGCTGATCTGTCTGATGACGCTCGACGAGTCGTCCCCGGGGCTCGCGCTCGGCACCGCGCAGGGCGTCGTCAAGCGCGTGGTCCCCGACTATCCGTCCAACAAGGAGGAGTTGGAGGTCATCACCCTCAAGGACGGCGACCGGATCGTCGGCGCGGCCGAGCTGCGCACCGGCGAGGAGGACCTCGTCTTCATCACGGACGACGCCCAGCTGCTGCGCTATCAGGCCTCGCAGGTACGCCCGCAGGGCCGTCCGGCGGGCGGCATGGCGGGCATCAAGCTCGCCGACGGCGCGAAGGTCATCTCCTTCACCGCGGTGGACCCGGCGACGGACGGGGTCGTCTTCACGGTGGCGGGCTCGCGCGGCACGCTGGACGACTCGGTGCAGACGACCGCCAAGCTCACGCCGTTCGACCAGTACCCGCGCAAGGGGCGTGCCACCGGTGGTGTGCGGGTCCAGCGGTTCCTGAAGGGCGAGGACTGTCTGAGCTTCGCCTGGGCGGGCCCGACGCCGCCGCACGCGGCGCAGCGCAACGGCACGCCGGCCGAGCTCCCGGAGGTCGACCCGCGCCGTGACGGCTCGGGCGTCTCCCTCAAGAAGCCGGTGGCGGCGGTGGCGGGTCCGGTGTAGCCGGCTCAGTCCTCCGGCTGAAGGTCCTGGAGTTCTTGGACCTCCTGGACCTCCTGGACCTCCTGGACCTCCTGGACCTCCTGGACGTACCGCAGGACGCCCCACATGCCGTGCTCATCGGCCTGTGGGGCGTTCTCACGACAGGCCTGGAGCCCCTTCTCCAGGGCGGGTACGTCGATGCCCGCCCCGATGAGCACGAGCTGCGTCAGCCGCGGCTCGCCCGGACCCCAGGGCTCCGGATAGAAGCGCAGGAACCGCCCGACGGCGTGCACCTCGTACCGGTTCTTCGGGTCGGCCGGGCCGAAGTCGACGTACCCCTTGATGCGGTAGAGCCCCTCGGGCCTGCTGTCCAGGAAGGCCATCAAGGGGCGGGGGCCCAGGGGCGCTTCGGAGGTGAAGGAGAGGCTTTCGTAGGCGGAGTGCAGGTGGCCGTGGCCACCTCCGGAGTGCGGGTGTCCGTGGCTGCCTTCGGAGTGCGCGTCGTGGCTGCCCTCGCAGTGCGGGTGATCGCAAGAGCCGCGGCCGCTCCCACCGTCCTCGTCCTCCCCCTCACCCGCGCCACCGTCCTCACGCAGGTCCTCGAACGACAACTGCCCGATCCGCTCCCCCACGGGCTTGCGGTCGAGGATCATCTCCACGTCCACGCGCCCGTACGAGGCGGGCACCACGGCCGCCCGGTCCGTCAGCCCGGCGACCACCCCGAGAACCCGCTCGTACTCCGCCGGGGCCACCCGGTCGGCCTTGTTGACCACGACGAGATCGGCGATGCCCAGATGCCGGTCCAGCTCGGGGTGCCGCTCCCTGGTGGTGTCGAACTCGGCGGCGTCGACGACCTCGACGAGCCCTCCGTAGACGATGTGCGCGTTCTCGCTGGCGAGCAGCATCTTCACGAGCTCCTGCGGCTCGGCGAGCCCGCTCGCCTCGATGACGATGACGTCGATCCCGGCGGCGGGCCGGGCGAGCCGCTCCAGGTACTCGTCGAGTTCGCTCGCGTCCACGGCACAGCAGAGACAGCCGTTGCCCAGGGAGACGGTCGAGTCGCCGAGCTGCCCCGCGACCGACATGGCGTCGATCTCGATGGACCCGAAGTCGTTGACGATCGCACCGATCCGGGTGCCGCCGCTGCGGTGCAGCAGATGGTTGAGCAGGGTCGTCTTGCCAGAACCCAGGAAGCCGGCGAGGACGACGACCGGGATCTGCTGCTTGTTCACGTGGACCTCTCGTGCCGACATTCGTACGGAAACCGGGCGGATCCCGTACGACGATGGAAGACCGCCCCAGGATAGGTGTGCGTAGTCGGGCCACGAAGTGAACGATTGTTAGCGGCGCTCGCGGGGCACACATCTGGCACGGCGCCGGGATGTGCGACCGCCGCTTCCTTCCGTGCGCCTCCTCTCCGCCTCCCCCGCCGATCAGAGCCGCTCGGCACCCTGGGAGGCGGCAAGCGCACCGCCCACCGCTCGCCGGTCCGCTCCCTGTCGACCCGCGCCCGACGACCGGCGGACGGTCGCCGATTCGGGGGTTGACATGGCCACACAGAACTGTTGGACACGGGGGGTGGGCCCTGCCGCGGCGGCGGGCCTGGCCTTGACCGTGGGCACCGTCGGTGCCCTCATCAACCAGCAACACCAGCTCAAGAAGTTGCGGCTGCGGATCTACCGATACGAGCAGACGGACCGGAGCGAACAGCAGCGGCACATCGACCTCGCCAACCAGCAGCGCCTCCAGTGGGAACTGTTGAGCAAGGCGATGGAGGATCCCGCGCTGGCCGCCGTGCTCGACACCTACGAGGGTTCCGTCCCGCCCGCGAAGCACCGCCAGTTCCTCTTCGCCAACGCCCTCTACACCAACGCCCTGCTGGCCTACCGCATCGGCAACGTCAGCCGGGCGGAGCTCTTCGGCCACCTGCGCGGGACACTCCAGAACCCCATCTTCCGCGAGTACTGGGAGGCCACGAGGCCTGCCCGGGCAAGCCTCGGAGAGGACTCCGTCGAGGCCCGAATAGGCAGGATGGTCGACGAGTTGGTCCACGACCTGGACGAGGCCGACACAGAGGAATGGTGGGTCGTAGGCACGCCACCGGAATGACGGACGAGGTCATCGCCCGGTACGACGGAACAGCCGGCCGGGCCGGTGCGCGGGGCCGAGACGTCACAGGCGGAGCCGAGGCATCACGAGTGGATGTAGTTCTCCTGTGAATCCGACTTTTGTCGCTGCATCAGCGGAATATCCCCTCACGTCACCAGTACCCTTCCGCCGACCCATCCGCTGCATTCACAGGACCGGGATCCCTTTGAAGATCGTGCGCCGCATCGGTGCGTCCCCCCGTCAACGGGGCAGCCTCTCCGGGCAGAACTGCCCCGACGTCTTCGAGTTGTCCGACGGCAGCTTCGCCGTCATCGGCACAGATCAGACCGAGCTGCTGGAACCAGAGCTGCCGTCCGACGCCGCACGAGCCGACTACGAACGCATCGTCGTCGTCACCCGAGAAACGTTGATCCGGGCCAAGGCCGACATTCCCGACAGCTAGCAATGCAGTGACCGTTCTGCGGTACGGACGCCGTCCGTACCGCAGTGCGCCTTCCAGCGACGAACAGGGCGGCTACGCCCATGGCGTGGCCGGAGGAGGCACACCGTGACACCACCCAGCAGCAGGTCCCGCGGCGCGGCGATATGGAGCGGCGCGGCCCTGGCCTCGCTCGCCGCCATCTCCGCGACTCCCTTCCTTCTCGACGGCCTCGCGCCGCACGGGATGGACTGGAACCGCCTCAGCGACATCAGCCAGACGTACGGCGCCCTGTCCGCGATCTTCTCCGCCGCCGCCCTGGTGGGCATCGTGCTCTCCATCGCGCACCAAGCGCGACAGACCCGCATACAGCACGAAGAGGCCCACCGGTCCGCGCACCGCGAGCTCACCCTGCTCACCTTGAACGACCCCGCGTTCCTGGTCTGCTGGGAGCCGCCCAACACGCCGGTCACACAGGAGCGTTGGCGCCAGCTCCTCGTGAGCAACCTGATCGTCAGCATGTGGAGCACCGACTTCAAGCTGAACCTGTGCGACGAGCCCACGATCCGGTCCACGCTGCTGGACTACTTCCGCGGCGAGGTCGGCCGCGCCTACTGGGCGAACAGCGCACCGTCCTGGCACCGGCTCACGGAGTCGGGCGCCGACCGCCGGCTCTGCCGTTTCGTGCGGATCGCCGACGAGGCGTACGCCGCCGCCGTGTCCACGGGGCCGCCCGTGCCGTCCACCGCGTACTTCGTGGAGCCGACCCCGCCTCCTCCGGCCGCGCCTCGCCCGGCCGCGCCCCCTCCGGCCGCGCCGCCCGGCGCCTCCTGAGGGCCTTCCTCCGGCGACGGCCCGCAGACGTGCCCGCCTGTCGGCACATCAGAGCGCAGGTTGGCTCATTCTCGCCTGTCCTCTTGGGTGATATTGGCGAAATCGCGCCCTCGACAGATGGGAACCTACCGCTCGTGACGACACCAGACATCACCCGCCGCATCGGCGCCTCCCCTCGTCAGCGCGGCAGCCTCGACGGCAATACGTGCCCCGACATCTTTGAGCTCAGTGATGGCTCTTTCGCTGTCATCGGAGCCGACAGGACAGCCGCACTTGACAGCAAGCTCCCGTCCGACGCCGGGCGTTCGAGTGAAGAACGGATCGTGGTCATCACCCGCGAGACGCTACTTCGCGCCAAGATCGACATCCCTGATGTCTGACCGATGAGTCACCCTCCGGCAAGCACGCCGCCTCGCGCGGGCGATCTGGAGCTCGACATATCCACCACCAGGGCCTGGCCACCTCACGAGGGGCCAGGCCCGCCCGCTGTTCGAACCTCGCCTGCCTGCCGTCAGACCTCTCCCGCCTGGCGTCAGACCTGTCCCGCAGGCTGTCGGCTCTCTCTCTCTCCCCCCCCCGCAGGCCGTCAGACCTCTTGCGACACCGCCCCAGGCGGTACCGGAACCGGCGCCGCCGCCCCCACGTACCGCGCCGCCGGACGAATGATCTTCGAATCCCGCGCCTGTTCCAGGATGTTGGCGCTCCAGCCGACCACCCGCGCCGAGGCGAACGTCGGCGTGAACATCTCGCGCGGCAGACCGCACAGCTCCATGACCACGCCGGCGTAGAACTCCACGTTCGTGTGCAGCTCCCGCCCCGGCTTCAGCTCCGCCAGGATCGCCTCGACGCGCCCCTCGACCTCGACCGCGAACTCCACCATGTCGCCGCCGAACCGCCGGGCGATGTCCCGCAGCATGCGCGACCGCGGGTCCTCGGTGCGGTAGACGGGGTGCCCGAAGCCCATGATGCGGTCGCCCGCCAGGACGCGCTCCCGGATCCAGCCGTCGATGCGCTCGGGCGTACCGATCGCGTCGAGCGTGTCCAGGGCCCGGCTCGGCGCCCCGCCGTGCAGCGGACCCGACAGCGCGCCGACCGCACCCACCAGACAGCCCGCCACGTCCGCGCCCGTCGAGGTGATGACCCGCGCAGTGAACGTTGACGCGTTGAACCCGTGGTCAATGGTCGAGATCAAGTACTGCTCGATCGCCCGCGCACGCGCGGCGTCCGGCTCCGAACCGGTCAACATGTACAGGTAGTTGGCGGCGTACGACAGGTCGTCGCGCGGCTCGACGGGGTCGAGGCCCTGGCCGAGCCGGTACAGCGCGGTGAGCAGCGTCGGCACCACGGCGGACGCGGCGAGCGCGTCCTCGCGGCGCCGGTCGTCGTCGATGTCGTACACCGGACGGAAGCCCTTCGACGCCCCGAAGAGCGACAGGGCCGTGCGCAGCCCGGAGAGCGGCCCCGACAGCACACTGGCGCGCGCGATGGCGGGCAGCGCGTCGCGCACCTCGTCGGGCAGATGCCGCAGCCGCGCGGACCGCGCGGCGAAGGCGGCGCTCCGCCCGGCGTCCGGCAGCCCGCCGTGGAACATCAGATGCCATACGTCCTCGAAGCTGCGGCTCTGGGCGAGCTCGACGGCCGAGTACTGGCGGTAGTGGTAGAAGCCCTCGTATCCCCGGACGTCGCCGAGTTCGGTCTCGGTGACGACGACGCCCGCGAGTCCTCGTGGGACCTGGACGGGCTCGGTGGGGGTGGCGGCGGAGCCATTGATCGGCATGTTCTTCCTCGACTTCCTCCCTGGACTTGATTCGACTGTCCATGCTTGACTGAAGCTCTGTCAATATTGATTGAATCAACATGACGATCCACTCATCGCGATGCGGATACGGTGGCGCCCATGACGGAGCAAGGAACCACGCACGACGGCCGACGGCTGAGCACTAAGGAAGCCGCCGAGCTGCTCGGCGTGAAGCCCGAGACCGTGTACGCGTACGTGAGCCGCGGCCAGCTCAGCAGCCGCCGCGGCCCGGGGTCACGGGGCAGCACGTTCGACGCGAAGGAGGTCGAGGCGCTGGCCCGCAGGAACCGGCGGGAGCCCGCCGCGTCGACATCGGCCGACGAACTCTCCGTACGCACCCGCATCACGCTCATCGACAAGGACCGCTACTACTACCGCGGGGTCGACGCGGCGGAACTCGCCCTGGCGCACTCCTACGAAGAGGTCGCCGAGTGGCTGTGGACCGGCGTCCTGCGCCCCGGCGTCGCCTTCACCGCCCCCAAGGAGACCGTCTCCGCGGCCCGCCGCGCCGTCGGCGCGCTGCCCGAGCACAGCGGCCCGACCGACCGGCTGCGCGTCGCGGCCATCTCCGCCGCGACCGCCGACCCGCTCCGCTTCGACCTCTCCGAAGAGGCGGTCATCGGCACCGCGCGCACACTGATCCCCACACTCGTCACCGCGCTTCCGCCGGTCCTGCGCGGCCACCGGGACGAGGGCCCGCTGGCCCGCCGCCTGTGGGCCCGGCTCACCGGCAGGGAACCCGACGAGGCCTCGCTGCGCGCGCTGGACACGGCCCTCGCACTCCTCGTCGACCACGACCTCGCCGCGTCGACGCTCGCCGTACGGGTCGCCGCGTCGGCGCGCTCCCATCCCTACGCCGCGGTGTCGGCGGGGCTCGGCGTCCTGGAGGGCCCGCTGCACGGAGCGGCCAGCGCCCTCGCCCACCGCATGCTCCTCGACGTGCTCGACCGGGGCAGCGCCACCCCCGTGGTGGCCGACGAGCTCCGCGCGGGCCGCCGCGTCCCAGGCCTCGGCCACCGCCTCTACCCGGGCGAGGACCCGCGCGCACAGACCCTGTTCGGCCTCCTGGAAGTGATCCCGAAGGCCGGGCCCGCCCTCGCCGCGGCCTGCGACGTGGTGGCCACGACCGCCCGCCACACGGACCTGCACGCCAACGTCGACCTCGCCCTCGCCGTCCTCACCGCCTCCTCCGGGATGCCCGCGGAGGCCGGCGAGACGATCTTCGCCGTGGCCCGCACGGCGGGCTGGATCGCCCACGCCCTGGAGGAGTACGAGGAACGGCCGCTGCGCATGCGCCCCAGCGGCCAGTACGTGGGACTGTGCCCGCCCCAGCCCCTGCCCACCACGGCGGACACCTCGCACGAGGCATGAAACAGCCGTGACCCGTGAGGCGCGAAATGGCCGCGACGTGTGAGGCGTGAAATGGCCGTGCCCTGTGAGGCGCGAAATGGCCGGGAAGAGGCGCGGGTTAGGCTCACCTGCGTGAGTACGTGCGCGACCGCCTCGCGGGACCTGGACGAGCCTCTCGCGGGGACCGCGGCCACCGCCAGGACATGGCTTCTGCTGGAACAGTCCGGCCCCTGGGGCGCCAAGGCGTTGACCTCCAGCCACCTCGACCCGGAGGTCGGCCGCGCCCTGGAGGCCGCGGCCGAGGGGACCGGCGTACGCGTCGCGCTCATCCGCCGCCCCGGCCGTCACGCGGACTGCCACACGCCGACCCGCCACCAGGTGTACGTGGCGCACACCGTGCCCGGCAGCACCTGGCTGCGCGGCGCGGTGACCGACGACCCGCGTGAACTGCTGGACCTCGACTTCGCAGCCCTAGGCGCGGGCGACCACGGCGGCTTCGGCACCCCGCACACGGGCGCGCCGCTCGCGCTCGTGTGCACCAACGGCAAGCGCGACCGCTGCTGCGCCCTGCTCGGCAGGCCCCTCGCCGCCGAGCTCGCCGACGCCGGTGAGGAGGGTGCCTGGGAAATCACTCATCTGGGTGGCCACCGCTTCTCGCCGACGCTGCTCGTGCTGCCGTACGGATACGCGTACGGCCGGACCGGCGCCCGCGCCGTCAAGGAGATCCTCGAAGCCGTCCGCGCGGATCGCGTCGTCACCGAGGGCTGCCGGGGCGTCTCCGCGTGGGACCGCCCCGGCCAGGCCGCGGAGCTGGCGGTGCGCGAGGCGACGGGCGAGGACGCCGCCGGGGCCCTGAGCGTCGTCCGCGCGGACGGCGCGGCCCCGACCTGGGAGGTGACCGTCGCCCACACCGACGGCCGCCGTTGGCGGGTCACCGTCGCGCAGGGCACCTCGCTGCCGCCCCGCCCCGAGAGCTGCGGCGCGGCACTCGGGTCCCCGGCACGGATGGACGTGGTGGCGGTGCGCGGCCTTCCGGAGGAGAGCGCCGACGGTCCCGACGGGGGCGAGGGCGGGCAGAGCCGGGGCGAGGGCGGGCAAGGCAGCGGCAGGCCCGGCGCGGAGCCCGACGGGCAGGGCAGCGGCAAGCCAGGCGCGGAGCCCGACGGGCAGGAGATCCGCGCCACAGTGACTTCGGAGTAGACCGCCCGCGGCCGTACCGTTCGTACACATGAGCCCGACCTCCCCCGCGCGACGCCTGCGCCTCGGCCTGCCACGGCGCGTGTTCTCGCAGGTGCTCCTGATGCAGCTGGCGATCGCCGCCGGGGTCGCGGTGCTCGCCACGGGCCTCTTCCTCGCGCCGCTGAGCGACCAGCTCGACGACCAGGCCATGCGCCGCGCGCTGGCCATCGCCCAGACGACGGCCGCCCAGCCGCGTATCGCGGCGGACCTGAAGACCTCGCGGCCCACGGCCGACGGGCCGGTGCAGACGGCGGCCGAACGGATCCGGCGGGCCAGCGGCGCCGAGTACGTCGTGATCATGAACAAGGACGGGGTGCGCTGGTCCCACACCGACCGCGACCAGATCGGCAAGGTCGTCTCGACGGATCCCAGCGACGCGCTCGCGGGCCGCGACGTCATGGAGATCGACAACGGCACGCTGGGCCGCTCGGCGCGCGGCAAGGTGCCGCTGCGGGACGCGGGCGGGGACATCGTGGGCGCCGTCTCCGTGGGCATCGAGTACGACAGCGTGCGGGACCGCCTGATCCACTCCATCCCGGGGCTGCTCGCCTACGCGGGCGGTGCGCTCGCCGTCGGTGCGCTGGCCGCGTATCTGATCTCCCGCAGGGTGCAGCGACAGACCCGTGATCTGGCCTTCTCCGACATCTCCGCCCTGCTGGCGGAGCGCGAGGCCATGCTGCACGGCATCCGCGAGGGAGTCGTCGCCCTGGACCGCGGCGGCCGGATCCGGCTGCTCAACGACGAGGCGCAGCGCCTCCTGGGCCTCGGCACGGAGGTGATCGGGCAGCCGCTCGACGAGGCGCTCGGCCCGGGACGTACGACCGATGTCCTGGCCGGCCGGGTCACCGGCACGGACCTGCTGACCGTGCGCGGACAGCGCGTCCTGGTCGCCAACCGCATGCCCACCGACGACGGAGGCGCCGTCGCCACCCTGCGCGACCGCACGGAGCTGGAGCAGCTCGGCCGCGAACTCGACTCCACGCGCGGTCTCATCGACGCCCTGCGCGCCCAGGACCACGAGCACGCCAACCGCATGCACACGCTTCTCGGCCTGCTCGAACTGGAGATGTACGAGGAGGCCGCGGAGTTCGTCGGCGAGGTGGCGGGCGCGCACCGCGTGACCGCCGAGCAGATCACCGAGAAGATCCGGGACCCGCTGCTCGCGGCCCTGCTGGTCGGCAAGGCCACGGTCGCGGCGGAGCGCGGCGTGGCCCTGTCCGTGCCGCGCGACACCGCGCTGCCCGACCGGCTCGTCGACCCGAGCGGCCTCGTCACGATCGTCGGCAACCTCGTCGACAATGCCCTCGACGCCGCCGCGGGCACCCGCCACGCGCGCGTGGAGGTCGCTGTGCGCACCGAGGAACGTGCCGTGATCCTCCGGGTGCGCGACACCGGCCCCGGAGTCCCCGCCGAGCGACGCGAGACGATCTTCACCGAGGGCTGGACCACGAAGGAGCCGCCGGCCCACGGCAAGCGCGGCATCGGCCTCGCCCTGGTCCGCCGGCTCGCCGAGCGACAGGGCGGCAGCGCGGAGGTCGGCGAAGCACCCGACGGGGGCGCGGAGTTCACCGTCGCCCTGCCGGAAGCACTGACCGAGCCGGAACTCACCGTCACGGAGGAGGCACGGTGATCGACGTCCTGGTCGTGGACGACGACCCCCGGGTCGCGGACGTCAACGCCGCCTACGTGGAGAAGATCCCCGGCTTCCGGGTGACGGCCAAGGCCCACAACGCCGCCGAGGCGCTGCGCCTCGTCGAGGACGTCCCCGTCGACCTGGTGCTGCTGGATCACTATCTGCCGGACGAGACGGGTCTTTCGGTCGTCCGTACGTTGCGTGAGCGCGGCCACCAGACCGACGTGATCATGGTGACCGCCGCGCGCGATGTCGCCACGGTCCAGGCGGCGATGCGGCACGGCGCGCTCCAGTACCTGGTCAAGCCGTTCTCGTTTGCCGGTCTGCGCGCCAAGCTCGACGCGTACGCGACCCTGCGCCGCACCCTGGACGGCGGCGGCGAGGCCGAACAGGCCGAGGTCGACCGGATCTTCGGCGCCCTCTCGGCGACTCCGGCACCGGAGCTGCCCAAGGGCCACTCCCCCACGACGGCGGAGCTGGTGCGCCGGGCGCTGATGGCCGCGGACGGGCCGCTCTCCGCCCAGGAGCTGGCGGACCGCACACGGTTGAGCCGACAGACGGCACAGCGCTATCTGAAGCTCCTGGAGCGCACGGGCCGGGTCAGGCTGAGCCTCAAGTACGGCGACACGGGCCGCCCCGAGCACCGCTACGAGTGGGCGGCCAGCGCCTGACCGGCCACCGCACCCGGCACCCGGCACCCGGCACCCGGCACCCGGCACCCGGCACCCGGCACCCGGCACCCGGGGGAATCGTTACACCGCGCCGGCGCCGGTGAGCGAACGCACCTCCGTCTCCGCATGCTTGGCCTCGTCCGCCTCCTCGCGCGAAGTCACCGTGCCGAGCCAGCCCGCGAGGAAGCCCAACGGAATCGAGACGAGGCCCGGGTTCTCCAGGGGGAAGTACTGGAAGTCCACTCCGGGGAACAAGGAGCTCGGCCCTCCGGAGACCACGGGTGACAGGAGCACCAGCGCGAGCGCGGGCAGCAGTCCGCCGTACACCGACCACACCGCACCGCGCGTGGTGAAGTTCCGCCAGAACAGCGAGTAGAGCAGCACCGGCAGGTTGGCGGACGCGGCCACCGCGAAGGCGAGGCCCACCAGGAACGCCACATTGAGATCCTGTGCCAGCAGCCCGAGGCCGATCGCGACCACACCGACCCCGGCCGCGGCGATGCGCGCCACCGCCACCTCGCTGCGCGGCTTCGCGTCCCTGCGCCGCAACGACGCGTACAGGTCGTGGGCCACGGACGCCGACGAGGCGAGCGTGATGCCCGCGACCACGGCGAGGATCGTCGCGAAGGCGATGGCGGCGACGACCGCGAACAGAACCGTTCCCCCGGTGGAGTCCGGGCCGCCTCCCAGATCGAGCGCGAGCAGCGGAACCGCCGTGTTCCCCGCGGCGTTCGAACCCCGCACCGCGTCGGATCCCACGATCGCGGCCGCGCCGAACCCGAGCACGATCGTCATCAGGTAGAAGCCGCCGATGAGCCCGATGGACCAGACGACCGAGCGACGGGCGGCCCGCGCGGTCGGCACGGTGTAGAAGCGGGAGAGGATGTGCGGCAGCCCCGCGGTGCCGAGCACGAGCGCGAGCCCGAGGCTGATGAAGTCGAGCCGCGCGGTCCAGTCGCCGCCGTACTTCAGTCCGGGCGCGAGGAACCTCTCACCGTGACCGCTGCGATCGGCCGCCGTCCGCAGCAACTGGTCGAAGTCCCCGTGGAAGCGCACCAGAACGAGCACGGTCAGCGCGATCGCACCGCCCATCAGCAGGACCGCCTTGACGATCTGGATCCACGTGGTGGCCCGCATCCCTCCCAACGACACATAGATCACCATGAGCGCGCCGACGCCGATCACCGTCCAGGTCTGCGCCACCCCGTTCGTCCCCCCGAGCAGCAGCGCCACCAGCGAGCCCGCACCCACCATCTGCGCCACCAGATAAAGAACGGACACGGTCACCGAGGACGTTCCCGCCGCGATCCGTACGGGACGCTCCTTCATCCGCGCGGCGACCACGTCGGCGAGCGTGAACCGCCCGCAGTTGCGCACCAGTTCCGCCACGAGGAACAGCACGACGAGCCAGGCGACGAGGAACCCCACCGAGTAGAGCAGCCCGTCGTACCCGAAGAGCGCGATCAGCCCCGAGATACCGAGGAAGGAGGCGGCCGACATGTAGTCGCCCGCGATGGCGAAACCGTTCTCCATGGGGGAGAAGAGCCGCCCTCCCGCATAGAACTCCTCCGCCGAACCGTGCCTCTTCCGACTCGCCCACGTGGTGATCGCGAGCGTGACGGCCACGAATACCCCGAACAGCAGCAGAGCCAGGGACTGGTGGTCTCCCCTCATCGCCCCTCCCCCCGCTCCCGCACCGCGCCGGGCCCTCGCCGCTTCTCCTGCTCCTGCTCCCTCTCCTGCTCGAACACGGCCCAGCGCAGCTCCATCGCCGCCCTGTCCCGACGCAACCGCGCATGCCGCGAGTACGCCCAGGTCAGCAGGAACGTCGTGAGGAACTGTCCGAGCCCCGCCACCATCGCCACATTCACGGCTCCGGCGACGGGCCGCGCCATCAGCCCCGGCGCCGCCGTCGCGGTCACGACGTACGCCACGTACCAGGTGAAGAAGACGGCGACCGCCGGCACCACGAATCTCCGGTACCGCCGGCGCACCTCCTGGAAGGCGGCGCTGCGCTGCACCTCCAGGTAGATGTCCGCCGCACTCGCGCCCCGCTGTCGGCCCCCGTCCCGGGGCGCCACCACCGAAGCCGTGGCGCCCGCGCCGTCCACCTCGCCCCAGCCGGCGGCGAACGCGTCGTACCAGGGGTCTCTCAGCTCACCGGGGCGATCCCGGCCGGCCTCGCCCCGGCCCGGCGCCGCAGCGGGGCCGTCGTGCTTCTCCACCGAACTCTCCTTAGTCCGCAGCCCTGTTCGGCCACGTGCCCAAGGATGGACAGAACGGAAAGATCCCCAACTCTTCTCCCCACGCTCTTCACCCCATCAGGTGAAGGCTCATCAGGCACGGCGGCCTCCTGGGGGCTTGGCGATCCCGTGCTGGTAGGCGTAACGCACCGCCTGCGCACGGTCCTTGAGCCCCGCCTTCGCGAAGAGATTGTTGATGTGCGTCTTCACCGTCGCGGTGGAGACCTGAAGCGTCCGGGCGATCTCGTGGTTGCTCATCCCCTCGGCGATCAGGGCGAGCACCTCGGTCTCCCGTCCGGTGAGGCCGTCGGGCGGCTCCGGAGCGGAGACGGGCTCAGGCTCCGACAGCCGCTCGAGAAGCCGCCGTTGGATCTTCGGAGACAGCCCCGCGTCCCCCGAGAGCACGTCCTCGACGGCCCGCACGATCTCGTCCCCGCCGGCGTCCTTGGTCAGATACCCCCGCGCACCCGCCTTGAGCGCCGGGAACAGCGAATCGTCGTCGGCGTAGGTGGTGAGCACCACGACCTGCGTCCCCGGATACTGGGCGCGGATCCGTCGCGTGGCCTCCGCGCCGTCGCATCGGGGCATGCGCAGGTCCATCAGGACCACGTCCGGGGAGAGTTCACCGACCAGACGGACAGCCTCCTCCCCGTCACCCCCGGAACCCACGACCTCGATCCCGGGCAGCAGCCCCAGCAGCATCACGATCCCCTCGCGCACCACGGTCTGATCGTCGATCACGACCACCCGCGCGGGTGGCTTGCCACCGCCCCCGCCGGCCGCGCCCTTGGGGTCACGTCCGTCGACCGTCTCGGCACCGCACGCCTTGCCGGACGCCCCTGAACCACCTTGTCCCTCGGACCTCTCCGGGCTGCCCCCCTGATCGGATCTCCGCAGGCTGCCGCCACCTTCGGATCTCTCCGGGCCGCCGCCCACCGAGCCGTCCCGTCTCTCCACCTCGGGCCTGACCGGCCTGCCCCCTTCAGGCCTGACCTTCCCGGCCTTCGCGCCCCCGCCCGCCGTGTCACCCACGAACCTCATCACCCCGTCACCCGCGGCCCTCACGGCGCCGTCGTCCCTCGTCATCCCGGCACCCTCAACGTCACCACGAAGCCCTCCTCGCCCGGCCCCGCCTCCAGGGACCCGCCCAGCAACTCGGCGCGCTCCCGCATGCCGAGCAGACCGTACCCGCCTCCGGACGCGGCCAGTTCCCCCGGCGAGCTCCCTCCCGAATCCCTTACGTCGAGCCTCACTTCACCCTCCCCGTACTGAAGGCACACCTGCACCTTCGCGCCCGGCGCGTGCTTGCGCACGTTCGTCAGGGCCTCCTGCGCCACCCTGCGCACCGCCTGGGACGCCTCGGCCGGCAAGGCCCGCCGCTCCCCCGTCACGGTCACCGCCGCGCGGTCCGCGCTGACCAGCTCCCGCAGGAAGTCCTCGACCGGTGTCATCTCCCCACGCAGCGCGGACAGCGCCTGCCTGGTCTCGGCGAGCCCCTCTCTCGCCATGGACCGCGCCGCCACGACTCGGTCCAGGACCTGCTCCTTGGTCGCGTCCCTCTCGATCAGCAGCCGGGCCGCCTCCAGGTGGACGAGCTGCGCGGAGAGGCTGTGCGCGAGCACGTCGTGGATCTCACGGGCGATCCGGGCCCGCTCGGCCAGTGCGGCCGACTCCGCCTCCGCAGCGCGCGCGGCCCGCTCCTGGGCGAGCAGACGATGGGCACTGCCCCGCGCCTCGGCGTCCAGCCGCAGGGTGTACCCGGCGAGGATCAGGCCGACAACGGTGAGCCCCGTGACGAGCCAGCTGTCGTTGATGTACGCGACGTATCCGGTCATCGCGGCGGCGACGCACGGCACGCACGCGGCGAGCGGCAACCGCTCCAGGGCGGATACGGCCGAGCCGCACCACAGCACCATGGCGAGCATCCGCCAGCCGCCGAACTCCGCGGCGAACGCCGCCCCCATGAGCAGCGCCATCAGCCCCAGGGAGGGCCACAGCCGATGGCCGTACGAGACACGGAAGAACGCCCATCCCACGAACGTGACGGCCAGGACCATGAGCACTCCGGCCGCCAGGCGCCAGCCGCGGTCCGCGTGGAACGCGTCCCACAGCAGGCAGGCGAGGACCACCACGCGCACGACTCTGACGAACCACAGCCGGGCCAGGCTCAGCCCCGCCCAGGTCAGCGCCTCCCGGGAGGGCCATCTCGTCCAGGTTTCCCACGTCACACGGGGTCCTTCCGCATCGGCTCGTACGCCGCGTCGCCCACACCGTACGTCGAGTGCCCGGCCGCCCCGCCGATACCCATGCCCGTCGTGGTCCTGGTCCGGAGCAGGAGCAGACCGCTGCGGACCAGCAGGGTGGCCGCGAGAGCCAGCATCAGCGCGGCGCTTCCCTGCCGCACGTGCAGCAGCTCGCCGACGCCGAACAGAGCGGCCCGCAGGCCGATCCCGACGCCCCAGACGACCGCGGTGGCCTTGGTGCCCTTGCTCCATGCCGTGCCGTCCCGCTCGGTCCACACGTGCGAGGTGCGCGCCCAGCCGACTCCCATGGCCAGCCCCACGAGCAGTTCGACGGCGAGCAGGGCCACTGATGACGCCTCGTGCCCGGGGTCGATCAGATCGGGCTCGCGCACGGACATGAAGATCAGCACCGCCGGTATCACCCACCAGCTCCTGTCCGTGCTGATCTGCTGTGGCTTGAACTGACGGACGACCACGAGCACCACGACGGCGCAGATCACCAGTGCGTTGGTGAACCCGGACATGTCAGCCTCCGTACGGCGAGCAGGAACCAGGCCGATCCGGGGAGGATCGACGCCTTCGACGCTACGGAAAAGGCCGGATCATGAGATCGGAGCAGGGGTGGAACATGGGTGGAGCCGTGCTCTCCACCCGAGGGTGGAGAGCACGGCTCCCATGACTCTTTACGAGCTCCGACGACGTGCGAGGCTCAGGTCGCGACGCGGACCCCGACGAGGCTCGATGCCCGTGCCCGGCCCGCGATGCGCATGACGCCTCACGCGTCGATGCGCGAGCGGTCGAGTGTGGCGGCGGAGCTGGTGATGAACTCCTTGCGGGGCGCGACGTCGTTGCCCATCAGCAGGTCGAAGACCTGCTCGGCCGCCTCCAGATCGGAGATGTTGATCCGCCGCAGCGTCCGGAACCGCGGATCCATCGTCGTCTCCGCCAACTGATCGGCATCCATCTCACCCAGACCCTTGTACCGCTGGATCGAGTCCTTGTACCGCACATTCGTACGCTGCAGCTCCAGCAGCGTCTCCCGCAGCTCCCGGTCCGAGTACGTGTACAGGTACTTGTCCTGCCCCTTCTTCGGCTGGCTCAGCTCGATCCGGTGCAACGGCGGCACCGCCGCGAACACCCGCCCCGCCTCCACCATCGGCCGCATGTACCGCTGGAACAACGTCAGCAGCAGAATCCGGATGTGCGCCCCGTCCACATCCGCATCCACCAGCAGAATGATCTTGCCGTAGCGGGCCGCGTCCAGATCGAAGGTACGCCCCGACCCCGCCCCTATCACCTGGATGATCGCCCCGCACTCGGCGTTCTTCAGCATGTCCGTCACGGACGCCTTCTGCACGTTCAAGATCTTCCCGCGGATCGGCAGTAGCGCCTGGAACTCCGAGTTCCGCGCCAGCTTCGCCGTGCCCAGCGCCGAGTCGCCCTCCACGATGAACAGCTCACTGCGCCCCACGTCATCACTGCGGCAGTCCGCCAGCTTCGCCGGCAACGAAGACGACTCCAGCGCCGTCTTGCGCCGCTGCGCATCCTTGTGCTGACGCGCCGCGATCCGCGTCCGCGCCGCCGCCACCGCCTTGTCCATCACCGCCCGGGCCTGCGCCTTCGCATCCCGCTTGGTCGACGTCAAGAACGCCTTCAGCTCACGAGCGATCACCGTGGCCACGATCCGGTTCGCCGCCGAGGTACCCAGCACCTCCTTGGTCTGGCCCTCGAACTGCGGCTCCGCCAGCCGCACCGTCACCACCGCGGTCAGCCCCTCCAACGCGTCGTCCTTGACGATGTCGTCCTCGGCCACCCGCAACACCTTCTGCGCCCGCAGCGCCTCGTTCATCGTCTTGGTCAGCGACCGCTCGAACCCACTCACATGGGTGCCGCCCTTGGGCGTGGCGATGATGTTCACGAACGACCGCACCGTCGTGTCGTACCCGGTGCCCCAGCGCAGCGCGACATCGACGCCCAGTTCCCGGGTGACCTCCGTCGGCGTCATCTGCCCGTGCTCGTCCAGTACCGGCACGGTCTCCTTGAACGTCCCCTGCCCCGAGAACCGGAGGACGTCGCACACCGCCTTGTCCTGCGCCAGGTACTCACAGAACTCGCTGATACCGCCATCGAAACGGAAGGATTCCTCACCCTTGGTGCCGCCCTCGCCGAGGCCGAACTCGTCTCGGACGACGATGGTCAGCCCCGGGACCAGGAACGCGGTCTGACGGGCGCGCTGGTGCAGGTTCTCCAGGGAGAGCTTGGCGTCCTTGAGGAAGATCTGGCGGTCGGCCCAGTACCGGACGCGCGTGCCGCTGCGCGCCTTGGGGATCTTCTTGACCTTGCTCAGCTTGGCCGAGGGGTCGAACGCAGCGTCGGGCCCCGGCTTGGCGAAGGCGCCCGGGACACCGCGCCGGAAGCTGATCGCGTGCGTGTGGCCGGCGCGGTCCACCTCGACGTCCAGGCGCGCGGAGAGCGCGTTCACCACGGACGCGCCCACGCCGTGCAGACCGCCCGAGGCCGCGTAGGAGCCACCGCCGAACTTGCCGCCCGCGTGGAGCTTGGTCATGACGATCTCCACTCCGGAGAGACCCGTCCTGGGCTCGGTGTCCACGGGGATGCCACGGCCGTTGTCCCGGACCTGCACGGACGCGTCGTCGTGGAGGATGACCTCGATGCGGTCGCAGTACCCGCCCAGAGCCTCATCGACGGAGTTGTCGATGATCTCCCACAGGCAGTGCATCAGGCCACGACTGTCCGTCGACCCGATGTACATGCCCGGACGCTTGCGGACGGCCTCGAGCCCCTCCAGGACGAGCAGGTGCCGCGCGGTGTAGTTGGAACCGTCCCGGTCTGCTCCGGTCAGCAACGCTGTGGACGGCACGGACGTCTCGGCGGTCACGCGGTTCGCTCCTCGCTGAATTTCAAAGGGAGTCCTTTGGGGTAAGGACGCGGCTTCGGTTGCCGCTCAGAGGGTACCGAGGCCTGGTAGAGCCGTTGTAACGCCACCCTCGTCTCAACTCAGACTAGTCCAGGCTCGCATACATGTTCGATCCCTCGATGGAGTGAAGCGCACGTCACGTTCCCTTCCAGGCATGAACCATTTAGGCTCCGGGCACGTCCTCATGAACAACCGGCAAGCCAGCCGGGGAGGACCTGACCTGACAGACAGCGCGAAACCGTAAGACACGTAAGAGACGCAATACGGCACATTCGCCGCCAACCGGCAACGGACAACCTCCTCGAGAAGAAATTTCGAGGAAAAGCCACGAGCGGGAACGTTTTCGGCCTGGTTGGATGTTGACCCTGGTACGACAGCTCGTCGAGCTAGAGAAGAGGCGACGTGACTACTGTTCTGACCCCCGCGAGCCCCCTGACGGCCGCTGATCGCTGCGACCGCTGCGGCGCCCAGGCATACCTGCGCGTCGTCCTGTTGAGCGGCGGTGAACTGCTCTTCTGCGCCCACCACGGCCGCAAGTTCGAGCCGGAACTCAAGAAGATCGCCGCTGAGATACAGGACGAGACGGAGCGACTGACCGCCGTTCCCGAAAGCGCCTCCGACGAGGAACGCTGACACCTCGCATTCACGACGAGCCAGCTCCGGCACACCAGGCCGGCGAACGGGCGGCCGCCCCTGCCAACAGGTAGGGGCGGCCGCCCGCTCTCGTCACAGCGGCACCCAGGGCCCTTCAGGGCCGCCCTGGACACTCACCCAGCGGGCCTCGACAGCAAGGGCCTCGACGGAAAGGGCTTCCGGCGACTCCGACGGAGCCGCCCCGGGCCACCCACCCGCCCGGCCTACCGCTCTGGAGCACCCGCCTCGGCCATGCGGCGGAGCACCGCCTCAGCTGTACGCACGCATCACTCTGGCGACATCCGAGATCCGCGTGTAGACCCCCGGGCTCCCCGCGCGCCCGCATCCACTCCCCCAGGACACCAGGCCGATGAGCCGCCCGTGCGCGACCAGCGGCCCGCCGCTGTCCCCCTGGCATGCGTCCCGTCGGCCGTCCATCTCCCCGGCACAGAGCATGGTCTCGGCCACGTACTTCCCGTCGGCACTGCCCGGATACGCCCGCTCACACACGGCATCGGGGAGGACCTTCACGCGTGCCGAGCGCAGCGAGTGTGCGTAGTTGCCCGCCCCCGTGGTGTCCCCCCAGCCGTACACGGCAGCGCCTGTGCCCGCCTCGTACGCGGGATCGCCCTCCCCGGCCATCGGGATCACGTAGCCCTCCGGAAGCGGCTCGGACAGCGTCAGCGCCGCCACGTCGCCGGAGTTCGTGTAGCCGTCGTACTCCGGATTGACCCAGGCGTCACGTACGGGAATCTCCTTGCCGTCCGTCTCTCGTAGATCCCCGCGGCCGGCGATGACCTTCAGGTCCGACACTTCGCCCAGGGGCACGCCGAGCACGTCTTCACTCATGCAGTGGGCCGCCGTCAGGACCGTCGTGGGCGACACCACCACGCCGCCGCAGAACTGTCCCGCTCGGGTACCCCCGAACCGGTCACGGCTGGAGAGCGCCACCGTCCATGGGCTGTCGGACACCTCCACCGGTCTGCCCCCGATGACCACACTGTCGGCCGCCGCGGGCACCGGGGAAGCCAGCGGCAGGGCGGCGGCAGCGGCCACCGCGGCCAGTGCCCCCGTCCACGCTCGGGCGAAGGGACGACGCATGCGATCTCCTCACTCTGGGTTGCCATGGCATACCCAGAGTCATTCAGCCCCGCACACAGCGCACCCGCGCACGAAAAGGCCCGAAGTCACGCGATGCGGACTTCGGGCCTTCTGATGAGCACTCCGGCGAGTGCCGACGCCTAGTCGAGGTAGTCGCGCAGAACCTGCGAACGCGACGGGTGACGCAGCTTCGACATCGTCTTCGACTCGATCTGACGGATGCGCTCACGCGTCACTCCGTAGACCTTGCCGATCTCGTCGAGGGTCTTGGGCTGGCCGTCCGTGAGGCCGAAGCGCATGGAGACCACGCCCGCCTCACGCTCGGACAGGGTGTCCAGGACGGAGTGCAGCTGCTCCTGGAGGAGCGTGAAGCTGACCGCGTCGGCCGGCACGACCGCCTCGGAGTCCTCGATGAGGTCACCGAACTCGCTGTCGCCGTCCTCACCCAGGGGGGTGTGGAGGGAGATCGGCTCACGGCCGTACTTCTGGACCTCGATGACCTTCTCCGGGGTCATGTCGAGTTCCTTGGCCAGCTCCTCCGGAGTGGGCTCACGGCCCAGGTCCTGGAGCATCTGGCGCTGCACGCGCGCGAGCTTGTTGATGACCTCGACCATGTGCACCGGGATACGGATGGTGCGGGCCTGGTCGGCCATGGCGCGGGTGATCGCCTGACGGATCCACCAGGTGGCGTACGTGGAGAACTTGTAGCCCTTGGTGTAGTCGAACTTCTCGACCGCACGGATCAGACCGAGGTTGCCCTCCTGGATGAGGTCCAGGAAGAGCATGCCGCGGCCGGTGTAGCGCTTGGCCAGGGAGACCACCAGACGGAGGTTGGCCTCCAGAAGGTGGTTCTTGGCGCGGCGGCCGTCCTCGGCGATGATCTCCAGCTCACGCTTGAGCTTCGGCGCGAGCTTGTCGGCGTTGGCCAGCTTGTCCTCGGCGAACAGACCGGCCTCGATGCGCTTGGCGAGCTCGACCTCCTGCTCGGCGTTGAGCAGCGGGACCTTGCCGATCTGCTTGAGGTAGTCCTTGACCGGGTCGGCGGTGGCGCCGGCCGCGGCGACCTGCTGGGCCGGCGCGTCGTCCTCGTCCTCGTCGGAGAGCACGAAGCCCTGGGCGCCCTCCTCGGCGGGCTCGCCCTCGCCGGGCTTGCCGGCGGTGGGTGCTTCCTCGGTGGCCTCGTCGTCCAGGAGCTCGTCGGCGTCCTTCTTGGCGGAGGTCTTCTTGGCCGCCGTCTTCTTGGCGGTGGTCTTCTTCGCGACGGCCTTCTTGGCCGTCGTCTTCTTGGCGGCGACCTTCTTCGCGGGCGCGTCCTCGGCGGCGCCGTCCGCGGTCGGCGCCTCAGTGGCGGCGGTGGCGGTGGGCTTCGCCGTGACGGTCTTGGCCGCGACCGTCCTGGTCGCGGTGCGCTTGGCCGGGCTCTTCGCTGCGACGCTCTTGCGGGGGCGCTTTGGCTCCGCGGCACTGACCATCAGCGTCACACCCTCTTCCTCGAGGATCTGGTTGAGGCTGCGCAGAACGTTCTTCCACTGAGTGGCCGGAATCTGGTCAGCTTCGAAGGCACGACGCACGTCATCGCCGGCGATCTGCCCATCAGCCTTTCCCCGCTCGATGAGCGCCATGACAGAGACGGATTCGGCGATCTCCGGCGGGAGCGTACGGGATGTGCTGGCCGACACGAACAACCTCTCGGAACGTTGGAAAACGGCTTCCGGCCCCGTCCATTGTGGACCGGAGCCGACGACCGGCGGCTGGGGATTGGGCCGACGGCGCGGGCGGGGCCGGGGAGCTACACAGCGCCGCGAACGACTGCTGTATTCCCTCCTCGGCTATCACCTCTTAGGTCATCGCGCTGTTCCTTGGAGCGTTACGCCCAATCTACGTGGCCCGAGTCACACCCCGTAAGTACTCAAAAGCATCCAGATACGGTCACAAGCGACCTATGCGCATGCACGAATGATCCCCCGATACCCGGCGAAGCAACCCTCACTCCGTGCCTCGGACCGCGCGGAGCCCCCGAGGAGCCCGCTGCGGTCCGACGACACGGAGTGACTGGACACGACGGCAGAACCGTCGAACGGCGTACGGAGCGACGCACGCGACGACGTCGCGGTACCGCACGCCACGCGCGCACCGGCGGCGGCGGTGCGGCCGCGCGGTCAGTGCTCGCGCGGGGCGGGCACGACGCGCTCCACCTCCGGGTGGACGGTGAGCAGCTGCCGCATGGCGGTCTCGGCAGCGGTCCCGTCACCCGCCGCGAGGGCGTCGACGATGCGGGAGTGGTGCGCGAGCGAGGCCTCGCTGGGGCGGTCGCAGCCGGTGATCGGCCCGCCCGAGACCTGCAGGGCGGCCGAGACGATGCCGGACAGGTGCTCCAGCATGCGGTTGCCCGCGACCTGGATCAGCAGCGAGTGGAACTCCGCGTCGGCGCGGGAGAAGGTGATCGAGTCGCCCTGCCCGAGCGCGTGCCCCATGATCTCGACCATGTCGGCGAGGCGCTGCTGCACCTCCTCGCGACCGTGCCCCGCGGCGAGGCGGGCGGCGAGCGGCTCGATCATCCAGCGCAGCTCGCCGAGCTCGCGCCGCTGGTCGTCGCGCTGCGGCCCGAAGGCCCGCCACTCGATGATGTCCGGGTCGAGGAGGTTCCAGTCGCTGACGGGACGCACGCGCGTGCCGACGTTGGGCCGCGCGCTGACGAGGCCCTTGGCCTCGAGGACGCGCAGGGACTCGCGGACGACGGTGCGGGAGACCTCGAACCGCTGGCCGATCTCCTCGGGGACCAGCGGGCGGTCGGCGCCCAGGTCACCGGAGACGATCATCTGCCCCAGCTGCTGGACGAGTTGGCCGTGCAGCCCGCGGCCGCGGCTTCCGGCGGTGCGGCGGCCCACACGCCCCAGGTCCTGCTCGGCGCCGTCCCACACGGGAGCGACGACGCGCTCGCCGCCAGGGGACTCGCTGTAGGGGTATCGGTCGAGGCCGCCCGGGCCGGCGAGACCGGAGTCGGCGGAGCGGGCGGTGGTCATCATGGTGTGCGCAAGGGTACTCACGGATCAGTTGTCGGCGCTGCCCCCAACTCCCTTGAGGTCTTTGGTGAAAAGCACACGAAAGGGTGATCGCTCACCCTGCCGCAATTGACGCCTTATCGGAAAGAAGTGGGCGTTATCCGGGGAGTTGCGCACAGGCCCGCACCGGAAGGCGACGGACGGTCGTCAACGGACTCTCGTGCGCATCGCCATGAGCAGATATGCGCAGAGCAGAGCGGTCAGCGACAACATCAGCGCACCGCCCACGGGTTGGGCGATCATGCGGACTCCCGCCGCCAGATATCGCTCCGCTCCGAACGGCCACTGCACCAGAGCGAGGTCCCTCAACCGCCCCGGAAGTCCGGCGGCCGATCGCACAGACGGTCCTTCGACGGCCTTTTGTACGACGGGTACGACGATGATCGGCACCGCGAGGACAGCGGCAAGACCGGCGGTCGTGGACCTGAAGACACCCGCGGCGAGGACGCCCGCCCACGCACAACCCGTCACCAGAGCACCCCAACTCGCACTGAGCGACAACCAGTCGGCGGGAACTCTCGTGAGCTCGTTTCCGTATACAAGGTGGAGCAGCGCCGCGTCGGAGGCCACCGCGAGGCTGCCGAGCAGCAGCGCCGTGGCGGCGGCGACCAGCAGCTTGGCGGCGAGCAGACCGAGGCGCCGGGGCACCGTTCCCCGGTCCGCGGCGAGGGCGGGATGGCGGAACTCGTCGCCGAACGCGAGGGCGCCGAGCAGTCCGGCACCGAGGGCCGCGGGTGGCAGCGGGAGCTCCTGGGGCCAGGCGGCGAGAAGGCGCGGCTGCGGCGTGTGGCCGGCCCGCGCCAGGAAGACGCAGATCAGGGCGGAGGTGGCGAGGACGGCGGCCAAGGCCAGGTAGCCGGTGCCGACACCCAGCAGGCGACGCAGTTCGTAGCGCAGCGGGCGAAGCGGGCTGCGGCTCGGGCGGACGGTGATGGGAGGCGGCAAGGACGAGACCGCGTCCCGAGGAGCGGGCCGCGCCGGAGGAGCCCCGGTGACGCGCACGGCATCGCCCTCGAACGGAATGGTGTCGTCGGCCTCCAGCGGAGCCAGCGGGACCAGCAGGGACCGCGCTGCTTCGACCTGCCCTTCTGCTGTGCTGTCCGCTTGCTCTTCTGCGTCGCGTGCCGTTGCGCGGTCAGTCGCGGCCTCCCCCAAGCCTTCGGTCGAGGTTGTGGCCTGAGCCTCGGGCGGGCAGGGTTCCGCCCGTTCCCCCCGCGCGGCGGGCTCGGCCGTCTCCGGCCGCTCAGGCGGTCCCGCATCGCCGACCTCATCGGCGAGTTGGTGCACGAGGATGCTGTGCCGATACGCGGCCTCCCCAACGTCGGCACAGTTACTGCCGTACACGGAAAGCCGGTTGCCGTCCTCCTTGACCACTTCGATCGAGCGCTGCCCCGCGCGCGCCTCCTTGGCGAGGAGGGCGCCCAGGCGGACGGCGTGCGGGCTCCGGACGGCGACACGGGGCCGCAGCCTGGTGCGCGCGAAGTCCGCGACCTCTTGATCCGCGACGAGCCGCCCTGCCTCCAGCGTCACGACGCGGTCGGCGGTCCGGGCGGCTTCCTTGGGGTCGGCCGTGGTGAAGAGCACCGTGCCGCCCTGGCCCGCGTGAGCCCGCAGGATTCCGTGCAGCCACGCACCCTCCCGCGCCGAGAGCCCCTCGGCGGGCCCGTCCAGGACGAGCGTGTGCGGATCGGCGACCAGCGCGCAGCCCAGCCCCAGGCGGCGGTCCATGCCGCGCGAGAGGGTGCCGAGGCGCTGATCTCTGAGGCTGACGAGACCGACGGCCTCCAGGACGTCGTCGGCGCGCTGGACGGGCACTCCAGCGGCCGCGCAGAGCATGCGCAGGTGACCGCGCACCGAGCGCGCGGGATGCCCTGGGACATCGCCCAGAAGAACGCCGACTTCACGCGTCGGTTGGGCGATGCGGTGCAGCGGGCGGCCTCTGAAGTACGTGATTCCACGGCCCTGTTGAAGTTCGAGCATCAGCCGCAGTGCCGTGGTCTTGCCGGCTGCCTCCGCACCGAGCAGCGCGGTGACACGGCCGGTGCGTGCCTCGAAGGACACGTCGTCGACGGCGGGCGGGAGCTCCTGACGGGGATTGCTGGTCAGTCCGATGGCCTGGATCATCGCTTCTCTCGCAGGACGTGCGACCGCTCGGCGGCCGGGATCAGTCCGCCGGTTCGGGACGGACGAACCCCGTGGGTACTTCAGCAAGATAACGCGACATTTCCGGCTTTTCGGGCAGGGCATGAGCCACGGGTGTCCGACAGCCAGCACGGAACGGCAGGAGCGGCAGGTGACGCCGAACCCGGGCGTCAGATCTCGGGACGCAGCATCGGCGGGTTGAGGAGCGTCGCCCCACCCGCACGGAAGAGCTGCGCGGGGCGCCCGCCCTGCCGGGTCGTCGTCCCGCCGGTGGGCACGAGGAACCCGGGCGTGCCGGTCACCTTGCGATGGAAGTTGCGCGGGTCGAGGACGACGCCCCAGACCGCCTCGTACACCCGTCGCAACTCGCCGACGGTGAACTCCGGCGGGCAGAAGGCCGTGGCCAGCGACGAGTACTCGATCTTGGAACGAGCGCGCTCCACACCGTCCGCGAGGATCTGCGCGTGGTCGAAGGCGAGCGGAGCCGCCTGCTCGCCCTCGCGTCCATAGCCCCCCTGCTGGAGCAGCGCCTCGACCGGCGCCCAGCGCGCACTGTGCGCGTCGCCGCCGGCCCGGGGAGCGGGCAGGTCGGGAGCGAGCGCGAGGTGCGCCACGCTGACCACCCGCATGCGCGGATCGCGCTTGGGGTCGCCGTACGTGGCGAGCTGTTCGAGGTGTGCCCCATTGGCCTGGACCGGCCCGTCGGGATCATGGGCGCAGAGCCCCGTCTCCTCGATCAGCTCGCGCGCAGCCGCCGCCGACAGGTCCTCGTCCTGTCGTACGAATCCCCCCGGCAGCGCCCAACGCCCCTGGAACGGCTGCTCACCGCGCCGAACCGCCAGCGCGCAGAGCGCGTGACGGCGCACGGTCAGCACGACCAGGTCGACAGTGACAGCGAAGGGCGGGAAGGCCGACGGGTCGTAGGGCGACATGCCGCGATCATAGTCGTCTGCCTGACGATAAACATCTCCTTCGCCCATTGCTTCCCGGTCCGGTTCACCGGACACACGTGTCCGCCCCATGGCGCGCCACCGATCCGGCTGCGGCCGGATCACACGCCCAACTGCAGCCCGTCGGCCGCCTCCTCCACCATGGCCAGGCCCAGCCGGCTCACGCGTACGGAGAAGGGGGCACCGGCGACGCTGAGCGCGGTCAGTCCCAGCTCCCCGAGCGGGGCGCTGCGGACCGGGCGCAACGTCACCGTCCCGGCCGGCGCGTCCGGCCGGATCCCGGCGAGTGCCGTGAGGACGTGCACCCCGGCGGCCGCGGCAGTGGCCGCGGGTCGGCATGCGGCCGGGTGCGGCAGCGGGGCACCGCCCTCCGTCCGCTGCTCCCCCGCGTACATCTCGGGCAGCCGGTGGCCGAAGGACTCGGCCGCCGCCAGCAAGCCGCGCAGCAGCGAGCTCGCCTCCTTCTCGTACCCGGCCGCCGCCAGACCGGCGACGGCGACCGCCGTCTCATGGACCCGGACCGCCCCGCCGCGATGTCCGAACGGGTTGTAGGCGGCCTCCTTCGCCCCCAAGCTCCGCAGACCCCAGCCGGTGTCCATCGCAGGCCCCCCGAGCAACCTGGCCAGCTGCTCGGTCTGCACCTTGTCGAGCAACCCGGGGGCGAGCGTGCCGGACCCCAGCAGACCCGTGTCCAAGAGGTGAGCCGCTCCGCCCGCGAGATGAGGCACGAGCCGTCCGTCGGCCAGGCGGGCGGCGGCAGGCCTCCCACCCGCCCGGTCCTCCGCCCAGAAAGCCTCCCGGAACGCGGACCGCAGCCGCCCCGCCCACTGCCGCAGGCCGAGGGAGTCCCCATGGCCGTGGGCATCGAGCAGATCGGCACCGAGCAGCGCGGCCCGGTGCGCGTGCGCCTGGACCTCGCAACGCGCGGGGCCACGCGGATGGGCCGCGTCCACCAGGAACACGCCGTCGTCGACCGCCGAGCACAGCCACCGCAGGCAGCGCTCCGCCGTGGGCAGCAGCTGCGCCACCTCCTGCCCAGGGAGCCCCCAACGCCACGCCTCCGCGAGAAGCACCGGGAAGAGCAGGGTCGCCTCCGTACCTGTGCAACCGGGCGGCAGATACGGTCCCGCGTCCCGCAGCGGCCCCGGGATCATGCCCGACTTCGGCCCGGGTCCCGCGAGTTGGCTCCGGGCGAGCGTGCGCAGTGTTCCGGCCGCGAGGCGCGTACCAAGGGGCAGCGCCATACGGGCGGCGGCCAGCGCCTCCGCCGGTGCCAGCCCGCAGCGCCACGGTGCCCCCGCGGCCAGGTACGTGTCGGTCGGGTGCTCGGGGTCGCGCAACAGCAACGCCTGCAGATCCTCGACGGACCGGTCGAGGAGCGGCTGGACCCGGGGGTCGTCGCCGACGGCCCGTGCCGTGGCGGCGGAGCGCAGCGCGCTGTGTCCCGCCGCGCGAATCGGCCCGCCGCCTTCGGGACGCACCCGCAGCTCCACGGTCCGTGAGGCCCCCGGCGGCAGGTCGATCTCCCAGCGCAGCAGGCCGGCGGACGCCAGGGCGTCCTCGGGGGCGGGGTCGGCCGTGACCACGCAGTGGGCCGTGGCGGAGGACCAGCGCATACCGGAGTCGTGCACGCTGGCGGGCAGTTCGGGCCCGGCCCTGCCGGACGCGACCAGGCCCACCTCGGCCAGGTCCGTGCCGAGCGACATCTCGACGGGCAGTCGCAGGGGGCGCGCGGACGCGCTGTGCAGGGCGATCCGCTCGGTGCCGTCCGCGTATCGGATCCGCTCGACGACGACTTCCGGATCGGGGCCGCCGTCCGTGGAGAGGCGGAGCGTCGCAACGAACCGGGCGCTGTCCGCGGAGAGCATGCGGGCCTGCACCGCGGTCGGCTCGCGTCCCGCCACGCGCAGCTGGCAGCGGGACAGGATCCGGCGCCCCGAGCGGTAGAAGCCCTCCAGTCCGCGACCGGTCAACTGCCCTTGGTCCGTGGAGATCGCGAGGGCGGGCAGGGCGACACACATGAGGACGGCATGCGCCGGTGGGAGCTCTGCGGGAGGACGCGACACCGGAGCCGGTGTCGGCCCGCCTGGCTGGTGCACGGGGGCCTGCACGATGCGCCGGGGCCCCTCTCTGTCGGAGACGGGAGACGGAGCAGGAAGGGACATGGGGCGGCTTCTTCTGCGTTGTCTGCGCTACGGAAGGTCGAAAGTGGTGCGGTGGCGCGACCCGGCCACGGGTACCGCCACTCAGGTGAACGGAGCGCCCCTGTCCCAAGTCACGCCCTTGCGGCAGGAAGCCGAACACGTGGAGCCAACCGACCAGTCGTGCCAGGCCCGGCAGCGGCCTTGCCACCCATCTGGCCCACCACCCGAGCGGCGTACTCATCGTCCGTTCCTCGCGTTCCGCCGCAGGGTGCGGCGACGGTTCTGCGGCCCTGTACCCGAGCCGCCGGAGGTTCGTGGGCCCGAGCCCGGGCCGGTGCTGGCGGCTCGGGAACGTCCCGAGCCCCTGGAGCCGCCGGCGGTCCGTGTCTCTCCTCCGGCAGAGCGTGGCGGGCGGCGACGGCGCCACCGGGGAGCACCTTCCGACGCATCCGGCGTTTCCTCCTCCAACGCCTCGGCAGGCCGCGAAGGCTGCGGGGGTTCCGCCGGTCCCTCCAGCCGTGGCTCTGCCGCGTCCTCCCTCTCCTGGGCGGCCTCCGCGATGCGCTCGTCGCGCTGCCTGCGCAGACAGCGGCGGATCGACTCCGGGTCCACGTCCTCGTTGCACGCGTGGTTCAGGAGGCGGGCGAAGGTGTAGCCGGAGTCGGCGCTCAGCGCCATGTCCAGGGCTTCTTGGCCTTCCGTGAGGTCTCCGAGGGACCAGGCGACCCAGCCGGCGAGAGTCAAAGGCGCCGCGGCGTGCTCGCCGTAGGCACCGACGCAGCGTCGGGCCAGGGCCCTCCAGAGACGCAGAGCGGGAAGCGCTTCCCCGCCTTCCATCCATTCGGCCGCGCAATCGCGGGTCGTACGGACCTGGAGGCCGAGGATCAAGGCGGCGGCCTCGTCATGTGCGATCAGTTCGTCGTCCCTGTTGTCGGCCTCCAGTGTGCCGGGGCCGGAGGCAGGGGGTGCGGCTTCGAAGCGCCCCATGACGCGGCGGGCCAGGTCGAGGGTTTCGGCCGCGACGTCGCCCTCTTCGTCGCTGAGGAGCTTGGGGATGAGGGTGAGACCGGCGGCGTCGAGCGCGCGTTCCTGGTCCGTCGCCGCAGCGGTCTCCCATGGGGCGAGCCGCGCCCTGATCTCCCTCTGCGTGGCACTCGCTCGGACCCCCATGTAGGTCGCGGCGGCTGCCAGCACCGAGGTGCCCGGCCTGAGCAGGGGGATGCCCTCTGGCGGGCAGCATCGGGTGTCGGGACAGCAGTAGGTCCAGAAACGCCCGTCCGAGATGCACACGACTTCGAACACCGGGACGTCGAGGCTGCCGCATGCCGTGCGGATCACCTGTGCCAGCGGCCTCAGCCGCTCCATGACCTGCCGTCCCGATTCCGGGCCGACGGGCTCCTGGCACAGGAAGGCGACGACGCCGTCGGGACGGGCTCCCCTCCTCTCGCAGCCTCCCACCAGGCACTGGGCCAGCTGCTCCGCGACGCACGGCCAGTCCCCGACGCGGTCGGGGATGCCGAGGCGCACCCGACCGCCGAACCGCCCTCGATCACCGTGCATGGCGATGAGCACGATGCTCTCCTCCGGCTTGAAACCGAGCAAGTACGGCAAGGCGTCCGCCAGTTCGGCCGGCGTGCGCAGCGTGACCACGGGCTCGTCGAGTGACCCGGCGAGGCCCTGTGAGTCGCCGAGGCCGGTTCGCCCGCTCGCACCGGCCTGAGCGCTCGGACCGACCTGGGCGCTCGGGCTCGGGCCGCTGAGCCCCGAGCCGTTTGGACTTGGACCGCTTGCGTCGCCGGGCCTGCCAAGCCCCTCGGGTCCGACAGCCCTCTCAGGCCCGACAGGCCCGCAAGCCCCGCCGGTCCGCCTTGTTTCACCAGTCCGGCCCGTGCCGCCGTTCCCACTCGTCCCGCCGGAAGTCCCGTGCCGGTCAGAGCCGTTGGGACCGGCAGAGTCGCTGGGACGAGCCGAGTCCCCGGCACGAGCCGAATGCTCGCCACGAGCCGAGTCCTCGCCGCGAGTGAAGTCGTCAGGGTCGATCGGGCCGGCTGCTTCGCTGTGATTCGTCATGCGCCGACTCTCCCGCGGATCACAAGATTCCGGTTGACCCTGTGGATAACCTCGGTCAGGGCCACGCCAAGAGTTATCCACAGCCTCGCGGGCTCGTTCGCCTAATGTCCGACCCATCGGGTTGCATGGGGGCATGAGCAACGAAGACCTGCGCACGGCAGCCGACGCCGTCCTCGCCCGCCTCGTCGGCGGCCCCTCCTCCGCATCCGGCGAGGCGTCGCCGTCCAGCGGCGCCCGGCTGCGCGAGGACCAGTGGCGTGCCATCGAGGCGCTGGTCGCGGAGAAGCGCCGGGCGCTGGTCGTGCAGCGCACGGGCTGGGGCAAGTCGGCGGTGTACTTCGTCGCGACGGCCCTGCTGCGGGAGCGCGGCGCGGGCCCGACCGTGATCGTCTCCCCGCTGCTCGCCCTCATGCGCAATCAGGTCGAGTCGGCCGCACGGGCAGGGATCCGCGCCCGCACGATCAACTCCTCCAACACCGAGGAGTGGGAGACGGTTCAGGCCGAGGTCGCCGCGGGTGACGTGGACGTGCTGCTGGTGAGCCCGGAGCGGCTCAACAACCCGGACTTCCGCGACCAGGTCCTGCCCAAGCTCGCCGCGGCCACCGGCCTGCTCGTGGTCGACGAGGCGCACTGCATCTCCGACTGGGGCCACGACTTCCGGCCCGACTACCGCCGGCTGCGCACCATGCTCGCCGACCTCCCGCCCGACGTGCCCGTCCTGGCCACCACCGCGACGGCCAACGCGCGCGTGACGGCGGACGTGGCCGAGCAGCTCGGCACGGGCGGCGGCTCGGACGCCCTGGTCCTACGCGGCCCGCTCGACCGGGAGAGCCTGAGTCTGAACGTGCTCCAACTGCCGAACTCGGCACACCGTTTGGCCTGGCTGGCCGACCATCTGAACGACCTCCCGGGGTCCGGCATCATCTACACCCTCACGGTCGCCACCGCCGAGGAAGTGACCGCCTACCTCCGGCAGTGCGGGCACACCGTGGCCTCGTACACGGGGAAGACCGAGAACGCAGACCGTCAGCAGGCCGAGGAGGATCTGCTCGCCAACCGCGTCAAGGCGCTCGTCGCCACCTCGGCGCTCGGCATGGGCTTCGACAAACCCGACCTGGGGTTCGTGGTCCACCTCGGCTCCCCGTCCTCGCCGATCGCCTACTACCAGCAGGTGGGGCGTGCGGGCCGTGGCGTCGACCACGCCGAGGTGCTGCTCCTGCCGGGCAAGGAGGACGAGGCGATCTGGAACTATTTCGCCTCGCTCGCCTTCCCTCCCGAGGAGCAGGTGCGGCGCACGCTCGACGTGCTGGCCCAGGCCGACAGGCCACTGTCCCTGCCCGCCCTCGAGCCCTTGGTCGAGCTCCGCCGCTCGCGCCTCGAGACCATGCTCAAGGTCCTCGACGTGGACGGCGCGGTCCGGCGCGTCAAGGGCGGCTGGATCTCCACCGGCCAGTCGTGGGCGTACGACACCGAGCGCTATGCCTGGGTCGCCAAGCAACGGCAGGCCGAGCAGCAGGCGATGCGCGAGTACGCGTCGGCACCCGGCTGCCGCATGGAGTTCCTGCGCCGCCAGCTGGACGACGAGGGCGCGGCCCCGTGCGGACGCTGCGACAACTGCGCGGGCGCGCGGTTCGGCGAGGAGGTGTCCACCTCTGCGTTGGACGCGGCGCAGGGCGAGCTCAAGCGCGCGGGTGTCGATGTGGAGCCCCGGAGGATGTGGCCGACCGGCCTGGCCGCGGTCGGCGTGGATCTCAAGGGACGCATCCCCGCGGGCGAGCAGGCCGGTCCCGGGCGGGCCTTGGGGCGGCTCTCCGACATCGGCTGGGGCAACCGGCTCCGTCCCATGCTCGCGCCGCAGGCCCCGGACGGGCCGGTGCCCGACGACGTGGCGACGGCAGTGGTGGAGGTGCTCGCGGACTGGGCGAAGGGTCCCGGCGGATGGGCTTCGAGTGCGGGCGACGCGCAGCCGCGCCCGGTCGGCGTGGTGACCATGACCTCGCACACCCGCCCCCAGTTGATCCAGTCGCTGGGCGCGCGGATCGCCGAGATCGGCCGGCTGCCGCACCTGGGGTCACTGGAGTACGCGGCGGGAGCGGATACGGCACGGGTGCCTCGGAGCAACAGCGCACAGCGTCTGCGCGCACTCGACGGCGCGTTGACGGTGCCTCCCGCGCTCGCCGCCGCGCTCCAGGAGGCCGACGGGCCGGTGTTCCTCGTGGACGACCTGACCGACAGCGGCTGGACCCTCGCGGTGGCAGCACGCATGCTCCGTCGCGCCGGAGCCAAGGGGGTGTTGCCGCTGGTCCTGGCTGTACAGGGATGACCCAGGCGTCGATGGGCCGCTGATTGGGCAGGGATATAGACGTCGCATCGTCCGATACCGGAATGCGGTCCCAATTGCGCGTTGCCGCAAGCGACTACGACGGGAAGAATTGGAGCCGCTCCCCGCGCGGCTCCCCGTGGTCCGGTAGGGCTGTGCCGCGGTGCGCTCCCCCAGTCCGCCCCCGCCCCCGTATGGGCGCGTAGCCGAAGGGAGGACCGTGACCTTCGGATTCGCTCCGTCCGCCGCGGCATCGACGTCGGCCCAGATGTCCGCCGATTCCGCCCACCGATTGACCCGGATGCTTGAACCCGCGGAGTGGTCGGCCGCGGGAATCCCCCTGCTGCGCAATCCACGCGAAGTGGTGAGCGGCCTGCACTCCCGCCACCGGCCGACGCCCGCGACGGCCGTCGTGGCCGTACTGGACCCCGATGAACGGCTGCGGGCGAGCGCCTCGTTCTCCCGGCGTTCGACCGCGATGGACGGGTGGGTGTTCCGCAACGCCCTGCTCGCGCAGTTGCGTCGGGTCATCCCGCACGACCTGCGGCGCCGCACACCTGTGCGCACCGCGGTGCTGCTCTACTGCCGTGACGGGGACGCCCGTTGGACCCAGGAGGACGGAGCCTGGATGTGGGGGCTCCGGGACGCCTGCACGCTGCACGGGCTGCGGTGCGGCGCGTACATCACGCTGACGCGCGACGGCTGGCAGGTGCTCGGCGAGGGGCGGGGCGGACGTCGGCCGAGCGCCGGATCGCGGCCCGAGCTCTTCCCCGAGACCGAGCCGCTGACGCCTCGTACCGGAGGCGCCGCCTCCGAGGTACTGCGTCGCGCGGCAGCGCGCTGATACCGCGTCGCCGCCCGTAGCCCCACCTCGCACCGACGACAGCCTCACCACACGCCCACTGCCCACCGCACTCAACGCCGCCCGCGCGCGAGCGGTCCGGACGCTGAACCGAAACCCACGCGAGGGGCCTGGAGAAGCCGAAGGCCGACCTTCCGGGCACGGGTCAGCCAGACACCGACCGACTGAGCACAGACCGACCAGACACGGACCGACCGAGCACCGACGGGCCGAGCGCGGACAAGCCCATCGCTCACCGGACCCGTCTGTCTACCTGCCGCAGGCGACGCAACGGCCGCGCCAGCACGACCGAGCTCCGCGTACGACCCCGACTCCGCGTACCGACCCCAACTCCGCGTACGACACGGCACAGACAGGCACTCCGCCGGCCTGGCCCTGCCCTGCGCGAGACATCGTCACCGGCTCAGGCCGCACGGCGCTCAGGGCACCGCGCGGCAAGGCCACCCGGCCGACCGCGCGGCACTAGCGCACGACCCGCCGGACGACCCGCGCCGGACGACCGCTGCTGCCGGACGCTGACGTCAGACGCCCGCGCCCAGCAGCGAGTTGATCCGCTGCGGGTCACCGCACACGATCAGCAGGGCACCGGCCCGGGCGAGCGCCGCCGGCAGGGCCGCGACCGCGGTCTCTTCGCTGCCACCGTTGACGGCGACGACGACCACGGGGCGGGTCACGGCACGGGTCAGGGCGGCGGCGTCGGCGTAGAAGACGTCGTCGCCCGCGTCGAGCTGAGCCCAGTAGGCGGCCTCGCCGAAGGACAGCTCGTGCGTGGCCCACGGGTGCGGTTCACCGGTAGTGATCACCAGGACGTCTCCGGGCGCGCGCCCGGAGTCCAGAAGCAGGTCGACGGCCTCCTCGGCCGCGTCCAGCGCGCCCTCGGCCGAGGCCGGGATCAGCTGGATCTGCGGAACCGAAGCGGCGGGCGCACCGGCGGCAGACGCTCCGGAAGCGGTCACTCCAGGAGTGACGGGACCGGGGGCGGCGGCAGCTGGGGCGGACGGCCCGGGCTTCGCGGCCGCGTCGCGCGACGTGCGCTGCGCGGGCGGCATCGGCCGGGCGGGACCCGGGCGGCCGGGGCGCGGCGGAGCCGCGGGACGCGGGCCGGGTACGGGGCGAGGGGTCGGCGCGGTACGGCCGCTGGCGGGCGTGGCGCGGGGACCCTGGGCACTCTCGTGAATCTGAGGCTCCTCGGGAATGAGAGGCATGGGTTGTTGTCTATCAAACGCCGATGCGAATCGCGTCGGCGGGTGGCACATGAGTGCGATCGGAAGTGCCGGGAACGACGTCAGAACTCAAAGCCGAGCTGACCCTCGATTTCCGGAACTTTTCCGTCCGCCCAGCTGCGGGCCTTCTTGAGGTGCCGCCACTGGGGCAGCGCATCAAGATACGCCCATGAAAGCCGGTGGTACGGGGTGGGCCCCCGCTCCTCCAGCGCGGCCTTGTGCACCGGCGAGGGATAGCCGGCATTGGCCGCAAAACCGAAGTCTGCATGTTCGATGCCCAGTTCGGCCATCATTTTGTCTCGCCGGACTTTGGCGATCACCGAAGCCGCCGCGACGGCCACACAGGACCGGTCGCCTTTGATCACCGTACGAACCCGCCAGGGAGCCCCGAGATAGTCGTGCTTCCCGTCGAGGATGACCGCGTCCGGCCGGACCGGCAGCCCCTCCAGGGCACGCACCGCGGCGAGCCGCAGCGCGGCCGTCATCCCCAGTTCGTCGATCTCGTCGTGCGAGGCGTGACCGAGGGCGTGCGCCGTGACCCAGCTCTCCAGTTCCTCCGCGAGCTCGTTGCGTCGCTTCGGACTGATCAGCTTGGAGTCGGTGAGCCCTTCGGGCGGCCGGCGCAGTCCCGTGACCGCCGCACAGACGGTGACCGGGCCCGCCCACGCGCCGCGCCCGACCTCGTCGACACCGGCGACGATCTTCGCTCCGGTGGTGGCGCGCAAGGAGCGCTCGACAGTGTGGGTGGGTGCTTCGTACGGCATGGCGCCAGACAGCGTACGCCGCCGAGGGCCACCCGCGACACCCAGGCCCGCCGAGTCGCCCCCGAGCTCTTTCCGCACTCTTGGCCGGAATGCCTTCGCTCGCCTGCACGAGTGCGGGGGCGGGCGGTTTCCGCACACGCGGACCGACGCCTCACCGACTGGCGCCGAGGCGGTGATCAGCCACCCTCGGCAGCTCACCGGACCTGCGCGACCAGCTCGTCAGCGGCGCAGCAGCGGCATCATCACCTGGTCGACCAAGGCCTCGAATTCCTCGTCCGACCATTCGCTGCCGCACACCTTCGAGCGATACATCAGCATGGCCGGAATGACGTCACACACATAACTGTCCAGGCCTCCGGAACGCACCTCTCCGCGCTCGATCCCACGGCTCAGCACCTCCTTGATCAGTTTCACGCTCGGTTCGATGACACCTTCGAAGATCACTTCATGGAAGCGCTCAGCCGTTGCCGAGTCGCACTCGTGAAGCACTGAACGCAGGGCGAATCCGGAGCGCGAGAACATCGCCTCCCGCATCTGCCCGCACAGCCGCAGCAGATCCTCTCGGACGCCCCCCAGGTCGGGAGCGCTCTGGAGCTGCGGCAGCCCGAACCGCAGCGCGTGCACGACGAGGTCCTCCTTGGACGGCCAGCGGCGATACACCGCCGCCTTGCCGGTCTGCGCCCCCGCGGCCACACCCTCCATGGTCAGTCCGCTCCAGCCGACGGTGCTGAGCTGCTCCAGGGCGGCATCGAGGATCGCCCGCTCCAGCACAGGCCCTCGACGCCGCGAGGAGGCCTCCTGGGCGCGAGCGTCCGTCCAGCGCGAAGTAACCATCTTTTTCTCTCCGTTGAGCGAAATCGAGCAAGCGAGAAGGCAGCGAGCAAGAAGCTTCAGTGAACGCTTGCGTTCACTGAAGGCGAGTCACTACCGTCGTAGGTAACAGTGAACGATGCCGTTCACTAAGGCACTTGCGGGGGATCATGACGAGCACCTCTCAACTGACGCAAGATCGAAAGCCTGGGGCCGCACGCCGGGAGGGACATCCCGGCATAGCCCTCACCGTCATCGCGGCCTGCCAACTCATGGTGGTCCTGGACGCGACGATTGTGAACATCGCGTTGCCCCACATCCAGGGCGCGCTCAGCTTCTCCACGACCGACCTCACGTGGGTCGTCAGCGCGTACACCCTCACCTTCGGCGGAATGCTGCTGCTCGGTGGCCGGGCCGGTGACATTCTGGGGCGCCGCCGGGTCTTCATGGCCGGCATCCTCCTCTTCACCTTCGCCTCCCTCCTCGGCGGATTCGCCCAGGAGCCGTGGCAGTTGCTGGCCGCGCGCGCCCTGCAGGGCGTCGGGGGCGCCATCGCGTCACCGACCTCGCTGGCGCTCATCACGACGACCTTCCCCGAAGGCCCGGAGCGGAACCGCGCGTTCGGCGTCTTCGCCGCCGTCTCCGCGGGCGGTGGCGCGATCGGTCTGCTGGCGGGCGGCATGCTCACCGAGTGGCTCAACTGGCGCTGGGTGCTGTTCGTGAACGTGCCCATCGGCATTCTGATCGCCGTCCTCGCCCCGCTGTACATCAGCGAATCCGAGCGCCACCCTGGACGTTTCGACCTCCTGGGCGCACTCACATCGACAGCGGGCATGGCTTCCCTGGTCTATGGATTCATCCGCGCGTCCGAGGAGGGCTGGCGCGACGGCCTCACCCTGGGATCGTTCGCGGCGGCGGCCGTTCTGCTCGTGGCCTTCGTGATCATCGAGAACCGGGCGAAAGAACCGATCACTCCACTACGGATGTTCGCCGACCGCAACCGCTCGGGCACGTACGTGATCATGCTCAGCCTGGCGGCCGCGATGTTCGGCATGTTCTTTTTCATCGTCCTCTTCGTGCAGAACGTCTTGAACTACACCCCGATCGAGGCAGGCCTGGCCTTCCTGCCGGTCACGTTCGTGATCGCGATCGGTGCGGGGCTCTCGCAGAAGTTCCTTCCGGTGTTCGGCCCCAAGCCGTTCATGGTGGCGGGTTCGATCATCGTCGCCTTGGGACTGACCTGGCAGACGCTGCTGAGCCCGGACAGTTCCTACGTCGGCGGGGTGCTCGGCCCCATGCTGCTGTTCGGCTTCGGCATGGGCCTGAACTTCGTGACGCTGACGCTGACGGCCGTCTCCGGAGTGGCCCCCCACGAGGCGGGCGCGGCATCCGGGCTGCTCAACGCCACCCAGCAGGTGGGCGGCTCGCTCGGCCTCTCCATCCTCACCACGGTCTTCGGTACGGCGAGCCGGGACGAGGCCAAGGAGCAGGTCGCCGACTTCATGGCCCACGCCACACCGGAGCAGAAGGCCGAATTCGCCAGGACTCACGAGCTCCCGGCGCCCTGGAGTCACGAAGTACTCGCCGAGGGCATATCGACCGCCTTCATACCGGCCGTCGTCATGGCCCTGATAGCCCTGGCCACCGCCGTGCTGGTGATCCGCGTGCGCAAGAGCGATCTCGACGCACTCTCGGGCACGGCGAGCGCCGCGGGGCCGGCGGGCGGCTGACTGGAGAAAGCTGCGGACGCCGGGCCTGCCAAGAGATCGGTGGGGCCGATCGACGAGTCGGTCGGCCCCGTCCGGGAGTCGATCGGACCGGCCCGGCGCCCGCTGCCGCTCTGCCATGGGCCGGTCACGTCGACGTCAGTTGTACGGGTAGGAGGGTGGGTCCACGCTCGGCTCACCGCACACTCCCGGATCCACCGAGGGCGGTCGCTCGTCGATGATCCGCCGGGCTCGGGACTCCCCCAGGCTCGTCGCGTACCAAGGGCCAGGATCCGTCCCGAGGCCGTCGGCTATGCGCCTGAGCGCGCAGGAACGCTGCGGCTCCGGCAGCTTGTCCAGGGCCGGCACCGCGTCGGCGGACAGCTGGCGCGTGTAGTCGAGGTCGAACTTGCCGGTCTGCTCGAAGCGCTGCACATTGCGCTCCGCGATCAGGGCATCGGGGGACACCAGGCCGAAGGCCAGCACCCCGGCCGCCGCGCTGGCCGCGACGCCGCGCGGCAGCCACCGGGCGCCCCAGACACCCGCAGCCATGATCAACAGAATGATCACGCCGAGCCAGAGCTCGATGGCGACGACCGATATCCGCAGCCTGGTCAGGCCGTACGCCTCCACGTACATGTCCATGCGCCGCACCGCGGACGCCACCACGACGAGCGTCAGGGCGCAGAGCGTGCCGAGCACCGCCCGGACCAGCGTGCGGTCCCGCGCGCCGCCGCGAGGCGCCCAGCGCAGAGCGAACACGATGACGATCAGCGTGAGGAGGGTGGCGAGCAGCAGCTGCCAGAATCCCTGCCGCGCATAGTCGGAGTACGAGAGTCCGGTCTTGTCGAGGACGGCGTCGTACCCGCCGAAGAGCACTGCCAGTTGGACGGCGTTGAACGCCGCGAACAGCACATTGAGCACGATCAGCGGAAGCGCCCACTCGAGTCGGCCGCGGGCCCGGCCGGGCTTCACCACGAGCCGGTCCCAGCGCAAGGGGGCCGCAGCCGTGTGCGCGGCGGCAAGCGCGCAGATCACTCCGACGATCAGGAGCAGGACGCGCCAGGGGCTCCCGGAGAGCGACGCGTCGGGCATGAGGTCGCCGAGCAGATCGGCGAAGGCTGCGTCGGCGCCGGCGAACAGCGCGCCGAAGACCAGGAGGAGTACGGCGGCCACGGCGACCGCGCGCAACACGGGCGCAGCGCCGCGCGCACCACTCGCCCGCTCCCGCACGCCACGCCAGCCCCACCCGAGGCTGGTGAAGACCGCATCGAAGATGCCGAGAGGGCTCAGGAGTACGCCGGGCCAGGTCCGGCAGCCGTGCAGCGCGAGCGAGGCCAGCGCGAGCGACGCGACGATCGCCAGGAACGACGGCCATCCCGCGTCACGCAGCGCGGGCACGATCAGCAGCAGGAGCCCGCCGACAGCCCACGTCAATGACCAGGGGCGGGGACGACGACCTGCCGTCCGGGCGGCGAAGTACGCGGCGAGCGTGGCCGGGATGGCGACGATGAGCAGGTTCAGCGCAAGCCCGTCACCGAGGAGCATGCTCAGCAGACCGGTGGCGAGTACGGAGCAGAGCGTCGCCGTCCGCACCGGAGCCGGCGTCCCGGCCCTCAGGTCGTGGAGGAGCGGCGTGTGCTGGGGCGCGGGGTAGTCCCAGGTGGAGCGCGGGGCATGGCCTTGAGGTCCAGCCGGAGCCGGTCCGGGTCCGGCAGCCGGGGCCTGCGCCTGGGAGGGGGGCGTGCTCGGGGCCGAGGCCGGGACGGCGTCTGCGGGTTCGTCTCCCCTCGCGCTGTCGACGTGCCGCTCAGCGCTGGCCTTTTCGAGGGCGTCGCGCGGCTCCTCGTCGTCCGGGGGCGCTGTAGAGCCCGGCAGTGCAGTCGCATCCGGCGGCTGAGACGCCTCGGAAGCCCCAGACGTCTCAGCTATTTCGGGCGCATCAGTCGCCCCAGAGATGCCCGCCACCTCTGACGGATGAGCATCCTCGGTCGCATGGGCGTCTTCGGACGCCTGAGTGCCGTCGGACGCACGAGCGCCCTCGGACGCATCTGCTCCGTCGCCTCTGGCTGGCGTGTCGGACACGGGACCCCCTCCCGGCCGGTGTGCCCGCACAGCACACGGCACGCGCGGGGGCCGTACGACTGCCGGGACCGGCATCTCGTTCAACGCACGCGAGTCAAGATCAACTAGCGGCCCGCATCAGAGTAGTGGGAGCCCGTCCCGATGGCCCCGGCCCTGCAGGGCCTGTGGCACGACCGTGACAAGCGGGGCTCGCGTGACGCCCGTGGCACCTGTACCGATTGTGACGAGCCGAGGCGTCTAAGAACAGGAAGGCGAGCCGAGGACCCGAGGAACGGATCGGACCGATCAGCCCGCGCCTACGGGAACCCATCCGGGCAGCGCCTCGGTCCGCTCCAGCCACTCCGCGGGCGGCGCCCCGCCCGCACCGGACGCGACCACACCACCCACGATGGCGCAGGTCGTGTCCATGTCGCCGCCGACCTGCGCGGTGTCCCAGATGGCCCGCTCGTACGCACCGAGGCCACGCGCGGCCGACCACAGCGCGAACGGCACCGTGTCATGAGCCGTCGTACGCCGCCCGCACCCGAGCACCGCCGCGACCGTCCCGGCGTCGCCATAGTCGAGCATGTCCCGCGCCCGGCGCAGCCCCGCTCCGACCGCGCTGCGCGGCACCAACGCGATGACGCCGTCGAGCAGCGCCTTCGGCGTGGGCGGCCCGGCGGGGTCGGCCGTCAGTGCCGAGGCCGCCGCCACGGCCATGGCCCCGACGACTGCCTCGCGGTGCTGGTGCGTGGGGTAGGCCGAGATCTCCGCCTGGTGCGTCGCCTGCTCCGGGTCGTCCGCGTACCAGGCGCCGAGCGGGGCGATCCGCATGGCGGCGCCGTTCCCCCAGGAGCCCTGTCCCTTGAAGAGCGCGGAGGCCAGCTCCCGCCAGTCCCCGCCTTCCCTGACCTGCCGGAGCAGGCGGTTCACGGCAGGGCCGTAGCCACGGTCGAAGTCATGGTGCTCGGCGAACGACTGGGCGAGCGCGTCCTGGTCGATCCGTCGGTGCTTGATGAGGACGGCCAGCACGGAGCAGGCCATCTCGGTGTCGTCGGTCCACTGCCAAGGGGCATCCGGCAGCTGTCGGTTCTTGAGCAGTGGGTAGTGCGCGGGCACGAAGAACTGGGAGCCCAGCGCGTCCCCCACCGCCAGTCCGTGCAGGCTGGCCAGAGCGCGCTCCAGGCGCCGGTCGGGAGAGGAGTCAGCGGTCATCGCCCTGCCACTCTATCCGGTGACACCGCTCCAGCCCGTGTCTCCGTACGGCTCGGGCTCGCGCCAGCGTTCGAACGGCCGGTCCATCGTGTACTTGCCGTCCTCGCCCAGCACGAGCATTCGCATCTCGCCGTTCCCGGGGTTGGACAGCGACTCGAACTCGGCCACGGACCAGTGGAACCATCGCATGCAGAACAGCCGCATGGTCAGTCCGTGCGTGACCAGGAGGACGTTCGGCGGATGGTCCGGGGCCTCGAAGCTCCGGTAGAGGCTCTCCAGGAAGGCCCCCACCCTGTCGTACACATCCGCGCCCGACTCACCCTGGGCGAATCGATAGAAGAAGTGTCCGTAGGCGTCGCGGTACGCCTTCTGCAGGCGTACGTCGTCCCGGTCCTGCCAGTTTCCCCAGTCCTGCTCCCGCAGCCTCGGCTCCTCCCGCACACGCACCAGCTCGGGATCGAGCCGGAACGCCTGGAAGGTCTCGTGGGTGCGTCGGTACGGCGATACGTACACGCTCACCCGCTCACGGCCGAACAGTTCCCGCAGGTGTTTGCCCGTGTCAGCCGCTTGGGACCACCCCGTCTCGGTGAGCGCGAGCGCGTGATCGGGCTCGCGCTCGTACACGGTGTCGTCGGCGTTTCCGGCCGACTCGCCGTGCCGGACCAGGATGATGCGCCGCGGGCGTGCCATGCGGAAACCCTAGATCGGGTTCCTGCCGGGCGGCTCAGTCGGGTAGCCGTCCGGACTCCATCCGGCGTATTCGGCCCGTGAAGCGCCGGCGCAGCAACCGGTCGTGCGAGACGACGACCAGGGCTCCCGTCCACTGCTCGAGCGCCGCCTCCAGGTCCTCGACCAGGCCGAGCGCCAGGTGGTTGGCGGGCTCGTCGAGCAGCAGCAGGTCGGCGGGCCTGGCCAGCAGCCGCGCGAGAGCCAGCCGCCGGCGCTGCCCCGCGGACAGGGACCCCACGGGAACGTGCAGATCGCGGGTGCGGAACAGGCCGTACGAGAGGAGCAGCTCCCTCTGCTCCTCTTCCGTGAGACCCAGTCCACTGCCGAAGACTTCGAGGACGCGCTCCGTGGGGCGGCGCACCGGGATCTCCTGGGCGAGATATCCGATCCGGCCTCTGCGGGCGACGGTGCCGTGGTCGGGTTCGAGCACGCCCGCCATGGTGCGCAGCAGCGTGGACTTTCCCGCTCCGTTGCCCCCGTGGATCAGGAGTCGCTCACCGGCCGACACGGTGAGCTCGTCCACGGCCAGCCGCTCACCCACACGCACGTCACGCAGCGTCACCAGCGCACCTTCGGTCACGCCTGTCACCGGGCGCGCCGCGAAGCGCAACGGCTCGGGAGGCTTAGGCACCGACTTCTCCCGCAGCCTGCGAAGTCGCTCTTGCGCGTTGCGCACCCGTCCGGCGACCGAGGCCTGGACCCGGCCTCCCGCACGGTCGTACGCCATTTTGTTGTTGTCCTTCATCCCCCGACCACCGGCCACGGCGTGGGCGGTGGTCGTCATGAACTCCTGGAGCCGGCTCGTCTCGTCGCACCACTGCGCGTACTCCTGCTCCCAGCGCAGCCGGGCCGCCGCCCGCTCCGCGACCAGCCCCTGATAGCCGCCGCCGTGTCGCACCACCGATCGCCGGTCGGCGTCGACTTCGAGGATCGCGGTGGCCACGCGCTCCAGGAAGGTGCGGTCGTGGGAGACCGCGACGACGGTCCCGCGGTGTGCCGACAGTGCGCTCTCCAGCCAGTCCAGCGCGCTCTCGTCCAGGTGATTGGTCGGCTCGTCCAGGAGCATCACCTCGGGCGCCGCCGCGATGAGGCAGGCGATTCCGAGCCGAGCCTGCTCACCGCCGGACAGACTGCCGAGGAGCCTTTCCCGGGCAATGTGTCCCAGCCCCAGTCCATGCATCGCCTTGTCCACGCGCGCGTCCGCTTCATAGCCGCCGCGGAGCTCGAAGGCCGTCAGCAGGTCGCCGTACTCACCCAACTGCTGCTCGGTCGCGGAGCCGAGCCCCTCTTCGAGTTCACGCAACCGTCCTTCCATCGAGCGCAGTTCGGCCAGGGCGGCGTCGATCGCGTCGCCGACGCAGCGGTCGGCAGGGAGCTGGGGAGTCTGCGCGAGGAGCCCCGCCCCTCGCTCTGCGACGGTCACGACCTCGCCCTCGTCGGGCCGTTCGTCGCCGGACATCAGGTGCAGCAGCGTGGACTTCCCCGCGCCGTTCTCCCCCACGACGCCTATGCGCTCGCCCGGCCGGACGGCCAGCGACACCGCGTCGAGCAGCAGCCGCTCGCCTCGCGTCATGGTCACGCCGTGCAGAGAGATCTGAGTAGGCAAAGGCACCCCCGGTTTAGAGCCACTTCCAGCAAACGCAACCTATGTTGCATTACGGCGAGTGTGACACACTGACCCGACTAACGCAACACGAGTTGCAATTGAATGGTCGGACCGGACGACGGAGAAGGAACGAATCGATGGCGGACAAGCCTGTCGCGGCCGGCCGGAGCGGTGGCGCACCGAACACCGGCGAAGCGGAAACCGCACGCCCCGCACCCGGCACTCGCCGCCCCGGAGGCCGCACAGCCCGCACCCGCGCGGCCGTCCGCGACGCCGTACTGAGCGGCCTGGCGGACCACGGCTACCCCGGCCTCACCGTCGAGTACGTGGCCGATCACTCAGGGGTGCACAAGACCACGCTGTACCGCCGCTGGGGCGGCCTTGAAGGGCTGGTCGCCGACGCTCTGGACATGGCGGGCGAGGACGCGTGGGCCCCGCCGGACACCGGGAGCCTGGAGGGCGACCTGCGTGCGCTCGCACAGGAAGTGGTCGATTCCTTCTCCGACGACGCGGCGGCCGCGGCACCCACCGCCTTCATCGCGGCGGCGTTCCAGTCGACACGGGCGGCCGAGGCACTGCACGCCTTCTACGCCGAGCGGTTCACCCGCTGCGAGGTGGTCGTCACCCGGGCCGTGGCGCGCGGCGACCGGCTCGCCGACCCACGGGTCCTGCGGTCCGAGGCGCGCGCGGTGCTCGGCGCCCTCGGGGTGCGACTGGAGGCGGGGCCCGGGGGAGTCGGGCGGCTGAGCGCGCGCGAGGGCGGGGTGGGCACGCTCGTCGTGGCCAACCACGTCTCCTGGCTCGACGTCGTCGCGCTGCTCGCCGTCGAACCGGTGAGCGTCCTCGCCAAACGGGAGGTGGGCCGCTGGCCGGTCGTCGGCACGCTCACCCGGCGCGTGGGGACGCGCTTCATCGACCGCGACGGCAGCCCGCGCCAACTGCCGCACACCGTGGCGGAATTGGCCCGGGACCTGCGCGGCGGCACCTCGCTGCTGGTGTTCCCCCAGGCGACGACGTGGTGCGCCGCGACGGGCGGCCGGTTCCGGCGGGCCGTCTTCCAGGCGGCGGCCGACGCGGGCGCGCCCGTGCGGCCGGTGACGGTCGAGTACCGGCAGGGCGGCGCCCCCTGTACCGCGCCCGCCTTCCTGGGCGACGAGGACTTCGCCGCCTCGCTGCGCCGGGTGGCCGCCGCGCGCGGGCTCACCGCGCGGATCACGGCGCACGACCCGCTGCTGGGCACCGACCGGCGCGCGCTGGCCGAGGCGGCACGCGCGGCCGTGACGGGGGCGGCGCCCCTGGTCGGGGCCGTGCCCGCGGATCGTGACCAGGTCCGGCGGCGCGCCCGTCGCGGGCGTCCCGTCAGCGCTTGACGCCCACCCCGCCGTACAAAGCCATCTCGTCCGCTCCCTCGTGGGTGCCGGACGGGCCTCCTGGCCGGGCGGTGGACGGTCAGCGGCGGCTCCTGGCGCGCGGCCGGCCGCGGTCCGGGCGCCGCAGGCAGCGCCGCGCGCCGGGCACGGCAGGACGCGCGGCGCAGACGGTGCTGCTGTCGAGGGGCGCGTCGGCCAGCCGGCGCCAGACCAGGGCGGCACGGCGGGCGAGGCGGACGACGGGCTTGTGGGCGAAGACGATGTACGTCATGGGGGCACCTCCCAAAGGGCGGCGCGGCAGCGCGAGTCGACGCGACAGGAGGAGCGTGAGGAAACGCAGGTGGCGTCAGCGCGTACCGCGAGAAGACGGGTGAAGGATGCTGAGGAGTCGACGACTGCGACTCGGACTCTTGTCCATGGGGACCGCCTCCTCTCCACGCGTCGCGCCGGGTCCGCTCGACGGTCTCGACCCGGCTCTGTCCCGTCGATCCCGACGGAATTGCCCCCACCGTAAACGCCGGCTGTCCGCGCGGCCAGGGGCCGAAAGTCCCGAATCGCCGCGGAAAGCTTGCGCGGGCACGGGCGGAACGGCCCCTCAACTCCCTTGCAGGTCCGCCCACATGACCGGTCGGGGCGTGCACTCGACCATCAGCAGCAGCGCCTCGTCCCTGGCCCGCTCGCCGAGGTGCTCCCGCAGCTCCACCGCCATACGTTCCAGGCAGGCGCCGCCCGGGGGTGAGCCGGACCGTCGTCGCATAGATGGGGATGTCCTCGTCGACCAGGTCGAAGAGGTCGAAGAGTCCGAGCGGCGGCAGCAGGGAGACGAGGTCGACCGGGTGCGCGGTACGGCCCTCCACCACCAGGGGCGGCGGATGGCCGCAGCAGAGCAGCGTCGTGGTGCCGTCCTCGGCGGCACCGGCGAGCAGTGCCTTGGCGAACAGGTCCTCCTTGGCGAGCAGGGTGTCGAGGCGCCGGGCCGACTCCGCGAGTCCCGGTGCCTCGGCCGCGGCCCTGGCCCATTGGTAGAGCACCCTCACGGCCTTCTCCCGGGTGGCCGTGCCCCGGCCCACGAAGTCGACGACGAGCAGGCGCACCCCGAACGGCGTGGGCCGCAGGCCGCAGAAGTCGGCGGTCATGCACCCGCCGGCCGTGGCGGGCAGGGCGCGCATCTCCACGCGGACGTCGCCGATCTGCGTCGACGTGGTGTGCGGTGAGTCGGGCGGGCCGGTGTCCGCCACGGGACCGGAGGGCCTGCGGCCGAGGCGGTGGGCGAGGCAGGTGAGGAGCGTGATGTTCACGAGAGTCGGGCCGATGACGATCGGCCGTCCGCGCCAGTGGTCCGCGCCGAGGAGGAACGTCGCGCCCAAGGTGGCCGCACCGGTCACCAGGGCGCGGCGCTGCTGGGGCGGCAGCCAGAGGGGCAGCGCGGCGACGCCGGCCAGCGCCGCCACGACTCCGGGGTGCGCCCCTTGAGGACGACGCCGAGGGATATGACCAGGATGATCCCGAGGACGACGGCGGCCCTGACCACAAGGACCGCTTTCGGAACGGGGAGTCGAGACCTCGCCGCACTCACACCGCACGCTCTCGCGACCCGCGGGCTTCGCCTGTGGCACAGCGCAGCGACGGGCCGTCAGGGCATCCGCGTGACGACGGAACAGGGCACGAGGGCGATCACGGGCGGTCTCTTCGGGGCACTCCGGCGCGGTGCGCGGACGCACTCGGACAGCGGCGGAGCCGGGCGGCGCGCGGCGGAGGCCGGGGCGGACACGTGACGGCCCGCCGCGCAGTCGGCTGCGCGGCGGGGGTCGGGGAAGGCCTCCGGCGGGAGGCGGGGACGGGGCTCAGCCCTGCCGGGTCAGCCGCTTGAAGTTGTCGCCGAAGGTCCAGCCCTTCGACCCGTCCCAGTTGAGGGACCACGTCATCAGACCCTTGAGGGCGCCGTTGTAGGTGTTCCAGGCCTGGGAGACGAGGTTCGGGGCCATGTAGCCGCCGCCCGCGCCCGGCTGGGCCGGCAGGCCCGGGACCTGCTTGTCGTAGGGGACCTTGATGGTGGTGCCCTGGATGACCAGGCCCTTGTTGAGGCAGTCGGTCTGGGCGGTGAAGCCCTGGACGGTGCCGGCGGAGTAGGAGTCGCCGGAGCAGCCGTACATGCTGCCGTTGTAGTACTGCATATTGAGCCACCACAGGCGGCCGTTGTCCGCGTACTTCTTGATGACCGGCAGGTACGCGCCCCAGATCGAGCCGTAGGTGACGCTGCCGCCCGTGACGTACGCCGTCTCCGGGGCCATCGTCAGGCCGAAGCCCGCGGGCATGCGGGCGAGCACGCCGTCGATGATGCGGATGAGGTTGGTCTGCGAGGGCGAGAGCTGGTTGATGTTGCCGCTGCCCACGAGGCCGGTCTCGATGTCGATGTCGATCCCGTCGAAGTTGTACTTCTTCAGGATCGGCACGATCGTCTCGACGAAGCGGTCCGCGACGGCGGGCGAGCTGAGGTCGATGCCGGCCGTGGCGCCGCCGATGGACATCAGGATGGTGGCGCCGTCCGCCTTGGCCTGGCACATCTCGGCGGGCGTGGCGACCTTCACGGTCGCGTCCATGCCGTCCTCCCACAGCACGGTGCCGTCCGAGCGGATCACGGGGAAGGCCGCGTTGAGCACGTTGTAGCCGTGCTCGCGGATGCGGGAGTCGGTGATCGGGGTCCAGCCGAAGGGCGGGTGGACCCCGTTGGAGGCGCCGTCCCAGTTCTCCCAGTACCCCTGGAGCACCTTGCCCGCGGGCTTCGGCTTGAGGGCGCAGGTGTCGGCCCGCGGCGCGGGGGCGGCGGATTCCGGAGCGGCCGCGGCGGCCGGGAGTTGTGCGACACAGACCAGTGCCAGGGCGGATCCCAGCAGGCGTAACGTCCGACCGATCACGCTGTTGCTCCCTGGATGCGGAGGGGGATCTGGAGACGTGCGGGGGTGCGATGCGTCAACTTAGGATGGTCCAGACCAGGCGTCAATAGGTCTGCACCAAAGGCGAGTTGGCGGAGAGAGCGCCCGTGTCGCGGTGCCTCAGTCGTCCACCGGGAGGCCTTTCGGCTCCTTGATCCGCTTCATGATGATCTGGGAGTTGACCTCCGTGACGCCCGCGAGCGCGGTGAGGCGTTCGATCCAGAGGCGTTCGTACGCCGCGAGGTCCGCGACCGCGATGCGCAGCAGGCAGCCGGGGCTGCCGAACAGCCGGTGCGCCTCGATGACATCCGGAATGTCCTGGAGTGCCTCTTCGAACGCCTCCACCGTCTCGCGGTCGCGCCGCACCTCGATGGAGACGAGCACCTCGAAGCCGCGGCCGACGGCCGACGGGTCCACGACCGCGCGATACCCCTGGATCACGCCGTCGAGCTCCAGCTGGCGCACCCGCCGCATGCACGGGGAGGCGCTCAGGCCGACGCGCTGGGCCAGCTCCTGATTGGTCAGCCGTCCGTCCCTCTGTAGCTCACGCAAGATATTGCGGTCGATGTCGTCCATGGCGCAATTATCCACCCTTCATGTTGCGTGAGGTTCGAATCTTGGCAAACACATTGCGCGGTGTTCGATCTATCGTTGCGTTGAGGCTGCCCACCACTCCGGGGGCTGATGGTCCTCGAGAAACCAGGGAGGTACGCGGACGTGGACGCGCAGACGCGACGGATCGTCGTCATAAGCACCGGTGGGACGATCGCGAGCCGCTGGCAGGGGACCGGGTTCGCCGCCGACGCCCCCGGCCGCGAGGTGCTCGCCACGGCCGCGCTGCCCCACGGCATCAAGGTCGAGGTCGTCGACCTGTTCAACGTGAACAGCCCGCGCCTGACCTCCGCCCAGCAGCTCACCCTGCTGCGCACCGCGCACGAGGTGCTCGCCGACCCCGGCGTCGACGGCATCGTCGTCACGCACGGCACGGACACCCTGGAGGAGTCCGCCTTCCTCCTCGACCTGCACCACGACGACCCCCGCCCGGTGGTCTTCACCGGCGCTCAGAAGCCCCTCGGCGCCGAGGGCGGCGACGGCCCCGGCAATCTGTACGACGCGCTGCTCACCGCGGCGACGGTCCGCGACCTCGGCGTCCTCGTCGTCTTCGACGGCAAGGTGCACGCCGCCCGCGGCACCGTGAAGACCCAGACCCTCGCCGTCGACGCCTTCGCCGACCCCTCCGGGCCGCGCGTGGGCAAGGTCGGCTTCGGCAAGGTCTCGATACTGCACCGCCCGGAGCGCCCCGCGCCGCTGCCGCTGCCCGCCGCCGCGGCCGCCCTGCCGCGCATCGACATGGTCATGCACCACGTCGACGCCGACCCGCTCTTCGTCGAGACGGCCGTCGAGGCCGGTGCCCAGGGCATCGTGCTCGTCGCCACGGGCGCGGGCAACGCGACCCCCGAGTTCGTCGCCGCCGTCACCGCCGCCGTCGAGAAGGGCGTCCTGGTCGCCCTCACCACCCGCGTCCCGGCCGGACCCGTCACCGAGATCTACACCCACGGCGGTGCCGTCGACCTCGCGGCGGCGGGAGCCGTGCTCACCGGCACGCTCCGCGCCGGGCAGGCGCGCAGCGCGGTGCTCGCGGCGCTGCTCGCGGCCACCGGCCGGACCGAGCGGACCGCCGTGCTGCGGCGCGCTCTCGGCGAGGCGGCCGTCGTGGACGCGGAGCCCGTCGCCGACCGGGCCGCCTGAACGTTTCGCCTCGACTCGACTGCCTTCGTCCGCCGGCCGACCGTGGCCGGTCGCGCAGTTCCCCGCGCCCCTGACGGGGCGCGCCCCGCCGTGTACGACCCTGGAAGAGAACGCCATGACCGCCGCCCCCACTCCCGCACTCCGTCGCGAGCACGACCTGCTCGGTGACCGGGACGTCCCCGCCGACGCCTACTGGGGCATCCACTCCCTGCGGGCCACCGAGAACTTCCCGATCACGGGCATCCCGATCTCCGTCTACCCGCAGCTGATCGACGCGCTGGCCGCCGTCAAGGAGGCCGCCGCCCGCGCCAACGAGGAGCTCGGGCTGCTCCCGAAGGCCAAGGCCGACGCCATCGCCGCCGCCTGCCGGGAGATCCGCGAGGGCCGTCTGCACGACCAGTTCGTCGTCGACGTCGTCCAGGGCGGCGCGGGCACCTCCACCAACATGAACGCCAACGAGGTCGTCGCCAACCGCGCCCTCGAACTCCTCGGGTACCCCAAGGGCGCGTACGACCGCCTGCACCCCAACGAGGACGTCAACCTCAGCCAGTCCACCAACGACGTCTACCCGACCGCCGTGAAGGTCGCGACGATCAGCGCGGTGCACGGGCTGCTGCGCGCGATGTCGGTGGTGCAGGACGCGTTCGCCGCCAAGGCCCTGGAGTTCCGCGACGTCCTGAAGATGGGGCGCACCCAGCTCCAGGACGCGGTGCCGATGACGCTCGGCCAGGAGTTCTCCGCGTACGCCGTGATGCTCGACGAGGACCGCATGCGGCTCGCCGAGGCCGTCGAGCTGATCCACGAGATCAACCTCGGCGCCACCGCGATCGGCACGGGCCTCAACGCGCCCGCCGGATACGCCGAGACGGCCCGCCGCCATCTCGCCGAGATCACCGGCATGCCGCTGGTCACGGCCGCCAACCTGGTCGAGGCCACCCAGGACTGCGGCGCCTTCGTGCATCTGTCGGGCGTCCTGAAGCGGATCGCGGTCAAGCTCTCCAAGAGCTGCAACGACCTGCGGCTGCTCTCCTCGGGGCCGCGCGCCGGGCTCAACGAGATCAACCTGCCGCCGGTGCAGGCCGGTTCGAGCATCATGCCGGGCAAGGTCAACCCGGTCATCCCCGAGGTCGTCAACCAGGTCGCCTTCGAGGTGATCGGCAACGACGTCACCATCACCATGGCCGCCGAGGCGGGCCAGCTCCAGCTCAACGCCTTCGAGCCGATCATCCTGCACTCGCTCGCCAAGAGCATCACCTCGCTGCGGGCGGCCTGCGTCACCCTCGCCGAGCGCTGCGTCGAGGGCATCACCGCCAACACCGAGGTGCTGCGCGCCTCGGTGGAGACGTCCATCGGTCTCGTCACCGCGCTCAACCCGCACATCGGCTACACCGCGGCGACGGAGATCGCGCAGGAAGCCTTGAGCACCGGGCGGGGCGTGGCGGAACTCGTTCTGGAGAAGGGGCTGCTGCCAGCGGAGCGGCTTGCGGAGCTGCTCACCCCTGAGCGGGTGGCAGGGGCGGCCTGACACAGTCCCGCGCCCCTGACGTGGCGCCCCCTAGCGGGGCGCCAGCGCGTCCAGCGCCGCTTGTGCCGTGAACTCGCCGTGGCCGCCCCGGAACAGCGGTTCCGCCGCGGCGAACGCGGCGTCATCGGCGTGGGCGGCAACGTAGGGGATGGCCACGCACCGCATGCCCGCCGCCCGCGCGGCCTCCGCTCCCGGCGCCGCGTCCTCGAAGACCACGCAGTCCTTCGGCTCGGCTCCGAGCAGCTCGGCCGCGGCGAGGAACACGTCCGGCGCCGGCTTGCCCCGCGGGACCTCCTCGGCCGAGACGAACGTGGTCAGCTGGGCGTCCAGGCCCGTGCCGGCCAGGATCGCCGCGATGGCCGCGCGCGAGGAGCCGGACGCCACGGCCATCGGCACCCCCGCGTCGTGCAGCCGCTCGACGAGCTTGCGCATCTCCGGGTAGACGGGGGTCTCGGCGCGGGCCAGCGCCAGATAGCGGCGGTCGAGGTCGGCGAGCAGCTCGTCCACCGTCGCCTCGATCCCGTACTCCTGCCGCCACAGCGCGAGCGTCTCGTGGGAGCTGATGCCGACGTACTGCTCGTTGTCGGCCCAGGTGTACTCCCGGCCCGCGTGCTCGGCGAGCAGCGCCCGCGAGGCCTCGTAGTAGTTGGGCTCGCTGTCCACGAGCGTGCCGTCGAGATCGAAGATGACCGAGATGGTGCCGAAGGTGCTCATGCCTCCAGCATGCCAAAGGCCCAGCTCACGGCGGCGTGGCTGCGGTCAGCCCCGGCTCACGGCCGCGCGGCCTTCGCCCTGCCCACCGACTCCACCAGCGGCAGCAGGCGGTGCGGCACGCGCTCGCGGAGCGCCATCTCCGTGCGGGTGCGCACCACGCCCGGCAGCTTGATGAGCCGCTGGATGACGTCCTCCAGGTGACCGTTGTCACGCGCCGCGACACGGGTCAGGAGGTCGCCGCCACCCGTGATCGAGTACGCCTCGATGATCTCGGGCACGGCCGCGAGCGCGTCCCCCACGTCGTCCAGATGCCCCTGGGTGACCTCGATGTGGACGAAGGCGAGCACGGGGTGGCCGAGCGCCGCGGGGGAGAGGAAGGGGCCCGTGCCGGTGATCACGCCGTCCCGCTCCAGGCGGTCGAGCCGGGCCTGGAGGGTGCCGCGGGCGATGCCGAGGACGCGCGCGTACTCGCGCAGACTGGTGCGGGGCTGTTCGAGGAGCAGGCGCAGGATGCGGGTGTCGAGTTCGTCGACGGCCATGGTCCGAGGTTCTCCCAGGTGGGCGGGTGGATCGGTGGTGACTGTAGCCGCTGGGCCCGCGCTTACGGCTGCGCCCGGCCCGCGAGGAACTCGTCCCATGTGGCGACCGACCCGGCCGGCGGCGCGGTGATCCGGGGGACGGTGCCGAAGTCCGAGTACTCCTCGTTGATCACCTCGCGCCCCTTCTTGCCCGTGCCGGTCTCGCGCGACTTGAGGACGAGGTCGTCCTTGCCGACCCACATGTCGATGACGACCGAGCGCATGCCCTGCTTCTTCGCCATCTCGACGTACAGGTCGCGCAGGTCCTTGGAGAGGGCGGGACCCGAGTACGTCGCGAGCTCGTCGAAGACGACCTTGCCGCGGTAGTGGTCGGCGGCGCGGCCGCCGACCTTCTCCTCGGCGACCCACGCGGTGGACTTCGTCGCGGCGAGCGCGCCCGCGAACTCCTGGACGTACCCGGCCGCGCGCGGCGCGCCGCCGCCGTCGCCTCCGCCGAGGTCGATGCTGTACCAGCTCTTGCCGGGCACCCCGTCCGACTTCACGTACGCCGTGCCGCCCAGGGAGATCATGTGGCTGATGCCGGTCGGGCTGGACGCGGACTTCTCGACCCGGGCCTTGACCACCGTGGCGGCCGGCTTCTTCTGGTAGAGCATCTCGGACCGGTCCGAGCCGCGCTCGCCGGTCTGGATCGTCCTGTACGAGGACTGCCCCCCGGTCTTCTTCGCCGCGGCGAGCAGAACCTCGCGCGCGTCGGTCCGGTCGTTCCGTGACGCGTCCGCCGTGCCGCCGCCCGCGCCGCCGCGGCCGTCGCCGCCGTCCGAGCCGCATCCCGCCAACACCATCGTGAGCGCCGCCCCCACGGCCGCCACCACGATGCCCCCTCCCCATGACCTGCACTGTTCTTGTTCCTCTGGGTCGTACCGAGTCGGCCGCGCCGAACGTCGAGTGATCCTAACCGGCGCCGTTCGTACGCGCGTGCCCCTATTCGGCGAGGGGCCGGGCGGGGAGGGGAGGACTCCCGCCCGGCCCCCTGGGTGCTACTTGGGCGTGACCCACACCTGGCGCTTGTTGGTGTTCGCGGAGTACAGCTGGACCTTCGTGCTGTTGGCGGTGGAGCCGCCCGTCACGTCGAGGACCTTGCCGGACGCCACGTGCACGATCTGGCCCTTCGCGTTCACCGACCAGCGCTGGGACGCGCCGCCGGTGCAGTCGGTGAGGGTGATCTTGTTGCCGTTGGTGCCGGCGCTACCGGTGTTGTCCAGGCACTTGCCGAGCGAGCGGAAGGCGCCGTCCTGCTGCAGGATCCAGGACTGCCCCGGGCCCTTGTTGCAGGTGTAGATCTGGATCTGGGTGCCGTTGGCGGCCTTGCCGCCCTTGACGTCCAGGCACTTGGAGCCGATGCCGGTCACCTTGCCCTGCGGGGGCAGCGCCGCGCCGCCGCCGCGTGCCAGGTGGCGCAGGCCCTGCATGTCGAACTGCTGGACGTAGGTGCCCGCGCGCTTGTCCTGATAGGCGTTGGTGGGCGTGCACATCACCGGGAACTGGCCGGAGTCGGTGCCCTTGACGCAGTCGCCGCGCGTCGCGCTGCGGTTGGCGTGCGTGAGCCCCATGGTGTGGCCGAGCTCGTGGCTGATGTGGTTGCGCAGATACGTCTCGCCCATGGACGGCGCGGGCTTGCCGTCCGCGGTGAAGAACTCGTCGTCGATGTACGCGTGCCCGCTGGTGACCGTGTCGGCGACGGACGAGGAGAAGAACCCGCAGCTCAGGCTCTTGCTGCCGGAGCCGTCACGGACGACCTTCCAGCCGGTGGAGCCGCCGTCGGCGGGCGGCACGCAGGGGCGGTGCAGCAGGCCGACGACGATCTCGCCCTTGGGCCGTACGTAGTCCCAGCCGACCGGGTTCGTGTCGACGGTCACCGGCAGGGTGGTGACGCGCTTCAGGTCGGCGGCGGACCTCTTGACGTAGGGGGCCAGCCAGTCGGCGGCCTTCTTGTCGTAGAACTTGATGGTGTAGCCGGTGGTGAGGTACTTGGAGGGGCCGCCCGACTTCCAGCCCTCGCCCTGCGGGGCGGCGGCGGCCGCGCTCCGGGCCGAGGGCGCCGAGTCCGCCGGCTTCAGCGACATCACGCCGTCCGTGAAGGCGGTCCCGTCCGCGCGGGAGCTGCCGAAGTCCTGCCGCTCGGCGGGCAGCGCACCGGGGTTCGCGGGCGCGGCGGCCGGGCGCGTGGCCTGCGGCTCCTTGTCGCCCTCGCCGGTGCCGAACGCGACGGGCGACAGCTGTATCCCCGCCACGACGGCCGCCGCCGCGCCCACGGCGGCCATCGCCATGCGGCGCTTGCGCGCGCCGCGCTTCCGTATGGAACTCAATTCCCCGTTGTCCTCTCACTGAAGAGCATGTGTCGACCCCGGACCTCGCCGCTGGGGAGGCCCGGGGTCGAACAGATGATAGGGGTGAAGTGAGTGACTGCTGTGGCCAGTTGGGGCGAGCGTGATGTGACGCTCGCCCCTTCGACGTGTGGTGCGCGGCCTCGGCGTGCGGCGCGGTGCGCGGACGTCGGCGCGCGCCCCGCGCCCGCCGTCAGTGCGCGTTCTCCGTCGGGCGCAGCCCCTTGGGGATCTTCGCCCAGGTGATCGCCGCGGCGGCCAGCGGGAGCGCCGCCGCCATCAGGAACGTCGGCGTCATCCCGGAGGTGAACGCGTCGGCGGCCCGCGTCAGCAGGGTGCCGCCGGCCGGTCCGGCGAGCTCGGAGGCGACGCGCGCGGCCTCGCCGATCGAGTCGCGCACGGCGGCCGTGGTCTCGGCCGTGAGGCCGAGGTCCGGCAGGTTCACGCGGTACAGCGCGGTGGCGACGCTGCCGAGGACGGCCACGCCCATCGCGGCACCGAGTTCGTAGGCGGTCTCCTCGATCGCCGCGGCGCCGCTGACGTCCTTGGCCGGGGTGGCGGCCATCAGCGTCACGGACGCGGCGGTCGTGGCGACGCCGACGCCGCAGCCGAGCACCGCGAGCGCCACGGCGATCTCGCCGTAGCCGAGCGGCCCCGACAGCTGGAGCAGCCACGGCAGGGCGAGGCCCGCCGTCATCAGGACCAGCCCGCCGCCCATGACGTGCCGGATCGGCAGGCGGTGCATCAGGGCCGGGGTGACCAGCGAGGTGAGCACCAGGCCCAGCGGCGCGGGCAGCAGCCGGATGCCCGCCTCCAGCGGGGTGTAGCCCTGTCCGTACTGGAACCACTGGGTGATCAGGAACAGCGCCGAGCCCATCGCGATCATGCCGAGGAAGATCGACGACGCGGCGATGGCGAACGGCCGGGAGACGAAGAGGCGGATCTGCAGCAGCGGGTGCTCCAGGCGCAGCTGGCGGCGGACGAACACCGTCAGCGTCACCGCGGCGACCACGAGCAGGCCCCAGGCCATCGGGTCGGCCGGACCGCCCTTGCCGAGCTGCTTGATGCCGCCCGCGAGGGCGAGCATGCCGACGACGGACTGGCCCACGCCCCACCAGTCCCAGCGGCCCGCACGGGGCTGGTGGGACTCGGGCAGGATCCAGGCGCCGAGCGCGATGATCACCAGCGCGACCGGGATGTTGATCAGGAACGCGGACTGCCAGCCGTTGTTCTCGACCAGCAGACCGCCCACGACCGGGCCGAACGCCATGCCGCCACCGAAGACGGCCGACCACACCGCGTAGGCGAGGGCCCGCTCACGGGCGTCGGTGAAGACCTTCCGCAGGATCGACAGCGTGGCCGGCATGATCGCCGCACCGCCCGCGCCGAGCAGCGCGCGGGCCGCGATGACCTGCCAGGCCGACTCCGCGAAGACGGCGAGCAGCGAGGCCAGGGCGAAGACGCCGAAGCCGATCAGGAGCAGCCGCTTGCGGCCCCACCGGTCACCGAGCGCGCCCGCCGTGACCAGGAGTCCGGAGAGCACGAGCGCGTAGCTGTCGATGATCCAGAGCTGCTGCACGGAGCTGGGGCGCAGATCGGCGACCAGGGACGGGAAGGCGACGTTCAGGATCGTGGTGTCCATGGCGATCAGCAGGAGGCTGCCGGAGAGGATCGCGAGGACGGCCCAGCGCCGTGGGTCACGTTGCGGGGTCATGGCTGTAACACCTCAATTTCGAATGAGACAACAATGTCTCACATGAAACGTTGAGGTGTCCAATGATCCTGAGGTTGTCGATCTTCGCGGGCGGATCCGCCGTCCCTGGAGGAGGCGGTGCCCCCGGCGGAGGCGGAGCCGCCCGCGGTCACCGCACCCGTCGCAGCGCCTCCGGCGTCAGGTCGGCGAGCGTCGGGTAGCCGTCCACGGCCATGAGCAGATCGGCTTCGGCGAGCAGCGAGCGCAGCACGTGCGTCACGCCGTCGGCGCCGCCGATGCCCAGGCCGTACGCGTACGGCCGGCCCACGCCGACCGCCGTGGCGCCGAGCGCGACCGCCTTGACGATGTCCGCGCCGCTGCGCACGCCCGAGTCGAACAGGACCGGCAGCCCGTCGGCGGCCTCCACGACCGCGGGGAGCACGTCGAGCGCGGGCAGCCCGCCGTTGGCCTGGCGGCCGCCGTGGTTGGAGCAGTAGATGCCGTCCACCCCGCCGTCCCTCGCGCGCCGCACGTCCTCGGGGTGGCACAGCCCCTTCACGATCAGCGGCAGCGAGGTCAAGGAGCGCAGCCACGGCAGGTCGTCCCAGGTCAGCGGGTTGCCGAAGATCTGCACCCACCTCAGTACCGCGGACTGCGGGTCCTGCTCGGGCGCGGTCGGCAACAGCGCGCGGAAGACCGGGTCGCTGGTGTAGTTGGCCAGGCAGTGGCCGCGCAGCTGGGGGAAGTTGGAGGTGGCGAGGTCGCGCGGGCGCCAGCCGGTGATCCAGGTGTCCAGCGTGACGACGATCGCCTTGAACCCGGACTTCTCGGCCCGTCGGACCAGGCTCTCGGCCAGGTCGCGGTCGGTCGGCGTGTACAGCTGGAAGAAGCCGGGCGTCCCGCCGAGCTCCGCGGCGACCGACTCCATCGGGTCGGCGGAGAGCGTGGAGGCGATCATCGGCACCCCGGTCCGCGCCGCCGCCCGCGCGGTCGCCAGATCGCCGTGGCCGTCCTGCGCGCAGATGCCGAGGACCCCGATGGGCGCCATGAACAGCGGGGAGGGCAGCGCCATGCCGAACAGGTCCACGGACAGGTCGCGCCGGTCCGCGCCGACGAACATCCGCGGCACGAGCCCCCAGCCGTCGAACGCGGTGACGTTGGCGTTCTGGGTGCGCTCGTCGCCCGCGCCCCCGGCCACGTACGAGACGACGGAGGGCGGCAGCGCGGCGTGCGCGCGGGCCTCAAGCTCCGCGTACGTCATGGGGTACGCGGGGACGACACCGCCCAGGCCGTTGAGGTAGATCTCGTCCTGGTAGTCCTTGAAGGGGCGGGGCGTCGCGTTCATCGGGTGGCCTTTCCGGAACCGGTCGGGAGGTCGGTGCGGACACGGCTCCGACGCCGCCGGCGACGGGCCGGCGCCCAGTCTGGTTTGAAGCTGATGTCAACGTCAACGGCCCGGACGCGCTCCGGGGCTGCTCATCCGCTCGCGACGGAGATCCCGAGGCGGAGCGGATTGGCGATCATCCGAGGCGGGCATCACCGGGAGGCAGGACCGGTCGCGCAAGACAGTCCGCGACCCCGGTGGCGACAGCAGTCGCGGGTGGACACCGGTTGTTGTCCCAGGGAGGGGAAGTGAGCAGCCATGCGTGCGCAGCAGCGCGCCCATCGGCCCGCCGCACGGGTGGAGTACACACTGCCGCAGGAGCCCGCCTCGGCGGGCCGGGCACGGAAACTGACCTCGGCGTTCCTCGCCGGGGCCCATCGCCGCTCGCGCGGCAGCCAGGCGGTCGAGGTGGACGCCGAGCGCGTGGACGACGCCACGCTGGTGGTCTCCGAACTCGTGTCCAACGCCGTCCGGCACGCGCACGGCGCCTGCCGGCTGCGGGTGGCGGTCGTCGGTGACCGCGTGACCGTCGAGGTCTACGACGCCAGTCCCGTACGCCCCCGGATGCTGGCGCAGAGCGGCGAGCGCGAGCACGGCCGGGGCCTCGCGATGGTCCATCAGCTCACCCAGCGCCTGGAGGTCGTGGGGGCACGGCGGGGCGGCAAGACGGTCCGCGCGGTGCTGGCCTGAGTCCGCCGCTCCGCGCGGCACGGCGGGCCGCCCGCGTGTGGGGCGGCCCGCCGTCCGCGCGACGGATCAGGAGATCTCCAGCGCCGCGTCGTCCGCCAGGAGCTTGAGCTGGGCCGCGATCGCCGTCGAGACGTCCCGCACCAGCGTCTCGCCCGTCTCCGTCAGGAACTCGCCCGCCATCCGCCGGGCCAGCTCGGCCTCGTTCGCCGAGGCCTTGCCGCGCAGCTTCGCCGAAAGCGCGGCCTCCGACCGGGCGTTGCGCACCCACATCGGGATGTCGGCGGTGCGCATCCGGCTCATCATCTCGTCCTTGCCGACGGACAGCCCCCACAGGACGAACCCGAAGGCCACCAGCACGCCGAACGGTCCCGTCGTCGCGATGAGCGCGGTCCCCGTGCCGAAGAGCACCGTGGCCACGACCGTCGCGATGGCCACGTTCGCCACCCGCGCCACGTTCTCCACGATGTCGGTCGCCGCTCCCACGTCCACCTGCACGGCGAACTCGCCCGTGCCCGTGACGGTCACCTCCGGCAGTTCCAGGGCGTGCGCGGGCAGCCGCCACCGCTCGGCCAACGGCCGTGTCAGCTGCTCCAGTTCGGGCGCGATGCCGTTCTGCCAGTCCGCGATCACCTGCTTCAGACGCGGGTCGGCGGGATCGCTCAGCTCGGCGTTCACCCCGGCGGCCACCCGCGCCGCCATGTCCTGGAGCGTCGTGAACTCGCCTTCACGCCACCGCTTGAACGCGGGCAGCACATGACGCTCCGTCACCCCGCCGGCCACCGCGGTGCCGAGGGCGGTCGCCAGCTCCGGCAGATGCTCCCGCGCGATCTCCTCGACCGCGCCGCTGCCGAGCAGCTCCTCCAGCTCCTCGCGGAACCCCGCGGTGCGCACCGAGGTGCGGCCCGCCAGCGCGAGGCCGCGGGCGATGGCGAACTCCGGCGCGCTGCCCAGGGCCACCCGCTCCGGGTCGTCGACCAGTTCCCGGCTGATCTCGCGGACGAAGGGCATGCGTGACGGACCGCCCGTGAGCAGCACCAGATCGGCGGGCGCGGGCAGATTGCCGAGCACCGTGGACAGGTCCTGCCGGAACGCGTCCCGCCACGACAGGCCGTTCAGCTCCTGGCGCGGGGTCTCCAGCACCTCGTCCATGTCGGCGTACCGCAGGCGGATGTCGACCATGACCTCCTCGCCGTCGTCCGCCTCGACGGTGTCCATCACGCCGATGCGCTCCTTCGGGTTCACCGCGAGACGCTGCTGGTCCGTGCGGAAGAACTCCTCCTTGGCCTTGCGGCACTGGAATTCGAGGTAGCGCGACTTCGCGGGCGACACGGCCAGGATCTTCTCCAGGAGCTGCCGCTGCGGGTTGCGCAGCACCAGACGGCGATAGATCTCTTTGTCGATGAGCGTCGCGCCGAGCGTGATGTTGCCGTGGTCGACGGGACGGCCGCGGCGCTCCTCCACGTACGTGTAGTCGGTGGTCGACGAGCCGATGTCCACGAGCAGGGCCGAGCCGGCCACCCGGTGCGCGGAGCCCGCCACTTCGCCCGAGTCGCGGGCGTACAGCAGCGCCGCCCGTGACTCCGGGACGACCTCCACCTGGCCGGGGCAGAGCTCCGCGAGGAACGCGGCGTACCGCGCGCGGATCTCCGCCGACCAGCCCGAGGGCGTACCGAACACCCACAGCAGCTCCTGTCCCGGGCGCGGCGGCATCGTGTCGAGGACGTCGGCCACGATCCGCGAGACGAACAGCCGCACGGGCGTGGCGACCTCGGGCTCGTCCAGGTGCGGGCCCTTGAAGGCGAGATACGGGCTGCCGTCGCGGGCGGCGATGGCGCTCTCCCCGACGAGGACGCCGCGCGTGGGGTGGTCGAGCACCGCCGAGGCGTGCCGGCCCTGCCGGCTGCCGGGCAGGTCGATCACCTCGGGCGGTGTCGGCCGGTCCGCGTGGACGTAGGCGAGGGCCGTCTCCCCGTGTCCCAGGTCGAAGCCGATGACGACGATGTTGGCCGGTTCGGTCACGGGTCAGCCCTCCTCAGGGGGCGGCAAGGGGTGCTCGGCGGGCGGCGGCAGGAGGCGTTCGGCGGAGGGGAGCGGCAGGACGACGCCGCGGCGCAGCACCCGGGTGCCGCGCACGAGCGCCGGGGCCCGGCAGCGGCCGGGCAGGCCGGGGGCGGCGGGGGCGCTGAACTCGAAGAGCACGGTGTCGTGCAGGGAGTCGTGCGGGTCGTAGCCGAGCACCTCGATGCCCCGCTGGAGCCGCAGCTTGTCGCGCAGCGAGGAGATCCTGGCCAGCGCGAGTTCGGCGCTGCGGCGCTCTTCGGCGGCGAGCAGCCCGTGCAGGACGTCGACGAGATCGTCGTCCTCGTGCCAGGCGGGGGCCGGTGCGGGCTCGGCGGCCAGGGACTGGAAGGAGCGGTCGACCGCTTCCAGGGCGTGCCCGACGGCGTCGAGCAGCCGCTCCACGGACACCTCGGGCCGGGGCGCCGGAGGCGGGGGCCAGGCGGGCGGCGGCGGTTCCGCCTCGGCGCGGAAGAGCCGGGCGAAGGGGTTCGACGGACGCTCCCCGCGCGCCCGTTGGCCGGACGGGTACGGCTCGTGCGTGGAGGGCCCCTCGTACGGCGGCGCGCTGCCGGGCCGCACGCTGTACAGCGTGTGGGTCACGGCCGTGCGTACGGCGCCGAGCGCCTCGTGGACCGCCTGGCCGCGCTCCTGCGAGGGGGCGTCGGCCTGGGCGAGCCAGTGGTCGTACAGCAGATCGAGCTGTGCGCTGATCCGCTGGACGGCCTCGCGCACGGACTGCCGCTCCCGGCGTGGCGCCTGGTTGCGGTGGCGGGCGAACAGCTTGGCGAGACCGTCATCGGCGTACGCCATCGAGCGCTCCCTCCTGTGGGGATCGCGGGAAGACCCTGCCGACTTCGGACCGCCGCCGTGGCCGGAAAGTTCCCGTCGCGCGCGGATGAAGTAGGCGGGCTACGCGGATGCCCCGGGCCCCGTCTACTGCGACATGACGACTTGGGGGTCGGTCGCCTCCGAGTGACGGGGGCATGCCCGTCGGCCGCCCCTACGGTGGAACCGGCCGTGCTCCGCAGCAGGTGGCTCGCGCGGCCGCTTTCGGGGGACGGGTGATGCGCCATGGACCTGGCGCACGGCACGGCGGAACGCGTTACGGACACGGAGTTGGTGACACGCTGCAGGTCGGGGGACCGGGAGGCGTTCGCGGAACTCGTCGCACGGCACCGGGCCAAGGTGTACGCCGTGTGTCTGCGGGTCACCGGCAATCCGGAGGACGCGGCCGACGCGGCCCAGGAGACCCTGACGCGCACCTGGCGGGGTCTGGTCGGCTTCCACGGCACGGCACGCTTCTCCACCTGGCTGTACCGCATCACCGTCAACGCCGCGCTCGCCGAGGTGGAGCGCCGCGCGGCCCGGCCCCGCCCCGCCGGGCTCGACATGCCCGACGAGGCGTACGACGCGCCCGCCGTCGCGGAGCGGGTCGTGACGACGCTGTCCGTGCAGGCGGCCCTGGACCGGGTGCCCCCGGAGTTCCGCGCGGCGATCGTGCTGCGCGAGTGCCTGGGGTGCAGCTACGCGGAGGTCGGGGAGATCCTCGGCATCCCGCTGAACACGGTCAAGAGCCGCATCTCCCGGGCGCGCCAGGCCCTGCTCGCCCTGCTCGGCCCCGACCCCGGAGAGCGGCGGGGAGGCCGGACGTGAGCGGTGAGGAGTGGGCCGAGATGTCGGCCTACCCCGACGTCGACCCGGACCGGGCGGGCCCCGCGCGCCTGCTCCTCCTGCTCTCCCGCGCCATCGCCGACGTACCCGACGACGCGTGCGAGCAGGCCGACTGGGAGCGGATGGTGGCGGTCGCCTTGCGCGGCGCGGGCGCCGGCGAGCGGTGACGGAGCGGGGGAGACACCCATGGAACAGGCCGTCCTGGCCATCGACTTCGGGACGTCGGCGTCGTCCGCGGCGCTGCTGACCGACGGGGGCGTACGCCTCCTCAAGGAGCGGTCCACCGGCTCGTGGACCTGGCCGAGCGCCGTCTGCCTGCGCGACGACACGCTGCTGATCGGCACCCCGGCGGAGCACCGCAAGAAGGTGCGCCCCGAGCTGTACCGCGCCGAGTTCAAGCGGGACGTCGGGCAGGACGCGCCGATCCCGCTCGGCGAGCGGTCGTTCACACCGGGCGACCTCGTGGCCCGGGTGCTCGCGGCCTTCCGCGACGAGGCGGCCCGGCTGCTCGGCGCGCCGGTCGAGCGGGCCGTGCTCACCGTCCCCGCCGCCTACGGCCCCGCCGACCCCCGCCGCGGCGTCATGCTCGCCGCGGGCCGGGCCGCGGGATTCACCGCCGTCGAACTGCTCGCCGAACCCGCGGCCGCCGCGTACGCCCCCGTGGCCGGCGCGCCCCTCGGACCCGGACGGACCGTCCTCGTCTACGACTTCGGCGGCGGCACCTTCGACGCGGCACTGGTGCGCCTGCGGGACGGCGGCAGCCACGAGGTCCTCGGGCACGACGCCCTCGACGACTGCGGGGGCAGCGACATCGACGCGCTGCTGCTCGCCGAGATCAGGGAGCGCGGCGGCGCGGAGCTGGCGGCCGCGCTGAGCCCGGCCGTGCCCGTCGCGGCCCGCAGGAACGTCCTGGAGCTGGGCGACCTCGCCCGCAGGCTCAAGCACCAGCTGAGCGCCGACAGTTTCGTGGAGGACGTGTTCGCCCCCGCCGGCGCCCTCGTCGAACTCGACCGCAAGCGCTTCGTCACGATCGTGACCCCGCTGCTCGCCCGCACCGTCGACTGCTGCCGGGCCCTGCTCGCCACCGCGGGGCTCACCGCCGACCAGGTCGACGCCGTGCTCCTGGTCGGCGGCACCACCCGCATGCCGGTGGTCGCCGAACTCCTCGGCCGGGCCCTGGACCGTCCGCTGCGCCACGTCGAGGACCCGGAGCTCGCGGTGGCCCACGGCGCCGCGCACTGGGCCACGTACACCCAGGAACGCCACCTCGCGCCCGCCGACGTCCCGCGCGGGCAGCGGCCGTTGAGCTGGGCGCTGCCGGGCGGCACCGCCGAGCTGGTGCGGTGGCTGCGCCCGCCCGGCGCCGACTACGCGCCCGGCCAGGCGCTCGCCCTGGCCCGGCCGGCCGACGGCAGCCTGTGGGAGCTGCGCTCCGACGACCGGCCGGGGCGGGTCGTCGCGCACCACGCGGCGGCGGGGCAGACCGTCGTGGCGGGGGACTGGCTGGTGACGGTCGGGGCGCGCGAGCCCGCCCCGCGTACCGAGGCCACCTGGCTGCCCGGGGGCCGGGTGGTCCGCACGGTCGCGCACCGGGCGAACGCCGAGGTCGTGGCGCCCGCGCTGTCGGCAGACGGACAGTGGCTGGCCACCGGCGCCTCGGACGGCACGGCGTGCGTGTGGGGGCCGGCCGGCGGCGGGGCCCGGACTACGGTCCGCCACACCGAACCCGCCCTGGCCGTGGCGGTGAACGGCGACGGCACCCTCCTCGCCTCCTCCTCACGGGGGCCGGGCGCCCGGCTGGACCGCGGCGCCGACACCGTCGTCCTGGCGTCCGCGCACAGCGACTGGGTGCGGGCCGTGGCGCTGACCGAGGACGGCAGGTGGTTCGCCTCGGGGGCCGACGACGGCGTCGCGCACGTCTGGGACGTACGGGAGGGCCGTCGCCTCGCGAGCCTGCGGCACGAGAGCTGGGTGCTCGCGCTCGCGCTGAGCGCCGACGGCCGCCTGCTCGCCTCCGGGGACCGGGACGGGACCTGCCGGCTCTGGTCGGTGCCGGAGCGGCGCGAACTCTGGTCGATCCCGTACGGCTCGGCCGTCAACGGCGTCGCCCTGAGCGCGGACGGCGGACGGCTCGCCGTCGGCACGCAGGGCGGGCGCGTCCATGTGTGGGACGTCCCGGGCCGGGACTGCCTCCTGGTGCTCGACCACACCGCGGGCGTGAACACCGTCTCGCTCGGCGCCGACGGCAGGATCCTCGCCGTCGCCCCCACGCTGTGGTCGGCGCAGGTCAGGGACGTCGACAGGGCGGGCCGCGTGCTGTGCGAGGCGGCGCACCCCGAGGTCCTCGTCGGGGCGGCCCTCAGCGGCGACGGCCGCCGCCTCGCCACCACCTGCCAGGACGGCTCCGCACGGGTCTGGGCCCTCACCCGAGAGGACCCGGCGAACTGACCGGGAACATTCGGGGCCCGGCAGGGATCGAAGGAGCGGAACGCCCGAAGGGGGAGAGCATGCGTACGTACGACACGCTCCGCGCCGAGGTCCTCGGACTGTTCGAGGGGCTGGTGCGGCAGGCGGAGGAACAGCAGGCCGCCGAGACCCTGCGGCGCCTGCGCGCGGCACACGACCGGCTGCGCGACGGGCGGCTGACCGTCGTCGTCTGCGGCGAGTTCAAACGCGGCAAGTCCAGCCTCCTGGGCGCGCTGCTCGAAGACCCGGACCTGTTCCCGGTGGACACGACGTACGCCACCCGGCTGGTGACGACCGTGCGGTACGGCGACACGGAGCGGATCACCGTCACGCTCCAGGGCGACGGCGAGGACACGGCGGGGGACGAGGGCGGGGCGGGGACGACCGAGTCGCGCGCCATCGGCCGGTCCGAGATCGCGGACTACGTCACCGAGGGCGGCAATCCGCACAACGTGCGCCGGGCCCGGCTGCTGGAGGTCGAGACCCCCAACCGCCGCCTCGGCTCGGGAATCGTCGTCGTCGACACTCCCGGCATCGGCGGGGCGTACCGCGAACACACCGCCGTGACCGCCGCCTTCCTGCCGAGCGCGGACGCCCTCCTCTTCGTCGCCGACGCCACCCAGCCGCTGACCGAGAGCGAACTGGTCTTCCTGCGGCAGGCCACCGCGGCCGCCGAGGTCACCGACGACGTCGACGGCATCGTCTTCGTCCTCACCAAGACCGACGTGCCCACCGACAGCACGGGCATCCGCGAGAACACCGTCGCCAAGCTCGCCGAGGCCACCGGGTGCGCCCCCGACGCCCTGCCCCTGGTGGCGGTCTCCAACCTCGCCAAACAGCGGCACCTCGAATCCGGCAGCGACCGCCATCTGCGGCTGAGCAACTTCCCCGCCCTGGAGACGCTGCTGTGGCAGGCACTGGAGCGCAGGCGCGCCAAGCTGCTCCTCGGCGGGGCCCTCGCCGACCTCGACGGCGCGGCCCTCGCGCTGCTGCGGCCCGTGGAGACGGAACTGGAGATCCTCACCCAGCGGACCGAGGACGAACTGGCGCGTCTGACCGAGGAGTTGGAGGGCGAGAAACGGCGTCTCGCGGGGTTCGCCCTGGGCGAGGCGGGCTGGCGGGCCGAGCTGCGTCGGCAGTTCACCGCGCTCGGCCGCAGGCTGGGCAGCGAGGGCCACGCCGGGATCGAACGGGTGTGGAACACCTTCCAGACCGACTACCTCTTCCGCGATCTGTTCCTCGCCGAGCCCGAGCGGCTCGTCGGGCAGCTCTCCGCGGACGCCGCCGCCGTCGTCGCGGGCGTCAACGAACTGGCGCGCCGCCGGTCGGCCCGCATCCTGCGCGAGTTCAGCGCCGCGCACGGGCTCGACCTCGCCGAGCAGAAGGTCGGCGCGCTGCCCGACCCGCCGGTGCCGCCGCTGGAGGTGACCGGACGCCTCGGCGGCGAGATTCCCCCGGGCACCGGGACGCGGCACGTGCGCGAGACGTCCTTCGCCACGAGCACGGGCGCGGCCATGGGCTTCGCGGTCGGCAACTTCGCGCTGCCCTTCGTCGGCGGTGCCCTCGGCACCGCCGTCGGGGCGCTGCTCGGTGCCGGCATCGGCCTGCTCACCTCCGTCCGCGTCCAGCGGTACGCCGAACGGCAGCAGGAACGGACCAGTCTCCAGACCCAGTTGGCGCCGCTGCGGGCCACCCAGCAGCGGCACATCGAGGACGCCGTCGCCGGGATGAGGGACGAGCTGATCGTCGCCGTCGTGGCGGAGCTCGACAGCAGGATCCGCCAGGAACAGGAGAGCGTGGCCGCGTCCCTGGCGCGGATCAAGGACGCGCGGGCGGCGACCAGGGCCCAGGCGGCCGAGCGCACCACCCGGCTGCGTCAGCGACGCGTCCCCCTCCTCGACGTCCGCAGGAACGTCGAGTCGCTGCGCACGGAGGCCGCAGCGCTGGGGCGCGCGGGACAGGGGGCACCGGCGCCGGAGGACGCCGGATCCGCCGCGGCCCCGCAGGGCTCCGGATCCGCCGCGGCCCCGCAGGGCTCCGGATCCGCCGCGGCCCCGCAGGGCTCCGGATCCACGGCCGCCCCGGACGGCGCCCGGCAGCCCGAGGACGACGACGGGTGGGCCGACGCATGACCTTCGACAGCGCCCACGACGATCCGTACCAGGGGCCCGAGGACGACGCCGCCTTCGGGGACTTCGAGTCGTTCGCGTCACCGGAACCGGCGGACGGCGGCCTCGGCGCCTTCGGCGCGGACACCGCGGAGTTCGCCTCCGCGGCGACCGTCGACCAGGGGCAGGAGGACATCGCCCTCTGGCACGAGCAGCAGTCCGCCGACACCTGCGCCGTCGTCGGCCAGGAGTTCCTGATCGACCGGTTCACCGGCGTCGACCACACCGAGGAGGAACTGGTCGCCGTCGCCGAGGCCCACGACTGGTACCGGCCCGGCGGCGGCACCCCCATGGACGACGTCGGCAACCTCCTGGAGTTCTACGGAGTGCCCGTCGAGCGCACCCAGGGCGAGAGCCTGGAGAGCCTGGAGTCCTCCCTCGCCGAGGGCGCGGGCGTGCTCGTCGCCGTCGACTCCGACGAGATACTCGCCGCCGACGCACAGGCCCAGGAACTCGCCGACGTCGCGGGCATCCCCGGTCAGGGCGCCGACCACGTGGTCCAGGTCATCGGCGTCGACCGGAGCGACCCGGGCAACCTCCAGGTGATCCTCAACGACCCGGGACGCCCCGACGGCGCGGGCCTCGCCGTGCCCGAGCGGGACTTCCTGGCCGCCTGGCAGGACTCGGGCCGGTTCACCGTCACCACGGCCGCCACGGCAGGAGGCCACCATGCCTGATCCGTACCCGGGCCCGCCGAAGCCCGCCGACGGCGGACCCGTGCCCACCGAGGTGCTCCTCGCGGGACTGCGCCGCATGCCGCTGTTCCGGCAGCTCGCCCCCATGGAGAGCGGCATCGGCTGGCCCGTGCCGCTGCGCCTGGCCCCCGGGGCGGACGACGGCGTCCCCCGGGTCTGCCTGCGCGTCCCACTGTTCGGCATGCGGCCGCTGCGGGACGGGGGCGCCGAGCTGTTCCCGCCGTTCGCCACCCTCACCCTCGACCGCGCCACGGGCCGCCCGATGGAGTACGTCGACCTGCGCCTGACCCGGCCCTGGCCCCTGCCCGGCGACCCGACGCCGGCGGGGACCTTCCCGCACGAGGCCGTACGCGGCACGCTCGGCGACTACCGCGCCGCACGGCACGAACTCCTCACGCTCTACGACGCGTTGTGTGCGGGACTGGCCGCGCGCACCCGTTTCGAGGGCCGCGAGCGCTTCTCCGCTCTGCTGCGCACGCTCCTCGAACCTGGCCTGGAACCGTACTACCGGGCCATCGGACCGGAGTTCTTCGCCCACTTCCTCGGCCCCGCGGAGGGCTCCGGTGCTCCGTGACCGCGCGGCCGGCGCCTTCGGCGAGGCCCTCGAAGTCCTCGGCACCGCACCGGACTTCGAGGAGGCCCGCGCGGCCCTGACCGAGGAGCGCGCGAGGATCGCGGCGCCCCTCAGGGTCGCCCTCGTCGGCCGCGTCAGCTCGGGCAAGTCCACCCTGGCCAACGCCCTGCTCGGCGGGGAGCGCGTGCCGACCGGCGTCGAGGAGCTCACCTTCAACGTCAACTGGCTGCGCCACGGCCCGGCCAGGACCCTCACCGTGCACTACACCGACGGCACACCCGCGCAGCGCCGCGACATCGCCGAGCTGGAGAAGCTCACCGCGCGTGCGCGCGGCGCGCCCGAACTCGCCGCGCTGCTGCGCCGGATCGACTACCTGGAGATCACCGACCCGCACCCCTACCTGCGCGACTTCGACCTGGTCGACACGCCGGGCCTCGACTCGCACTTCGGCGAGGACTCCGCCAACACGCTGCGGTTCCTCGCCCTGGACGAGGGCGACGTACGCGCCGCGACACTGGGCCAGGCCGCCAAGGCCGACGCGCTCGTGCTCGTCTTCGCGCGCGGCCTCGCCTCCTCGGAGGAGGACCTCCTGCGGGACTTCACCGGGGCGGGCGTCGGCGCCGCCGGGCCGGTCACCACGGTCGGCGCGCTCACCAAGGTCGAGCTGTTCTGGCCGGCCCACGACGACCCGCTCGCCGAGGGCCGCCGGGTGGCCGGACGCCTCATGGACGCCGCGGGCGCCCGGCGGCTGCTCTACGACCTGTGCCCGCTGGCGAGCCTGGTCGGCGCGGCGGCGGGCAGCTGCACCGACCAGGACGTCGCCGACCTCACCGCCCTGTCCGCGCTGACGCCGTCCGAACTCGCCGACCGCGTGTACTTCGGCGCGGAGTTCGTCTCCGCCGACCTGCCGCACGTGCCGGTGCCCGCAGCCCGCCGCCTCGCCCTGCACACCCGCTTCGGCGGCTACGGCATCGTCCTGGCCGCCCGGCTGATCCGGGAGGGCGCCGACACGCGCGAGACGCTCCGCGCCGAGCTGCACCGGGGCAGCGGCATGGCGGACTTCCGCGCCCTGCTCACCGACCACTTCGGCCACCGCGCCGAACTGGTCAAACTGGCGCGCGCGGTCCAGCACACCAGGGCCCTGCCGGAACTGGCCGGCGGCTCACCGCGGGCCCGCGCCACCCTGGAGCGCGCCGCCACCGCCGTCACCCGCCTGGAGCACGCGGAGCACGCCTTCGCCGAACTCGCCGTGCTGCGCGGCCACTACAGCGGCGCCGTCGCCCTCGACCCGCCCGACGCGGCCGACCTGCTGCGCGTCACCGGGGAGTACGGGCACGCCCCGCACGCCCTCCTCGGCCTGCCGGCGGACGCGACCGCGCCGCGGCTCACGGCCCGCGCCCGCGAGCGGCTCACGCACTGGGCGGGCCTGACGGCCGACCCGGCGCACTCGGGTGCGACGCGCCGCGCCTGTCAGGTGGTGCGGCGGTCGTACGAGCTGCTGGTGGACCGGCTGGAGCGGCGCCGGGAGACGGGGCCGTACGCGTGAGGGGGCGCAGGGCCCGCACGGTGTGGGCCCCGCGCGCCACGGCGAGGGCGCAGGCGAGCACGGCGACCGCGACGAGGGTGCGCCCGGCGTCGGGCACGAACAGCAGGATCTGCGCCAGGTCCACCCCGGTGACCTGCCGGGGCAGCACGTACACGGCCGCGAACGCGAGGAGCAGCAGCCCCGCGGCCGCGCAGACACCGCGCGCGATCACCCAACCCCTCCGCCGTGCGCGGGACTTCCTGCTGCCGGGCCGCACCAGCCGGAACACCGACCAGGTCAGGGCGAGCGCCAGCGCGAGGGCCGTGCCGGTGACGACGGTCAGCAGGGTGGCGAGCATCGGGTCGGCCGGGGCCGGTTCGGGCCGCCCGCCGAGCAGGATGCGCAGGGCGCCGAACGCCGTCGAGTTCAGCTGTTCGTCGCGCAGCGGGTTGTACGCGTTGTGCTGGACGACGACCGCGAGGTCGCGGCCGGGCGCGAGGGCGACGGTGCCGTGGAAGCCGGGGGTGGCGCCGCCGTGCCACACGACGCGCTCGCCGAGGTCGTCGAAGGAGTCGTCGCGCCAGCCCAGGCCGTAGCGGTGCGAGGTGCCCGCCTTGACGGTGCCCTCGTGCAGTTCGCGCAGCCCGTCCGGCGAGACCACGGCGCGCGCGGCCGGACCGCCGCCGCCGAGCTGCGCGGCGGCGAACGCGGCGAGGTCGTCGATGTCGGCGCCCACGTATCCGTAGGGCACGCCCGAGGCGTCGAAGGGGGCCTCGAAAGGCGTCGTACGGCCGAAGAAGTAGCGGTGTCCCGGGGCGAGTCCGCGGCGTTCCGCGTCGCGCGCGTTGACGATCGCGCCGTCCATGCCGAGCGGCCGCAGCACCGCGTCCCGCAGCCACGGACCGAAGGGCCGTCGGGTGACCCGCTCCACCACCGCGCCCAGCAGCATGTAGTTGGCGTTGCTGTACGCGTGCCGTGCCCCGGGCGGTGTCACGGTGCGCACCTGGGCGAGGCTCCGTGCCACGCGCTCCACGCCGCCCGGGGCGTTGTCGAACCGGTCGGCGCGCGTCAGGCCGTCCCGCTCGGTCATCCCGCTGGTCTGGTTGAGCAGATGACGGACCGTCATGCGCCGTGCCTCGGGACCCGAGGGCTCGAACCACGGCAGATAGCGGCGCACGGGCGCGTCGAGCCGCAGCCGGTCCGCCTCGGCCAGATGCATCACGGCGGTCGCCGTGATCGGCTTGGACAGCGACCCGACGAGGAACGGCGTGCGGCGCGTGACCGGATCGCCGTTGCCGTCCTCGCCCCAGGCGCGCCGGTGGACCACGTCGCCGCCCTTGACGACGGCGAGTGCCATGCCGGGGACACGGGTCCGCGCGCGCTGCTCCTCGGCGTAGGCGTCCACGCGGTCCAGGGCGGCGGCCGACGGCTCGGCTTGCGCCGACGGGACGGCTCCCACGGGTGGGGTCGCGCCCGCCGGCGGGACGGCCATTCCCATGACGGCGACCGCCGCCAGGCCCAACGCCGAGAGCCGCCGCCCCCACGCGACGCCGCCTCTCCTCGCTCCTCTGACACCACTGCTTCCGCTCATGTCGCCTCCCCATAACCATATGCGCGTACGGTTATGACGTTACCGTACGGCGGTATGGTCAACCCATGCCTCGCGTCGCCGATCACGAAGAACGCCGTCACCAAGTGGCCGCCGCGGTGGGCCGGCTCATCGCCGCCGACGGGCTCGGCGCGGTCACGGTCGCCAGGACGGCCGCGGAGGCCGGGATCTCCGTCGGGCTCGTCCAGCACTACTTCCGCAGCAAGGACGAGATGCTGCTGTTCGCCTACGGCCATGTCCTGGAGCGGTTCGAGCAGCGGGTGACCGCCCTGATCGGGAACGCCGAGGCCGCCGGGACCCGGATCGAGCACATGGTCCTGGACGCCCTGGCCGAGAGCATGCCGCTGGACGCGGCGCGCAGGCAGGACTGGCGCGTCGCGCTCGCCTTCGCCGGGCGCGCGGCCGACGACCGGCGGCTCGGCGAGCTCAGGACCGCGGCCCTGCGGCGCACCCGCGCCCACCTCGCGCAGGCGATCGTGAACGCCAAGGAGTGCGGCGAGGTGTCCGCGGAGGCCGACGAGCACGTCGAGGCGGCGCGCATCGCCGCGTACACCGAGGGCCTGACCGCCCACCTCTTCGCCGACCCGGAAGGCCTGCCGCCCGCCAACGCCCTCGCCGCCCTGGCCGACCACCTCGCGGGCGTCTTCAGCGGCGTCTGCGCCCTGCGCGACCGGGAGCCGGGGGAGCGCCCCGACGCTCCCTAGGGCCTGGGGCCCGGCGTGACCCGGGCGGCGAAAACTCCGTTGCGAGCCGGGTGCCCCGCCCCGGACAGTGGTGCCATGACCACCTCCCTCGTACCGCCCGCGGGCCTGACCGTGCGGCCCGCCACGCTCGGCGACGCGGCGGCGGTGTGCGCGCTGCTCAATGAGGTCGACCTGCTGGAGACCGGTCGCGCCGACACCGAACTGAGCCGGATCCAGGCCGACTTGAGGCATCCCGAGGTCGACCTGGAGCGGGACTCCTGGCTGCTGTTCGACGGCGACCGGCTCGTCGGGTACGCGCTGCTGTGGGACGACTCCGGCGGCGAGCGCATCGACGTCGACCACTACGTCCTGCCGGGCCGTCCGGGGGGCGCCCTGCACCTGTTCGACCTGATGGAGCACCGCGCGGCGGAGCGCGCCGCGGCCAACGGCGCGGCGCGCGCGGTGGTCCACCTGCACCTCAACACCGCGCCCACGATGGACCTGCCGGCGCTCCGCGCCCGTGGCTGGCGCACGGTCCGCCGTTACCACGTGATGGAGCGTCACCTCGACCCGGCCGCCGACCCGTTGCCCGCGCCACCGGCCGGCGTGACACTGCGGACCTGTCTGGCCGAGGAGGACCGCAGGCGCGCCCACGCCCTGCTCCAGGAGTGCTTCACCGACCACTTCGACTACCAGCCCCGCAGCTACGCGCAGTGGCTGGGCGACATCGACGGGGAGCACGCGGACTGGTCGCTGATCTGGCTCGTGCACGTGGAGGGCTTCGGCGACGCGGCCGTGCTGCGCACCCACAACGACCGCCCGTCGACGGGCTGGGTCGGCAACCTCGGCGTCCGCGCCGAGCTGCGCGGCCGGGGCCTCGGCGGCCATCTGTTGCGCCACGCCTTCGGGCACTACGCCGCGCTGGGCCGCGACCGGATCGGCCTCGGCGTGGACACCGACAACAGCAGCGGTGCCCTCGCGCTCTACGAGCGGCACGGCATGACCCTCGACTACGCCGTGGACACCTGGGAGTTGATCCGTCCGGTCTGAGGCCTCCGACGGGGGGAGGCCTCGGACCGGGCCCAGGGGGCCGCGTGCCGGGCGCGGCCCCCGGCTAGCGCAGCGTGCTGCCGAACAGCGCCGCCGTGTTCGGGGCGGCGACGTCCTTGGGGCCGAAGGCGACGGACTTCGTCGTGGTCAGGCCCGAGGCCGTGCCGCGCAGCGACCACAGCGCGCCGGCGTGCGCGTTCTCCTCCACGGAGGACGCCGCCAGATCGGCGCGGCCGTCACCGGTGACGTCGACCAGGGCCGCGGCCGCCCCGAACCGGTCGTTCTTCTCGGCGACGCCGGGCACGCCCGCGGTGTCCTGGTGGAAGGCCTGGGCGCCGGTGCCCGTCACGCCGTTCGCGCCGCCGCGCACCAGGACGACCGCGCCCGCGTCGGTGACGGTGCCCACGTCCTCGCCGGGCACGCCGAGCGCCACGTCCGCGTAGCCGTCGCCCGTCACGTCGCCGACGGCGACCGAGGCGCCGAAGAGGTCACCCCTCTCCTCGGCACCGGGGACGCCCGGCAGATCCTGGTCGAACTTCTGCACGTCGCCCGTGAGGCCCTCCGCCGAGCCGTAGGCGACCATGACCTTGGCCTCGTAGTCGCCGCCGCCGACCACCACGTCGTCGTAGCGGTCGCCGTTGATGTCGCCGACGCCCAGGGCGCCGCGCGAACCCGGGGCCCCGCCCCGCTTGAAGCCCGTGGCGCCGCCGTACAGGACGCGGTTGCCCCACTCGCCGTCGCCGTAGTAGTCGTTCATCACGATGTCGGCGCGGCCGTCGCCGTTGATGTCGCCGACCGCCTTCGGCACGACCGGGCCCTTGACGGACAGGGGCCCGTCGACACAGACCTCGGGCTTCTCACGGCAGGACGGGTCGGGGCGCTCGTCGTTCTCGTAGCTCCACCACTGCGACGCGTCCATGAAGTCGAGCGTCGCGGCCGGCTTGCCGTCGCGCGCGATCGGGCCCTTCCACAGCCGGGCGTCCTGGCCGATCGGGTCGTCGCCGTGCGAGCCCGCCCCGGCGAACAGGGCCAGATCGGTGCGGCCGTCGCCGTCGAAGTCGCCGGCCTGCGGCGCGAAGCCGAAGCCGTCGATCCTCGTGCCGCCGGTGAGGCCCGACGCGGACCCCCACAGAACCACCACGCCCGCGCCGGACCCCGGTCCTCCGGAGCCGATCACCAGGTCCGCGAACCCGTCGTGGTCCAGGTCGCCCTTGGTGACCGTGCCGCCGAACTCCTGCTGGGCGGTGGCCGCCCCCGGCACCCCCGCCGTGGACCGGCTCACGACCTTCTTGTGAGCCGGGTCCAGACCGTCCTTCGAGCCGTACGTCACCACCACGTACCCGGCCTTCGCCTTGCCGGACACCGTGCCGCCCGGGGCGCCGACGACCAGGTCGGCGACACCGTCGCCGTTGAAGTCGTCCGTGCCCCGCGCGTCGGCGGCACCGGCCCGCGGCCCGTCCACCGGGGCCGCGTGGGCGGTGCCCTGCCCCAGCGTCCAGGCCGTGAGGCCGCTGCCGACCAGCAGTGACGCGGCGATCAGGGGCATAGTGCGACGGACTCTGCGGCCGGCGAGCGACATACGAATTCCCTTGTTCCCTCGGTGTTCTCGGACCATCAGTTGACGTACCGAGAACACCGAAGGTTGTACGGGGCCCCGTGCTCCGCCGTGTTCACGGGTGCCCCGCGCGTGGGCGCGCTGCCCGTGCGTTACCGCTGCGGCACGTTCAGCACGAAGTCGAAGTCCGCCTCCTTCGCGTTGCCGACGCTGCGGACGTTCATCAGCAGCCGCGCGTCGAAGATCGGGTCCGTGTTGTTGCGCGGCTCGCCGGGGAAGTAGAGCTGCGTCGTCAGGATCGGCCGCCCGGGGGCCTGCACCTTGACGTGCAGGTGGCGGGTGCGCCCGGGGTAGAGGCCCGGCACGATCGTGGTGAGCTTGTACGCGCCGTTGGCGTCGGTGAACTGGTGGCCGCGGAAGCGGTAGCCCGCGTTGTCGTACGTGCCGTAGGTGTCCGCCTGCCAGAAGTCCAGCAGCACCCGCGATATCGGCTTGCAGCCGAGCCCGAAGACGTACCCGGTCACGGTGAGCCGCACGCCCGGGGTGCCGGGCTGGACGAGCGAGGTGCGCTGCGGGGAGTTGGGCTTGAAGTACGGGCCCTCCATCTGCGGGATCGTCGGGTCGTCGCCGTCGTCACAGGTCGGCGTCGCCTCCAGCGTCTCGCCCTGCCGGGTCCTGGCCAGTGCGGGAACCCCCATGAGGGCCATGGGCACCGCCATGCCCGCCGCGGCGGCGGCCCGCAGCACGGTCTTGCGGCTGGGGCCGCGGCCCGTCCCGTTCACCGTGCCGGTGCCGCCGGCCGCGGTCTCGTCGGCGCCGTCTCCGCCGGGGGTGCCGATCTCGTTGTCCATCGCTCCTCCTGAGCCTGCGGGGGTGGGTGGGGTCCGGACCGTCCATGAAGCTATGCGGAGGACGGGGTCCGGGCGATGGACTCAAGCCGGTGGTCGTGGTGAATATCTCCACCGCCGCGCCGGAAGTCCCCGGGGCTCGCCCCGGTCTCGCGGCGGAAGAAGCGGCAGAAGTACGCCGGGTCCCCGAACCCGACGCGTCCGGCTATCTGACGGACCGACAAGTCGGTGCGCAGCAACAGGCGTTTGGCCTCGTGCACGCGGGACTGCCGGATCAGCTCGCCGGGGGTGCGGCCGGTGGCCGCCTTCACCGCCTCGCTGAGATAGCTCACCGAGACGCCCAGGTGCTCGGCGCTCGACCGCACCGACTGCAGGGCGCCCTCCGGTGTGCCGATCAGCGCCGTGAACTCCGTGGCCATCGAGCCCGGACGGGAGTGCGGCGCGGCCGTGGGGTCGGGGGCGGGCGGCTGCGCCGTCCACGTCGGCGGCTGGTGCGCGGGCAGCCGCGCCGAGCGCACCACCAGGATGTGCAGCAGGGCGCGCAGGACGCTGTGGAACCCGTCGGCCCCCGACCGGTACTCGGCGTCCAGCTCGGCGACCAGGCGCGCGGTCCGGTCCGCGGCCTCCTCGGACAGTTCCAGCCAGGAGCGCTTGCCGAGGGTGCGCAGGACGTACCGGTCGGCGGGGTGGTCGAGGAGGAAGTCGTCGGTGAAGAGGATGACATGGCCCTCCAGGCCGGTGACGTCCTCCCAGTGGTGGACCTGGCCGGGGGAGATGAAGCACAGGTTGGGCGGTCTCAGCGCGAACCGGTTCAGGTCGACGACGTGCCCGCCGGTGCCGCCGGTGACGTGGACGATCTCGTGGAAGGTGTGCCGGTGCGGGAACGTGGCACGGGACATGGGGCCGATGGTGTCGAAGGTACCGATGGCGAACGGCAGCGCGTTGGGCATCGGTACCTGAAGCCGGTGGGTCGGCATGCCGTCCTCGCCCGGTTCTCCGTTGTTCCCCTCGCCGGGCAAGACCGTGGTGCCGCGCATGCGTTGACTCCTCATCGGCGGAGATGGTCCGGACCAGAGCCCCTTCACCATGGCATGAGGGGCGGGGGTGGGGCAGGACCGCGAATGCGCCGAAGCGGATATACCCCTAGGGGGTACTTGACGATCGCGGAGGGGTGCTCGTAGTGTCCTTGCTTGTCACACCTCGATACCCCCAGGGGGTATTGAGGTGCGGGTGCCGAGATCCGGTCCCGAGAGTCAGGAGGCTCCACCATGTGCACGACGTCCGGCGGGCCGCGGCCCGCCCCCCTCACTCCCGCCGTCCTCCACGCGGGCACCGGCGAAGACGCCCTGCCCGACTGGCACCTGCGCGGCGAGTGGTTCGACGTGTGCAGCTGTGCGCTGCCCTGCCCCTGCACCTTCGCCCAGGCCCCGACCCACGGCGACTGCCTCTTCACCCTCGTCTGGCAGGTCCACGAGGGGCACTTCGGCGACGTACGCCTGGACGGCCTCGGCGTCGTCGCGCTCGGCGAGTTCGCCGGGAACATGTGGGTCGGCGACCCGGACGCCACGATGAAGGTCATGCTCTACATCGACGCCAAGGGCGACCGGGCCCAGCGCGACGCCCTGGAACAGATCTTCGCCGGTCATGTCGGCGGCTGGCCCGGCCAGTTCGGCTCGCTCATCGGCGAACTGCGCGAAGTGCGGTACGCGCCCGTGCGCTTCGACGCCGCCGCGGACCTCTCGTACTGGCGGGCCCGCGTCGCGGACAAGGTCGCCGTCGGCGCCACCGCGCTGACCGGCCCCACCGCCGACCCCTCGCGCCGCGTCCAGCTCGTCAACGCGCCCGGAGCCGAGGTCGGCCCCGGCCAGATCGCCACGTGGGGCGTCGTCGAGAGCGACCACGCGGAGGGATTCGACTTCTCCCACGCGTACCGCGGCGGCTCCAGCAAGCACTTCCCGTTCGACTGGCGGCCCTGAGGGGGCCGTCGCCGGGCGGTCTCACCAGGGCGGGGCGGGGCCGTCCGCCGTGACGCCGTAGCGGCGTACGCCCCGGGCCGCCGCGGGCTCTCGGGTGTTCTCGTAGTGGGTCGCGAGGAGTTCGACGGCGTCCGGCGCGCCCGCGTCGACGGCCTGGTGCAGGAGAGAGCGCGCTCGGGCCGGGTCGTCGGCGTGCAGGCGGGCCAGCGCGAGAAGGGCGCGCCCTTCGCCGTGCGCGCGGGCCCTTTCGTACGCGGCGACGGCCTCGGCGCGCAGCCCGCGCTGCTCGCACAGCTCGCCCGCGAGGAGTGCGGGTGGCGCGGAGTGCAGGGCTTTCAGGGTCCCTTCGAAGGCCGCGGCCGCGCCGGTCGCCGCGTGCGCCGCCGCCAAGTAGCCGACGGTCAGCGGGGCCTGGGCGTCCTCGGGGCGCCAGGCGAACGCGACTGCGTCGATCACCGTGCTGAAGTCCGCTGCCTCCCAGCGCGCTTGGACGAGTTCGTTGAGGGCCTGATCCTGTCCCAGGAGCGCCAGGTCCTTGGCCAAAGCGAGCGCGTCCGCCGTGCGATCCGCCAGGAACCAGCGGCGGGTGAGGAAGAGACCGGCTCCCTCGTCGCCGTGCTCGGCGGCGCGCAGTGCCTGTGAGCGGGCCGTCGCGAAGTCCTCGGCGTCGGTGAAGAAGTCCGGCAGAGGGCGCAGGGAGTCGACCCGGCCCGCCGCGAGGGCCTCGCTGATGACGTCGTCCCTGCGGGCGGGATCGCCGGCGTCGTGCCACAGCGCCGCCAGATCGTCGTACGCGGAGTGCCGGCCGAGCCCGATGGCGCGTCGGTAGGCGGCATCGGCCTCTTCCCTGTGGCCCTGGTCCTGGTGGAAGTCGCCCAGTGCCTCCCACACGTCGCGGTCCGCGGTGGCCGTGGCCTTCGCGAGGGCCCGCTCCACGCCGGGCAGGTCGCCGCGGTGCACGGCCAGGTGGGCCAGCTGCACCCACCCCTCGGGCCATCCGCCGGCGACGGCCCGCTCGGCCGCGTCGGCGGCCGCCTCGTGGTCTCCCGCCTCGGCGAAGTACGCGGCCGCGGCCAGCGCCCACCAGCCCCAGTCGGGACAGGACGCCAACGCCAGCATCGCGCGCCCCGCCCCGCGAGGATCCCCCGCTTCCGCGCGGCGCCCCGCCAGGCGTTTGAGTGCCTTGCCGTATCGGTGCTCGCTCGCCGCGCGCCGGCCCGCGTCCTCGGCGCCGCGCGGGTCGCCCGCCTCCTCGCGCAGGTCCGTGAGGTACTCGTAGGCGAGTGCCGAGTCGAGGCGGTCCGGCTCGTCGAGCAGGTCGATGGCGTCCTGGAGCCGCCCCTCGGCCTCGAACCGCCCGGCCTCGGCGACGAGCGCCTCGGTCCGTCCCTCCGACGCGAGCCGCCGGGCGAACGCGAGGGCGTCCGCGCTGTGGCCCGCCGAGCTCAGCGCGCGGGTGAAGGCCCCCAGGTACCAGCGGGACAGGTGCTCTCCGGCCCGCATCGCCCCTTCGGTGTCCCCTGCTTCGAGGAGTGTCATCGCCAGCGCGTCCCACGCCGCTTCCTTGTCCGTCGCCTCGGCCGCCGCCCGCCTCAGCCATCCGACGGCCTGGTCCGGCTCACCTCTCCTGCGCAGCAGCTCGGCCAGCGTGAGGGCGGGATGCTCGTTCCCTTGTTCCAGGGCACGCTCCGCGGCCCGTGCCGCTTCGGCCGTGTGCCCGGCGCCCTGGTGCAGCGCGACCAGCAGATCGTGCGCGCGTACGGACGGATCGGCCTCCAGTGCCCGCTGCCCCACCAGGGCACTCACGCGGTACCGCCCCCGCGCGCGGGCCGCTTCCGCCAGGGCCAGCAGGTGCCCCGGCGCACGGACGTGCCGGGCCGCCGCTTCCCACCAGGCGTCCGGCGGGCAGAGCGGCCTGCGCTCGGCGGCGACCCGTTGGGCCAGGTAGTCGGCGAGCTGGTAGGCGCGTACGTCCGGTGGTGGCTCGTCGGGGCCCGTCGCGCGCGTGGTCAGCGGCCCGGGGACGCCCCGGCAGGGCTCCCCGGCGTCGGCCAGCGCGCGCCGGAACCACCGCTCGGGCCAGTCGGCGGGCCGTGTGCGCACGTACGCCTCCGGCAGCAGCGCCCACGCCGCCGGGGCGAGGAAGGCCTCCGTCACGTCCTGGGTCCGGCCGAGGCGCGCGGCGTCCACCGCCGCGTCGACCAACGCCCGTGTCTCCGGGGCGCTTTCGTAGCGGGCGAGGAGTTCCCGGCTGCCCGCGAGGTACTGGGTGGCCTGGTCGCGTGCCGCCGTGAAGGCCTCGGCGAGCCGCGGGTCGCCGGCGACGGCCGCCATGACGTCGGCCTCGGCCGCGGTGCGGAACCCGGTGTCGGTGAGGTGGATCTGGCGGTCCTTGAGGAGGCGGGTCGCGGGGCGGGCCTCGTGGGTGGTCAGTTCCTTGTGGTGCTCGGGCCACAGGGTGCCGAGGACCAGCACGGGGCCGCGCGCCGGATCGTCGAGCAGGGTCTGCAGGGCGCGGGCCGCCGGGTCCCGCGCCGAGGAGGTGAGCGAGCGCTGGGCCTCGTCGAGCCACACCACCGTGCGGGGGAGTCGTGGCTGTCCGGCGAGCCCGGCCACGAGGTCCTCGGCGCTCGGCGGACGCCACAGCCGCCACTCGGAGCCGAGGAGGGCCAGCGCCTCGAAACAGGCCCGGGTCTTGCCCGTCGACGAACCGCCGACGAGGACCGCGAGGCCACTGCGTCCGTCCGCCGCTTCTGCGACGACGGTCCGCAGCGCGGTGTCGTGTTCCCGTGGGACGTACGGCGGTTGGGGCGCGAGGCCGGCCGTCGGCGCGGCCGTGTCGATGACGCGGTGGACGCCGAGAGCCGTCGCGTCCAGGGCGGCGTCGCGGATCGGCGCGGCGGGTATCCGGCCCGGTCTGCCGGGCGGGTCGGTGTCGGCGGTCTCCAGGATCAGGCGCCGCAGGGTGCGGTACGTCGGATGCCCCGCCGAGTCGGGCCGGGCGACGGTGGAGTGGTCGCCGCGCAGGGTCCCGACGTCGCGGAACACGCTCCTGGCGGAGGCCGCCTTGACGATGTTGTCGCTCTCGGCGACGTACGCCTTGAAGGGGATGGGGCAGGTGCGGTCGGTGACCTCGTGGGCCTTGACGATGTCGTGCAGCACCGTGGCCTGGGTGTCGGTGATCTGCTCGTCGTACGGCCGCAGCCGGCTCTCCTGCGGATGGCTCCGGCCGAAGAGGCGGCGGCGCAGGGACAGCAGGAACTCCGAGCCGTTGTTCGGGCAGGCCAGCAGCACGACGCGGCCGATCCGGGCGAGATCGCGGCCCCGGCCCTCGGCGAGCATCCGGGCCAGACAGCGCTGCACGATCAGGCCGCCCTGGCTGTGGGCGATCACCATCAGGCGGGGGAAGTCCTCGCCCTGGGTGTCGAGGAACTCCTTCAGGCCGTCGGCGGCCGTGTCGAAGCTGGGGAACGTCCGCGTGGGATTCAGGCGCAGGACGCCGGTCGCGTACTCGTGGGGAAGCGTCTCCACGAAGTCCAGCTCCTCGTCCGCCGCGATGAGGCCGCGCAGCGGATCCCACATGGCGGCGCTGGACCGGATCCCGTGCACCAGCACCACGCCCAGTCGGCGTTCGCTCAACGCAACCTCCTCAAGGGGCCCTTCCCGGCGACGGCCGGGACCGTCGATTATCCGCGACGGGCCCCGGTGAGCGTGGCGTGATCCCCGCGCCGGGCTGCGGTCGAGATCGGCCAACTCTCCGGTAACAACGGTCGGTTGCCCGGCACCCGGGGTAGGACCGCCTCCGCACCGAGCCCCACCGCCCCCGTCGGACGCAGCGAAGGGACCCCTTGTGACCCAGCCGAACTCCCTGCCGGTCGGACGCCCGTGCCGCGCCACCGGCAGGACGTGCCGCACCGCGTGGACCTCCCGTGCCGTCCGGACCTCCCGCGCCGTCCGCGCCGCCACCGCCGTGGGCCTGGTGTCGGCGCTCCTGGTGGGCGGCGCGCAGTCCTCCGCGCAGGCGGGCGCGGGCCGCGCCCCGGTGGCCGCGCCGGCCCTGGAGCGATGCGCCGAGCCGGCGCGCGTGGAGGTGTTCAGGGAGGGCGGCGTGCCGCTCCTGGACTGGCGGGAGAACCTCGAGTTCGACGGGCGGGGCACGCTCTGGGTCGCGCACATCATGCGGCACCGGGTCGAGGGGTACGCCCCCGACGGGACGCTCAGAGCCACGGTGCCGGTGGTCGGTCCGGGCGGGATCCGGCGCGGCCCGGACGGCATGATGTACGTCAACTACGGGGTGAATCCGCTGACATGGGGCCTGTCGGGCGGGGGCGGGGTCATGCGTTTCGACCCGGCGGCAGAGCGGCCCCGGGCCGAGCGGTTCGTCGACGGCGTCGACGGGATCAACGGCCTGGCGATCGACGCCGACGGGAACCTCTACCTCAGCCGCGAGCTGGCCACCGGCATCGTCAGGATCCGTCCCGACGGCACGCGGGACGAGGCGTGGACGCGGGCCGCGGACGTCTTCGGCACGAACGGCCTGGAGATCGTCGGCGACCAGCTCTACAGCAGCGTCATCACTTCCGCGTCGTCCCCGGTCCTCCGCATCCCCCTGGACGATCCGGCGGCCCGCACCACGGTCGCCGAGCTCAGCCCGAACCCCCTCGGCGCCAAGATCCTCGACGATCTCACGTCCTTCGACGGCGACCTGGTCGTCGCGAGCTTCCGCGACGGCGAGCTGATCAGGGTCGACCCGGCCACCGGGCGCTCCTGCGTCCTGGTGTCGGGGCTGCGGATGCCCAGCAGCGTCCGGGTGCCGCGCGGCTTCGGCGATCACGACCCCCGGCGCGAGCTGTTCGTGGCCGAGGCCTCGGGACGCGTCGTGAAGGTGACGGTCGGCTGAGGCGAGGCGCCCGCCCCGAGCCGTGGCGCGGCGGCCCGCGGAAGCGTCCCCGAGGCCGCCGGTCCGCCTCTCCCGAAGTGTCCCGCTGAGTCATGTGTCCCACTGGGACACTTCGAGGAGTACAGTCGACGACATGAGCAGCAACCAGGGCCGCCGGACCCGCAAGGTCCGGGAGAGCCGGGACACCATGGCGAACGCCGCCGTGGACCTGGTCCTCGCCCACGGCCTCGACCAGGTCACCGTCGAGACGATCAGCGAACGGGCCGACGTCTCCCGGCGCACCTTCTCCCGGTACTTCGCCGGGAAGGAGGACGCCGTCGTCGACGCCCTGCGCGCCGACTTCGCGCGGATCAACGCGGCGCTGGCCGCCCGCCCCGCCGAGGAGAGCCCGCTCACGGCCTACCACCGCGCCCTGCGGAGCTGGCTGGCCGACGAGCCGACCGCCTGGCACCGCCTGCCCCGCTCGCGGGACCTGCTGCGGCTGCTGCACGGCGAGCCCGCGCTGCTGCCCGCCTATCTGCGGGTGCAGGACGAGGCCGAGAGCGCGTCGGTGGCGATCGTCGCGCGTCGGCTCGGGCTCGACGCGGAGCGCGATCTGCGGCCCGCGCTCGCGGTGTCGCTCGCCGTCGGGGCGTTCGGCACCGCCGTGCGGTTCTGGATCGCGCCCGGCGCGAGCGCGCCCCTGCCCCGGCTCATCGACACGGCGTTCACGGCCCTGGCCGACGAGCCCGCGCCGGCCCCCGCTCCGGCATCGAGTGAATCCCGTACCACCACCGAGTGAAACCAGGCACCACCATGAGCACGACCACCAGCACGAACACCAGCGCCGCCCCCGCCGCCCCGGCGGAGTTCGCCGGGAAGACCGCCCTCGTCACCGGCGCGGCCTCCGGCATCGGCCTCGAGGTCGCCCGCCGTCTCGCGGCGGCCGGCGCAGCCGTCGTCGTCGCCGACTTCAACGAACAGGGCGCGCGGGACGTCGCCCGCACCCTCACCGAGGCCGGCGGCCGTGCCGCCGCCGTGCGCGTCGACGTCACCGACCCCGAATCGGTGCGCCTGGCCGTCGAGTTCGCGGTCGAGACGTACGGCGGTCTCCACCTGGCCGTGAACAACGCCGGCATCGCCGGGGCGTCCGCCCCGACCGGGGAGTACGCGGTCGAGGACTGGCGGCGCGTGATCGACACCAACCTCAACGGCGTCTTCTACTCCCTGCGCTACGAGCTGCCGCACCTCCTCGCCTCCGGCGGCGGCGCCGTCGTCAACATGTCCTCGATCCTCGGTACGAACGGCTTCGCCGGGTCCCCCGCCTACTCCGCCGCCAAGCACGCCGTCGTCGGCCTGACCAAGACCGCCGCCGTGGAGTACGCCTCCCAGGGCGTGCGGGTGAACGCCGTCGCGCCCGGCTTCATCGACACCCCGCTGCTCAAGGGCGACGAGGCGCAGCGCGCGCAGCTGGTCGCGCTCCACCCGCAGGGCCGTCTCGGCACCGCCGAGGAGGTCGCCGAGCTCACCCTGTTCCTACTCTCCGAGCGCGCCTCGTTCGTCAACGGCAGCTACCACCTGGTCGACGGCGGATACGCGGCCCGCTGACCGGCGTCCGACCCGTAGGAAGAGAGGCACCCCACCATGTCAGGTCGAGAACTCCCGGGCCTGCCCGCCCGGATGAAGGCCGTCCAGTACCGCAGCGTCGGCGCCGACCCCGAGGTCGTCACCGTCCCGTGCCCCCGGCCGGGCCCGGGGCAGGTGCTCCTGAAGGTCACCGCCGCCGGTGTGTGCCACTCCGACATCGCGGTGATGGACATGCCCGCCGAGGCGCTGTCCTTCCCGCTGCCGCTGACCCTGGGCCACGAGGGCGCCGGGACCGTCGCCGCGCTGGGCGAGGGCGTCACCGGTCTCGCGCTCGGCGACTCCGTGGCCGTGTACGGGCCCTGGGGCTGCGGCACCTGTCCGATGTGCGCGCAGGGCAAGGAGAACTACTGCACGCGCGCCGCGGAGCTCGGCATCCGTCCGCCCGGACTCGGGGCGCCCGGCGCCATCGCCGAGTACCTGCTCGTGGACGACCCCCGCCACCTGGTCCCGCTCGGCGGCCTCGACCCGGTGACCGCCGTGCCGCTCACCGACGCGGGCCTCACCCCGTACCACGCGATCAAGACCTCGCTGCCCAAGCTGACGCCCGGCAGCACGGCCGTGGTCATCGGCACGGGCGGCCTCGGGCACGTCGCGATCCAGCTGCTGCGGGCGCTGACCCCGGCGCGGGTCATCGCCCTGGACGTCACCGAGGAGAAGCTGCGGCTCGCCCGCGAGGTCGGCGCCCACGAGGCCGTCCTGTCGGACGCGTCCGCGGCGGACACGGTGCGTGGACTGACCGGCGGGCTCGGCGCCGAGGCCGTGTTCGACTTCGTCGGCGCCCCGCCCACCGCCGCCACGGCGACCGCCTGCGCGGCGGTCGAGGGGGACGTGTCCATCGTCGGCATCGGCGGCGGCGCCGCGTCCGTCGGCTTCGGCACGACCGCGTACGACGTCGCGGTCCGCTCCCCGTACTGGGGCAGCAGGTCCGAGCTGATCGAGGTCCTGGAGCTGGCGCGGTCGGGCGTGATCGACGTCCACGTGGAGACGTACGCACTGGATGACGCCCCCACGGCGTACGAGAACCTGCACGCGGGCCGTGTGAACGGCCGGGCCGTCATCCTGCCGGGCGCCTGAGTGGCCCGCCTCCGCCGGGCGACTCACCCCCGGCGGAGGATGTCAGGCCGTCCGGACACTGCTGCGGTCTGACGATGACCTCAGCAAGTGCGGGCGGCCTGTTGGCCTGTGTCGTCCGGCGGGCCCGGTGCGCGCTGGACACGGTGGGAGGGGCGGCGGACGCCGTGACCCGTGCGGTGATCGGTGCCGTGCTCGACCGCGTCGACCTGGACGCCCTGGTGGCACGGGTCGACGTGAACCGGATCGCGGACCGGATCGACGTGGACCGGATCGCCGAGCGGGTGGACGTGAACCCCATCGCCGACCGGGTCGACGTGGACGCGGTGATCGACCGGATCGACCTGGTGGGCATCACCCGTGACGTGCTCCGCGAGATCGACCTCGGGAAGATCGTCCGGGACACCGGGGGCGGCCTCACGACCGACACGGTCGACGCGATCCGCCTCCTCGGGCAGCGCGGCGACCGCAGCGTGAACCGCCTCGCGGACCGTCTGCTGCGCCGGGCGGACCCGCCGTCGGACAACGGCGCGGACCCCTCGCCACGAGGCCGGCGATGACGGCCCGCGACGACAGAGCGCGGCCGGCGGGGCCGGACGGCGTACCCGGCCCCGCCCCCGAACCCGCCGGCATCGTCTCCCGCGGTGTCGCCTCCGTGCTCGACGCGCTGGTCCTGGCCCTGACCGGGTTCACCGTGCAGTTCGGCGCGGGGTGCGCGCGGCTGCTGGCCACCGGGCCGCCGTTCCGGTTTCCGGACCTGCCCGCCTGGCTCACCGGATCGGTCGCGTGGGTCGTCGCGGTGCTCTACCTCGGCGGCGCCTGGGCCTCGGTCGGCGCCACGGTCGGCTGCCGGCTGATGGGGCTCCGCGTCACCGGCCGGGCCGGGCGGCGGCCGGGTCTGCCGCGTTCCCTGCTGCGGGCGGTCCTGTGCGTGACGTTCCCGCTGGGCATGTGCTGGATCCCGTTCAGTGCCCGCCGCGCGTCGCTCCAGGACCTGCTCGTCGCCACCGAAGTGCACCACGAACACGGTGAGCCGGGGCCGCCGCGCGGCCTCAGGCCCGGCGTTCGGGCGGCGGCGTCCGGGGCAGCTTCGCCGCGGCGCCGAGCCCGCCGAGCCCGATGACGGCGAGCACCACGAGCGCCACCGCGTACGGCCCCACGGACGGGTCGGCCACGAGGATGGTGCCCGCGAGCGCGGTGCCCACCGAGGAACCGAGGTTGGACACACTGCGCGACAGGCCGGAGATCTCGCCCTGGAGGTCCTCGGAGAAGCTCGACTGCACCACGTTCACCGACGGTGTCAGCATCACCCCGAGCCCCAGACCGATCAGGAGCAGCCCGGGAGTGAACACCCAGGCCTTCGGCGAGCCGTGGGCGAGGGCGATCAGGACGCCGATCCCGCACACCGTCACGGCGAACCCGGCCATGACCAGGGTCCGTTGCTCGCGCCGCCGGGCGAAGCGCGCGGCGGCCAGCGAGCTGGCGAGCAGCCCCAGCGTCGACGCGGTGAAGATCACGCCGGTGCCGATCGCGTCGTAGCCGCGGACGACCTGGAGATAGGTGGCCACGACGAACGACACCCCCATGAGCAGCAGCCACTGGATGTGCTGGGTGATCAGGCCGAGGTTGGACGTGCGGTTGTGGAACAGCGCGGTCGGCAGCAGCGGTACGGCGTGCTTGCGCTCCTTGGCGCGCACCCAGCGGAAGAAGGCGACCAGGACGAGGGCGCCGACCAGCAGCAGCCCGGCCATCAGCCAGACGTTGTCGTCCGCCGCGAGGATGCCCATGACGACCAGCACCAGACCGCCGGCCGACAGGACCGCGCCGCCGGTGTCGAAGGAACGGCTCGGGTCGGGGGGCAGCGGGTCGTCGATCTTCCGGGTGAGCAGGATGATCAGCGCGACCACCGCGGCCTGGAACACGAACGCGGCCCGCCAGCTGATCGCCGAGGTGATGAGCCCGCCGAGCAGCGGTCCCGCGGCTGCGCCGATGCCGCCCATGCCCATGATCGCCCCGAACGCGCGGGCCCGGTCGGCGACTTCGGTGAACAGGAGGGTGGTGAGGATGTACACGGGCGGGATGAGCAGCGCCGTGCCGACGCCCTCCAGGATCGAGTTGCCGAGAATGAGCACGCCGAGGCCGGGCGAGGCCGCGCTGATCAGGGCGCCGACGCCGTAGATGGCGAGCCCGACGACGAGGCACCGCTTGCGGCCGTAGCGTTCCGTGAGGATGCCGCCCGGGATCATCAGAGCCGCCATCACCAGCAGGAACGCGGTGATCGCGATCTGTACGCCCTGCACGGTGGTGTCCAGGTCCTCGCTGATGTCCTTGATCATCACGGTCATGTTGGAGCCGGCGAAGCTGCAGATGAACTGGGCCAGCGCGAGCGGCGCGAGGATGCGACGCGGCCACGGGCGGCCGTTCTGGGGGGCGTTCGCCCCCTCGGGGGTGGACGGCACGGTCATCCCTCGCCTCCCTCTCGGGCCGGAGCTCCCCTCAGGGGACGGAGCCTCCCTCGCGCGCCGGAGCCCCTCCCGGCGGCCTCTCCGGCGCCGGAAGCCTCTCGCGCGCCGGACGACGGACAGCCTCCTGGGTGCCCCGCCTCCGGGCGTCACCCTCGGGGGGTGACGACCCGGCACCGCGGCGAGGGCGAGACTCGCCCCCACTCAGCGGTGCAATCGGCACCCTGCTCAACCATGGGGGTCCTGTCATGACCACCACGACCACTTCGCACAATCGTTCAGGCACCACGCGTGCGGCCGCGGGCGGGCTGACGATCTTCGCCGCGGTGATGCTGTTCATCTCCGGCTCCATGGGCTTCTGCCGGGGGCTCATGGCAGTCCTCGAGGACAAGGTGTTCCTCAGCACGCCCCAGTACGTCTTCGAGTTCGACCTGACGAGCTGGGGCTGGATCCACCTCGTCCTCGGCGTGGTCGCGGTGATCGTCAGCCTCGGCCTGCTCGCGGCCATGAAGTGGGCCCGGATCACCGGCGTGATCATCGCCGCCCTGATGATCATCGCCAACTTCCTGTCCATCCCGTACCACCCCTTCTGGTCCCTCACGCTGATCGCGATCGACGGCTTCGTCATCTGGGGCCTGTGCGTCGTGGATCAGGACACCCTGGGCTAGCAGAGGAACCCCATGAAGGACGGACGGGTGCGCACGAGGGACGAGAGGGCCGAGCGGATCGCCGCGTTCATCGCCCCTCTGCGGGTCGAGCCCGGTGCGAAGGTGAACCTGGCCAAGGACTTCGACCCCGCCCACAAGGCGGGCGTCAAGGACAAGGCCGAGGGGCAGGAGCTGCTCCGCAGCGGCGTGCTCCTGCTCGCCGACTACCAGCGCAGGCTGGCCGCCGAGGGCAGCCACGGCGTGCTGCTGTGCCTGCAGGCGCTGGACGCCGGGGGCAAGGACGGCACCATCCGCCACGTCATGAGCGGAGTGAACCCGCAGGGCGTGCGCGTGGCCAACTTCAAGGCGCCCTCGGCCGAGGAGCTCAGCCACGACTACCTCTGGCGCTACGCCTGCCAGTTGCCGCGCCGCGGGGAGATCGGCATCTTCAACCGGTCGCACTACGAGGAGGTGCTGGTGGTGCGCGTGCACCCCGAACTCCTCGCCCGCCAGCGGCTGCCGGGCGGGGCCAAGGGCAGGAAGGCGTTCTGGCGGCGGCGGTACCGGGAGATCAACGACTGGGAGCGGTATCTGACGGACAACGGCTTCAGCGTCGTCAAACTGTTCCTGAACCTGTCCAAGGAAGAACAGCGCGTCCGCTTCCTGAAACGCATCGACGTGCCGGAGCGGAACTGGAAGTTCTCGGCGGCGGACGCGCGCGAACGCGCCTCCTGGGACGCCTATCAGTCGGCGTTCTCCGAGATGCTGTCCGCCACGAGCACCCCGTGGGCCCCCTGGTACGTGGTGCCCGCGGACCGCAAGTGGTACGCCCGGATCTGCGCGGCCGCCGTCCTCTCGCACGCGCTGCTCGACATCGGCCCGCGCTATCCGGACATCGGCGACAAGGCGCGTCACGAACTCGAACTGGAGAAGCGCCAGTTGGAGGACGAGGCACCGGCCGGCGCGGCGGCGGACCCCTGGGCCGCCGCCGCGGACGGCCGCGGCCGCCACGGCGCGGGAAGGCGGGCGCGATGACCGCAGCGGCATCCGGACACGACGCCCCCGCGGCACCGGCCCACGCCTGGTACGCGCGCCCGGCCGAGTCGGTGGCCGAGGAACTGGGCGTCGACCCGGCCCTGGGCCTGAGCGCGGCCCAGGTGGCCACGCGGCTCGCCGAGGACGGGCCCAACACCCTGGCGGAGGAGAAGCCGACACCGGGCCTGGTCCGCTTCCTCGGCCAGTTCACCACGTACATGCAGATCATCCTCGTCGCCTCCGCCCTGGTCTCCCTCCTCATCCAGGAGTGGGGCACCGCGCTGGTGCTGCTGGCCCTGACCCTGCTGAACGCGGTCATCGGGCTGCGGCAGGAGGGCAAGGCCGAGAGCGCCATGAACGCCCTGAAGGCGATGACGAAGGCCACCGCCCGGGTGCGGCGCGAGGGCAGGGTGGTCGAGGTCGACGCGGCGGAGGTCGTCGTCGGCGACATCGTGCTCCTGGCCGCGGGCGACGAAGTGCCCGCCGACGGACGGCTGTTGTCGGCGAGCGCCCTGCAGATCGACGAGTCCGCGCTCACCGGGGAGAGCGTCCCCGTCGCCAAGGACGCCACGCCGGTGCGGGGCACGGACCTGGGTCCGGTGGACCAGACGGACATGGCGTTCATGAACACCCCGGTCACGCACGGCAGCGCGGTCCTCGTGGTCACCGCCACCGCGGCCTCCACCGAACTGGGCAAGATCTCCGGGATGCTGTCGACCACCCGGCGTGAGATGTCGCCGCTCACCAAGGAGCTGAACCGGCTCACGCTGTGGATCGTGGGAGCCGCCGGGGTGACCATGGTCGTCATGTTCGCGCTCGGGCGCGGGCGGGGCGAGCCGTGGGACGCGCTGTTCGTGAGCGCCGTGTCGCTGGCCATCGCCGCCGTCCCCGAGGCGCTGCCCACGGTGACCCAGACGATCCTCTCGCTGGGCGGCCTCGACCTCGCGCGGCGCCACGCGATCGTCAAGGACCTGCCGTCGGTGGAGACCCTCGGCTTCACCTCCGCCGTCAACTCCGACAAGACCGGCACGCTGACGATGAACCAGATGACCGTCGTCGAGGTCGTCGACCCCTTCGACCGGTACACGGTCTCGGGCGGCGGATACTCCCTCGACGGCAGGGTCCACCACGCCGCGGGCACCTCGTCGGGCATCGACGACGCGATCCTGCCCTACCTCGTCGCCAGCGACGCCTCGCTGGTGGACGGACGCGTGGTGGGCGACCCCACCGAGGGCGCCCTGCTCGTCCTCGGCCACAAGGCGGGCCTGGACGTGGAGGCCACCCGCGCCCGGCTGCCCCGGCTCGCCACGCTGCCCTTCGACCCGGCGTACAAACTGATGGCCACCTTCCACGAGGCCACCGACGACAAGGGCCACCCCGTCGTGCGCTGCTTCGTCAAGGGAGCGGCACCCGCCGTCCTCGCGCGCGTCACGACCGCGCTGTCGGACGGCGCGAGCCTCCCCTTCGACACGGCGCTGCGGGACCGCGCCGAGGGCGAGGTCGAGCGGATGGAGCGCGCGGGCCGCCGGGTGATGGCCGCCGCGACCCGCGACCTCGACCCCGCGGCGTTCGTGCCGGGCGGCGATCTCCTCGCGCAGATCACCGCGTTGCGGGTGACCAGCCTCGTCGGCATGGTCGACCCGCCGCGTGACGAGTCCCGGGACGCCGTCGCCGCCGCGCAGGCCGCGCACATCCGCGTCCGGATGGTCACCGGTGACGACATCATCACCGGTGCCGCGGTCGCCGAGCAGATCGGCATCGGCGGCGAGGCGATCCTCGGCGCCGACTTCGCGGCGCTCTCCGAACAGGAACGGCTCGACCGCATCGACGGCATCGGCGTGGTCGGCCGGGTCGCCCCCGAGCACAAGGTGCTGCTCGCCGAGACCCTGAAGAAGAAGGGCGACGTGGTCGCCATGACCGGCGACGGCGTCAACGACGCCCCCGCCATCAAGTCCGCCGACATCGGCGTCGCCATGGGGTCCGGCACGGAGGTCGCCAAGAACGCCGCCCGGATGATCCTGTCCGACGACAACTTCGCCACGATCGTCCACGCCGTCGAGCAGGGCCGCAAGATCTACGACAACCTCACCAAGTACATCCGCTTCGTGCTGCTCCTGCTCGTCGTGTTCGTGCTCTGCTTCCTCGGCGCCACGCTGTTCGACATCGCCGGCGGCGAGCCGTTCACCCCCGCCCAGGTGCTCTGGATCCACTTCGTCGTCAACGCGGCCTTCGGCTTCTCCCTCGGCTTCGACCGGGTCAGGCAGGACCTCATGACCCGCCGGCCCCGCCCCCGCGGCCAGCCGGTCATGACCCCCGGCCTGATGCTGACGGTCGGACTCGCCGGGGCGGCCGTCGCCGCCGGGCTGCTCGGCCTGATCCAGCTGGGCGAGGCGCGCTACGACAGCGTCCGCGTCGGCAACTCCATCGCCTTCGCCTCGTTCGCGCTCTGCCTGATCGTCGCCGCCCTGGAGTGCCGCAGCCAGACCGGCACGGTGCTCACGGCCGACACGTTCGACAGCAAGCAGCTGAACTGGACGATGCTCGGGGAGTTCGTCCTCGCCGTCCTGGTGACCCAGACGGACGTCTTCAACCGGCTGCTCGACACGACGCCGCTGGAAGCGGGCCAGTTCGCCTGGGCGTTCCTGCCGCCTCTCGTCCTGCTGACGCTCTGGGAGCTGGGCAAGCTCGTGGCCCGCCGCCGCGCGCGGCCCGCCGGCCCCGGACGGCGGTGAGGCACCGGTGCCCTGGCAGCCGCCCGGCGTCAAGACGCTGCGGAGCTACCGCCGGGAGTGGCTGGCCAAGGACCTCGTGGCCGGCCTCGTCCTGAGCACGCTGCTCGTGCCGCAGGGCATGGCGTACGCGGAACTGGCCGGACTGCCGGCGATCACCGGCCTGTACACGTCCGTGCTCTGCCTGCTCGCGTACGCCGTCACCGGGCCGTCCCGCATCCTCGTGCTCGGCCCCGACTCGTCGCTCGGCCCGATGATCGCCGCCACCGTCCTGCCGCTGGTCGCCTCCGGCGGCGACAGCGCCCGCGCGGTCGCGCTCGCCTCCGCCCTGGCGCTGATGGTCGGGGCGATCACGCTCCTGGCGGGCGTGGCGCGCCTCGGCTTCGTCGCCGACCTGATCTCCAAGCCGACCATGATCGGCTACATGAACGGCCTGGCCCTCACCATCCTCGTCGGCCAGCTGCCCAAGCTGTTCGGGTTCTCCACCGACGCCGACGGGCTGATCGAGGAGATCGACGCCTTCGCAGGGGCGCTGGGCGACGGGAAGGCGGTGCCGGCCGCCGTCGCCGTGGGCCTCGGCTGCATCGCGGTCATCCTGCTCCTGCAGCGCCTGCTGCCGAAGGTCCCCGCCGTCCTCGTCATGGTGGTGCTCGCCATCGCCGCCTCCGTCCTGCTCGACCTGGAGGACCACGGCGTACGGATGGTCGGCAGGCTGCCCGAGGGGCTGCCGCCCTTCACCGTCCCGGACATCCGGTGGGAGGACCTCGGCCCGCTGTGCGTCGGCGCGCTCGGCATCGCCCTGGTCTCCCTGGCCGACACGATCTCCAACGCCTCGGCGTTCGCCACGCGCACCGGCCAGGAGGTCCGCGGCAACGACGAGATGATCGCCATCGGCACGGCGAACATGGCCGCCGGGCTCTTCCAGGGCTTCCCCGTGAGCACCAGCGGCTCACGGACGGCCGTCGCCGAGCGGGCGGGCGCGCGGACCCAGCTCACCGGGGTGGTCGGCGCGGCGCTGATCCTCCTCATGCTCGTCCTGCTGCCGGGCCTCTTCCGCGACCTGCCGCAGCCCACGCTCGCCGCGGTGGTCGTCACGGCCTCCCTCTCGCTGGCCGACGCCCAGGGCACGGCGCGGCTGTGGCGGCAGCGCAAGGCGGAGTTCCTGCTGTGCATCGCGGCCTTCCTCGGGGTGGCGCTGCTCGGCGTGCTGCCCGGCATCGCGGTCGCCGTGGGCCTGTCCATCCTCAACGTCTTCCGGCGCGCGTGGTGGCCCTACAGCACGGTGCTCGGACGCGTGCCCGGCCTCGCGGGCTACCACGACGTGCGCTCGTACCCGAGCGCCGAGGAGCTGCCCGGCCTGGTGATCCTGCGCTTCGACGCGCCGCTGTTCTTCGCCAACGCCAAGGCGTTCCGCGACGAGGTCCTGCGGTGCGCGCGCACCGAACCGCCGCCGCGCTGCGTGCTCATCGCCGCCGAGCCGGTGACCGACGTCGACACGACGGCCGCCGACTTCCTGGAGGAGCTGGACGAGGCCCTGGAGAAGCGGGGGACCGAGCTGGTCTTCGCCGAGCTGAAGGACCCGGTGCGCCGCAAGGTCGAGCGCTACGGCCTGACGCGGGCCTTCGATCCGGGGCAGTTCTTCCCGACGGTGGAGAGCGCCGTCGAGGCGTTCCGCGAGCGCAGCGGCGCGCGGTGGACCGCGGTGAGCAGGCAGCCGACGGCAGAGGGACCGTAGCCGCCACGGAGCGGGGCCCAGCCGTCCACGGCCGGCTGGGCCCTTCCCCCACACGACGGGGCCCGGACTACCCCACGTTCGCCGCGGCGGACAGCACATGCGTGCCCCACGGCGGCAGATCGACGTACAGACCGTTCCCCAGCAGCTCCGCGCCCGAGCGCCCGTACCGGTCGTCGTGGAGCAGGTCGGTCAACTCCCAGGTCTCCTCGCCCAGTTCGCTCCAGGGCAGCCGGACGCGGGCCTGCGCCTGATGCGGGGAGAGGTTCACGACGGTCAGGAACCGGCCCGCGGGACCGGACCAGCACGAGGCGATCAGATGCCGCGCGGAGTCGTTGTCGGGCCAGCCCGCGCAGTCCAGGAGACGCCACCCGCCCGTACGCATGCCGCTGCCGTGGACGCGCGAGAGCAGCCGCTCGTGGAACGCCCGCAGCGCCGGATCCGCCGGCTCGTCGGGGCGCCGGTCGAGGAAGACCGGCAGGTGCACGCGGCGCCCGGTGAACTGACCCTCGTGCCACAGCGTGGCGCCGGGCAGCGTGGCGATCAGCACGGCCGCCGCCCGCTCCTTCGCCGGCGGCAGCGTCTGCGCGGCGCGCGGCTCGTCGTGGTTCTCCAGGAACCGGACGAGACGGCGCTGGTACTGCTCGTCGGCCAGCAGATGGGCGCGGACCGACGGGGCGCTCTCGTTCAGCACCCGGTCGTAGAGCCGCTTGTCGTAGCAGAAGTCGAACCCCTGCTGCTGGAGGGCCCATTCGAGGTCCCAGTACGCCTCCGCGGCGAAGATCATCCCGGGGTGTCCGCGCCGGACGGCCGTCACGACCTCCGACCAGAACTCCTCCTCGGGAGGCGCGCCCACCCGCGCGCCCCACGTCCGGGCGAACACGTCGTTGATCAGCAGCATCGCCATGTCGCAGCGCACCCCGTCGCACACCCGGCCGATGCCGTCGAGCACCGTCGCGGTGGCCTGCCGCAGCGCCGGGGCGAAGGCGTCCAGCTGCACGACGTCCGGCCAGGGCGGGAAGAACGGATCGCGGCCCCGGGCGAACACGGCCCGCCCGGTGTCGAGGAACCCGGCGGGATCGCGCCGCACGTCCGCCGCGTCGCCCCGCACGAAGTACTCGGGGTGCTCGCTCACCCAAGGGCTGTCGGGCGCCACGTGGTTGGGGACGTAGTCGAGCAGCAGCCCGACGCCCCTGCGGTCCAGCTCGGCGCGCGCGGCGGCAAGGCCCTCGGACCCGCCGAGTGCCGCGTCGACCTCGTAGCGGCGGATGCAGTACGGCGATCCCGCGATGTCCTCCTCGCCGACGCCCGGGACGGCCGCGTCGAACGCGGTGCGCAGCGCCGGGTTGTCCAGGGCGATGCTGCGCCCCAGCGGACTGCGCTCCCAGACGCCCATCAGCCACACGGCGTCGACGCCCGAGGGAGTGATCTCGTCCCAGACGTCCTTGGGCACCTCCGCGAGGCCGGTCGGACGGCCGGTGCGCAGACCGGTCTCCCGCAGCCACACGCGGGTGTTGACCTCATGGACGACGGGCTGTGCGGGCAGCTCGGTCATCGGGTGCGCCTCCTCGCGGATCCGGGCCGGAAGTCGTCGGGACCGAGTGTCCCGAAGATCTTCATCAGGGCGGCGATCAGTCCGGTCCAGCCCGTCTGGTGGGAGGCGCCGATGCCGGCGCCGTTGTCGCCGTGGAAGTACTCGAAGAAGGAGACCAGGTCCCGCCAGTGCGGGTCGTCCCGGAACTTCTGCTGCCCGCCGTACACTGGCCGGTGGCCCTGCTCGTCGCGCAGGAAGATCCGGCCGAGGCGCACGGAGAGCTCCTCGGCGACCTCGTAGAGGTTCTTCCGCACCCCCGAGCCGGTCGGGCACTCGACGGTCAGATCGTCGCCGTAGAAGCCGTACAGGTTCAGCAGCGCCCGGATGACCAGCGTGTTCATCGGCAGCCACACCGGGCCGCGCCAGTTGGAGTTGCCGCCGAACATGCCGGTGTCCGACTCGGCGGGCAGATAGGAGACCCGGTACTCCTCGCCGTGCACCCAGAACGTGTACGGGTGCTCCGCATGGTGCCGGGACAGCGCCCTGATGCCGTACGGGCTCAGGAACTCGTCCTCCGACAGGAGGTGGGCCAGCACCCGCGTCAGCTTCTTCTCGTCCACGACGGACAGCAGCCGCGGTCCGCCCGCCGTGCCGGCCCGCGCCGACGTCAGCGTCACCGACAGCGAGGGATGGCGCGCGGCGAACCGCTGCAGGCGCTCGGTCAGGCCGGAGAGCCGCTCCAGCTGCCTCGGCTGGAACACGGTCGACGCGCACAGCGGGAGCAGCCCCACCATGGAGCGGACCTTCAGCCGGACGGCCTCCCCGTCGGGCAGCCGCAGCACGTCGTAGAAGAACCCGTCCTCCTCGTCCCACAGTTCGTCGCCGAGGTTCCCGAGCCGGTCCATCGAGGCGGCGATCCACAGATAGTGCTCGACGAACTTCAGGACCAGCTCTTCGTAGGCCTCGTTGTGCTCGACCAGCTCCACCGCGATCTGCAGCATCGACTGGCAGTACAGCGCCATCCAGGCGGTGCCGTCCGCCTGCTCCAGGGTGCCGCCGGTGGGCAGCGGCGCGCTGCGGTCGAAGACACCGATGTTGTCGAGGCCCAGGAAGCCGCCCTGGAAGACGTTGCGGCCGCTGGGGTCCTTGCGGTTGACCCACCACGTGAAGTTCGTGAGCAGCTTCTGGAAGGTGCGCTCCAGGAAGGCGTGGTCGGCGTGGCCGGTCGTGGCCTTCTCCACCGAGTACACGAAGTACGCGGCCCAGGCGTGCACCGGCGGGTTCACGTCGCCGAAGTTCCACTCGTAGGCGGGGATCTGGCCGTTGGGGTGCAAGTAGGAGTCCCGCAGCAGCAGTTCGAGCTGCTCCTTGGCGAAGCCCACGTCGACGACGGAGAAGGCGACCGCGTGGAACGCCAGGTCCCAGGCGGCGAACCAGGGGTACTCCCACTTGTCCGGCATCGACACGATGTCGTCGCTGACCATGTGGAACCACTCGCGGTTGCGGATGCCGGACCGGGGCGGGCTCCACGGGGTGAGGTCGTGCTCGGCGAGCCAGGTCTCCAGGTCGAACGCGTAGTACTGCTTGGACCAGAGCATCCCGGCGAGCGCCTGGCGCAGCACGCGCGCCTCGTCCTCGCTCGCCCCGTCGGGCGTCAGCTCGCGGTAGAAGGCGTCCGCCTCGGCGATCCGGCTCTTGAAGACCGAGTCGAACCCCTTGGGGGCCAGCGTGAGCTGGGCGCCGGCGGGGCCGAGACGCAGCCGCAACGTCTCGGACCCGCCGGCCGGAACGGTGAGCGTGTGGTGCACGGCCGCCTTCGTGCCGTGCCGCGCCGGATTGACGGCGCCCCGCTCACCGTGGACCACGTAGCGGCCGATGCCGTCCTTGACGTACGGGGAGGCGTTGGCCGTGCCGAACAGACGCTCGTTGTTGCTCTCGTTCTCCGTGAACAGCAGCTCCGCCGCGCCGTCGCACCGCAGGTCGTAACTGCCGAGCTCCGGGTGGTCGGCACGGACGGTCGCCGTCGCGCGCGGTCCCTCGACCGCCTTCAGCTGCGGCATGCGCTCCTCGTCGCGGCGCTCGTGCCACGACCAGGTGTTGCGGAACCACAGCGTCGGCAGCACGTGCAGCGTCGCCTCGTCGGGGCCGCGGTTGTCGACGGTGATCCGCATCAGGACGTCGTCGTGGTCGGCCTTGGCGTACTCCACCGTCACGTCGAAGTAGCGGTCGTCGTCGAAGGCCCCGGTGTCGAGGAGCTCGTACTCGAACTCCTGGCGCGTACGGTTCCGGTTGACCTCGACGAGGTCGTTGTAGGGGAACGCCGCCTGCGGGTACTTGTACAGATAGCGCAGGTAGGAGTGGCTGGGCGTGCTGTCGAGGTAGAAGTAGTACTCCTTGACGTCCTCGCCGTGGTTGCCCTCGCCGTTGGTGAGGCCGAAGGCCCGCTCCTTGAGGATCGGGTCGCGGCCGTTCCACAGGGACAGGGCCAGACACAGCCGCTGCTTCTCGTCGCAGATCCCGCCGAGGCCGTCCTCGCCCCAGCGGTAGGCGCGCGAACGCGCGTGGTCGTGCGGGAAGTAGGACCAGGCGTCGCCGCCGGGGCTGTAGTCCTCGCGGACCGTGCCCCACTGGCGTTCGCTGAGGTAGGGGCCCCACAGACGGGACCGTCCGCTCGCGTCGCCGGCCGGCCCGGTGCGGCCGGCGTGCGTCTGCCTCTTCATGCGCAGCCTCCCTGCGTCGGCCCCAGCGGTACTCAGCCGGGGGCGCCAGTCTTGGCGGGGGCCTCCGGGGTCGCCTCACCTTCTGGGGGTGAGCCCCCGCTCCTCGCGGCCAGGGTGATCGCGATCTCGTACGCGGCCAGCAGGACGGCGACCACGAGCAGTCCGGTCCACGACGACAGGAGCAACGCCACCAGCGCCGCGACGACGAGCCCGGAGACCCGCAGCACGTCGGCGTGGCGGGTCAGCCACGGCCGCACCGGCAGCTTCTTCGTGGTCACCCGGTCCCCGGTCCGCGCCAGGAAGTGGCCCGTGGCCCGCGCTCCCTTCGCCACCAGCCTGCGCAGCAGCACCGGCAGCCGTCCCGGCCCCGCCAGATACGCGATGACGGCGATGGCGATGCCGAGCCACAGCAGCTGGTCGCCGCGGTCCCGCAGCGTCGTGAAGATCGTCCACAGCGCGGACTGCACGCCGTCGCGGTAGACGCCGGGCGGCACGTGGTCGAGCAGCTGGTCGCGCACCGCCCGCAGCACGCTGGAGAGGACGGTGACCGTCACGATCAGCCACAGGCCGAGCTGGAGCAGGGTGCGCCGCCGGTTGGGCGAGACCCACAGGGCGAGGCCCAGCAGCACCGGCACGGCGATCAGCAGGCCCACCACCGCGCGCTTGAACATGAGGACGGCCTCCTGGAGTTGGCCCAGTTCGTGCCGGTCGTAGAGCCGGATCTGCGCGAAGTCCTCGGGCAGGTCGACGTTCAGTGCCTTCTCGATCCGCTGGTGCAGACCGGGCGGGATCTCGCCCGAGGAGAGGGCCGGCAGGTCGAGCTTCTTGCCGAACAGGGTGGGCAGTTGGTCCTCCAGCGAGCGCAGGAGGTTGTTGACCATCGGCAGCAGGTTGAGGGTGACCGTGTCGCCCTGGACCCGTACGTTGCCGTCGCTCTTCTCCAGGACCGCGATGATCCGCTCGTGCGCGAACCGGTTCGTCGCGCGCCACAGGTCCTGGAACCGGTCCGTGGCGATGAGCTTGGAGATCGAGTCCCGCAGATAGCCGTGGACGGCCCCGGTCACCGGCCCCGCGAGGAAGGACGCCCGGGGCGGCAGCGCCTCGGACAGCCGCTGCTCGACGTCCAGTTGGTCGAAGATCTCGTTCGCCAGATACGTCGAGACGGCCGCGTTGACCTCCGGGTCGTCGGGCAGCGGGCCCACGGTGGCGATCCAGCGGTCCGTGTTCAGCGTGGTGCGCGAGCCCCACACCCCCACGACCGATGTGACGGCCAGCACGGCGACCAGCGCGATCAGCACCGCGGCGGCCACGCGCCGGATCGCCAGGGTGCGGGCCCGGCGCCGCCGTTCGGTCCCGGAGCGGTCGCGCAGGCGCGCCACTTCCGCGCGCAGGCGTGCCACTTCGCTTTCGGTGCTTTCGGTGCTCTCGGGTGCGGTCTCGGGGCCGGCCGTCGGCCCGGGCCCGGTCGCGCCGCTTCGGGCGGGAGAGCCGTCGTCCCGGTCCGGCGTCTCGTCCCGGCCCCGCGTCTCGTCGTCCGTCATCGGTGTCCCACCTCCGCGGCCCACCGTGACCGCGCCGACGCACGCCTCCCTCACCTGTGGCGGGTGACGCGTCCCGGCACGTTCCGACGCTGTGATGACGGGCGTGACGGCGGCAGTTCCGCCGAAGGGAGGCACCATGGCTGAGATCGGACCGGTCCAGCTCCTGACGATCGGCTTCGGGCCGGACGCCAAGTTCGAGGGGCGGATCATCGAGGAGCTGGCGGTCCTGGAGTCGAACGAACAGATCCACGTCCTCGACCTGCTCTTCGTCGGCAAGGAGACCGGCGGGGACCTGTTCACCCTCGACTTCCAGGCAGAGGGCATGGGCGAGACGGTCGCCGCGCTGCTGGGCATCTCGGCCGAGCGGCTCCGCGGGGCACAGGACGTCTATCCGAGCCTGGCCGAGGGCAACGCCTTCGGTCTGTCCCTCACCCAGATCAGGGAGATGGCCGAGGAACTCGACCCCGGGACCGCGGCGGCCTTCGTCCTGCTGGAACACGTCTGGGCGAAGCACCTGCGCAAGGCCGTCCGCGACGCCGGCGGCGTGCCGGTCGCGGAGGGCTTCCTCACCGAAGAGGCGCTCACGCCCATCGCCGCCGAACTCGTCAGGGCGGCACAGCGGTCGGGCGAACCGGTTCCGAACGGATCGGACCCGGACCAGCCGAAACGCAACAACCACAGGAGGGCCTGATGGCCGATCTCGTCGTGCTCGGATTCGCGGACAAGGACAAGGCGGACGCGGTGCTGCGCCTCGCCAAGGACCTCTCCAAGCAGGAACTGCTCGACCTGGAGGACGCGGCGCTCGCCTGGCGCACCATGGACGGCAAGATCCATGTCCGCCAGACCTACAGCCCCACCGGCGTCGGCGCGGCCGGCGGCGCGCTGTGGGGTTCGCTGTTCGGGCTCCTCTTCCTGATGCCGGTGTTCGGTGCCGCGGTGGGCGCCGCCACCGGTGCCATCGCCGGAAAGCTGACCGACGTGGGGATCAACGACCCCTTCATCAAGGAGATCGCGGCCACCCTCGAACCGGGCCGGGCAGCCGTCTTCGCGCTCGTGCGGCGCTCCACCCCCGACCGGGTGCGCGACGCGGTGCGTCCCTTCAACCCGACCGTGATCCGCACCTCCCTCACCAAGGACCGCGAGGACGAACTGGTCGAGGCCCTGCGCGAGAAGTGACCTGAACCTGCGCCGCCGACCGGACGAGGGGCGTTCCCGAGCCGCACCGGGGGCGCCCCTGAGCCGTGCTGAGGGTGCCCCTGAGCCGGAAGTGGACGGTGCCCCTCCGTGCGCGCCGTCCACGCCGTCGTGCGCCGGAACTTCACCCGGGTGAGATGGCGCCCGCCGCGCACCCCACCCGAGCCGTCGGCCCCACACTTGCCTGTGCCGCACCGCACTGCTCCGAGAGCGAGGTGCCGACCATGGCCGAGTGGTCACGCCCACGGGAGGCCGGTCCGGACCCCGGGGCCGCCGGCTCCGCCCCCGCACTGCCGACCTGGCTGGTCCCCAGGCCCCGACTGACATCCAGGCTGTCCAGGGGCGCCCTGGGCCCGCTGACCGTGGTCGTCGGACCCGTGGGCGCGGGCAAGACGGCGCTGGCCCTGGAGTGGGCGCACACCGGACGGCTGCCCGGACCGCTCGCGTGGGTCACCTGCGACGGCCGCGCCGAGCAGCCCTGCGTGTTCTGGCCGCGCGTCGTCGGCGCCCTGCGCGAGGCGGGCGTGGACCTGTCGGACCGCGTCGCCACCGGCGAGGGCCCCCGGCACGTGGCCGCGCTCGCCGGCGAACTGAACGAGTACGGCGAGCCCGTGGTCCTGGTCCTCGACGACTTCCAGCCCGCCCCCGGCTCACCGATCGCCGAGGGCGTCACCAGCCTGCTGCGGCACACCTCGGGCGTCCTGCGCCTGGTCGTGCTCGCGCGCCGCGACCCGCCCCTGCACCTGCACCGCGGCCGGCTCACCAGCGACCTCACCGAACTGCGCACCGCCGACCTCGCGTTCGACGACCGCGAGACCGCGGCCCTGCTGGCCCAGCACGGCATCGACGTGCCCCGCCAGACGGTGAGCGCGCTGCGGCACCGCACGGACGGCTGGGCGGCGGGGCTGCGCCTGGCCGCGATGTCCCTGGAGAAGCAGAGCGATCCCGAGCGGTTCGTCGCCCAGTTCGCCGGCGACGACGAGACGATCTCCAGCTACCTCGTCGAGGAGGTCCTCGACCTCCAGTCGCCCGGCATGCGCCGGCTGCTGCTCACGACGAGCGTCCTGGACCGGATGAACGCCGAACTCGCCGCCGAGCTCTCCGGCGAGGAGGCGGGCGGGCACTTCGCGGACCTCGTACGGGACAACTCCTTCCTGCAGCCCGTCGGCCAGGGCTGGTTCCGCTGCCACCAGATGTTCGCCGACGTGCTGCGGATGTGCCTGCGCCACGAGGCGCCGGGGCTCGTCTCGCCGCTGCACCGCCGGGCCGCGGACTGGCTCGGGGCCCACGGCCTGCTCGCCGACGCCGTGCACCACCTGATCGCCGCGGGCGACTGGGCGCAGATCGGCCGTCTGGTCGTGCACCGCCTGGCCATCGGCCAGGTCCTCGGCCTGACCAAGGCGAGACTGTCGGCCGAGCTGCTCCGGCAGCTGCCCGCCGAACTGCCGGCCGAGGAGCCCGAACTCGTGCTGCTCGCCGCGGCCGTCGCGCGGGTCCACGCGGACGACCCGGCGTACGAGCGGTACATGGAGCACGCCGGACGGCTCCTGGCCGAGGTGCCCCCCGAGGAGGACGACCGCGGCGCCCGCTGCCGGCTGGCCCACGCCGTCATCCGCATGGACCGGCTGCGCGCCGGCGGGCCGCGGGAGGCACGGGAGGCCGCGGCCGACGCGGAGTCGGCCTCGCTGCGACTGCCGCACGCCGCGCTGGTCCAGCGGCCCGAGATCTCCGCGCTCACCCTCGCGATCCGGGGCGGCGGCGAGCTGCGCGACGGCGCCCTCAAGGCGGCCGAGGCCGCCCTCACCGGCGGGCTGAAGGCCGCGGGCGCCGCGGGCAACGGCGCGCTGCGCAGGGACTGCCTGGCCGAGCTCGCGCTCCTCGAAGTGCTGCGCGGACGCTGCCGGGCCGCCGACGAACTCACCACCCAGGCCACCCAGCCGCCCCTGCCCGCCTGGACCGCGCCCGAACCGCCGCGCTCCGCACTCCACCTGGCGCGCGCCTGGGTCGAGCTGGCACGCGGCGACCCCGCGCGGGCCCGTCGTGAACTGGCTCACGGGCAGGCCGTCTTGGCGGCGACGCCCGACGCGTTCCTGTCCGGGATCGCCGCCCTGGTGGCGGGGCTGACCGGCACGGTGGAGCGCGGCGCCCGGCCGGGCGTGCCGATCGGCGACGTGGTGGCACGGGCCCGGCTGCCGCGCGCGATGCTGCGGACGGTGGTGCCCGCGTGCGCCGCCCTGGTCGATCCCTCCCGGCCGGGGCGTGTCGCGGTGAGCGCCGCACCGGAGACCCCGGCGGGCGCGGTGGCGCACGCCGAGCGGCTCAGCGCCCGCGAGCGCGACGTCCTGAGCCGGCTGGCGCAGATGATGACCACGGAAGAGATCGCCGAGGAGCTGTACCTCTCGGTGAACACCGTGAAGACCCACCTCAAGAGCGTCTACCGCAAGCTGGCCGTGACGCGGCGCTCGGCGGCCGTGCGCCGGGCGCGGGAACTGGAACTGCTGTGACCACCGGGTGGGGCCACACCGTGATGAGGTGAGCGCGGTGAGCTGGGCGCCGCCCTCGCCGGGGACCGGGGCGGGGCGCCGGAGTACGGGCGCGCGGGCCCTACATGAGGCCCAACTCCCGTCCACGAAGGACGGCTTCGGCGCGCGAACCCGCGCCGAGCTTGCGGTACACGGCCCGGGTGTGGCTCTTGACGGTGTTGTACGAGACGTACATCCCGTCCGCGATCTGCCGCAGGGACACCTCCTCCTCCAGTCGCCGCAGCACGGCGAGTTGACGGCTCGTCAGTGGCTCGACGAGGGACGGGGCAGGGTGCGGCCCGGCGGCGGCCGGGACCGGCGCCGAGGCCAGGACGGCCGACGCCTCGTCCATCAGGGCCCCCGCGCTGCGCGGATCAGCGAGGTCGAGGGCGACCCTCACCAGGACCCCGGCGACCCACATCAGACAGGTCGTCACGGCCGTGTCGGCGGCTTCCTCCTCGCGTCCCAGCGCACGCAGGTGCCTGCGCAGGGCCAGCACCTGCCCGGCGGCCGACGGGCAGTCGGCCGACTCCGTGCACACTGCTGCGGACATGCCCTTCACCTCCCCATGTGCAGGGCATCACCCCTCCACAGTGGGGAGTGGTTGACGGGCTCCGGAAGAGGCTGTTCGGCTCTGTTTTGGCGGATGCTTTACCTTTCCGTATAGTTCGTCCGCCCACGCCTCAGGAGTTCGGAAGCCGCCGTACCTCCAGGAGTTCGAGTCCCAGCGCCTGGATGCGGTCGAGGATCCCGTAGAGGGCGGCCTGGTCGAGCCCTGAGCCCAGCAACACCGTCTCCGCCGGGCGCAGTTGGATCGTCATCTCGCCGAACGCCGAACGGAAGGCGTCGCCGAACTTGCCCCGCACCCGGATCTCGAAGTCCGCGCGGCCGGGCGGTGTCCCGGCCGGGTCCGCCTGCGCCCCGCCCATGGCGTCACCTCCCGTGCGACGGCCTGGCCATCGGCCGCCATTCTCGCGTCACCAGGACGGACGGCATCACCTCGTGCGGGTGACGGTGCCCTCCGCCGGGTCCCGGGCCGGTCGCCGGGCCGGCGCGGTGAGCTCATCCCCGGCGGGTGAACCGACCGGGTGGGACGGGCGGGACGCTCCCGGTTCACCGAGGAGGAGGCTCTCGGTTCACCGACGAGGGTTCGAGAGGGCCGGACAGACCTCACCGG
>NZ_LIRJ01000339.1:21798-23073 GCF_001419745.1 Streptomyces silaceus | reverse complement strand
CCTCCCGACCCGTCATCGCGACGGTTCGGCGATCAGCTCCGCCCATCGGCGCGTCGTCCTGGACCTGAGGTTCTGCGTGCCGTCGTGACGTGGTGCCCCGGTTCCACCGCGACGCGATGACCGGGAGCCCGGACGACACAGGGGCCCTGCCTTCCCGCCCGAGCGGGTGAGCAGGGCCCCGCCTCGTGCGGCGGCCGTACGCCGCACGACCGGGTCCGGCCGTCAGTCGCGGTCCGGATGCAGCCGCCGGTTGTTCCCCGAGCTGCCGATGTCCAGGTCGAGGAACGACGCGAGCGGCGTGCCGCTGTTCCAGAAGCCGAGCAGGTTGATGTCGATGAGGCACAGCTCCTGCCGGGCGGCGAACTCGCGGGCGGGCTTGGTGAAGACGCAGGAGGCCACGAAGACGGGCACGTCGGCTCCGTGTTCGGCGCGGGCCGTGCCGTTGAAGGTCTGGATGTCACGGCTGCCGACGGCACGGTGCTTGGCGTAGCGCTTGCACTGGACGACGAGACGACGGCCGTCGGGCAGACGGCCGGTCACATCGGCGCCGAGGTCGCCTGCGCCGCCCACACGCTTGACGTCGGTGCAGCCGTCCCGACGGCACAGTTCGGCGACGTACTCCTCGAACGCGCGGTCGTCCATCGCCCACACCGCCTCCAGCGACCGGCGAGCCTGCCGCTTCGCGTCCTCGGCGAGCCGCGCCTGCTCCGCTCTGGCCTCCCTCCGGCCGGCCCGCACCAGGGCCGTGCAGACGACCGCGGCCACGACGCCCACCAACGCCACCAGCAGCACTGTGCCCATGCGTACCCCCCATCGGTTCGAGTCCCTCGATGGTCCCGCTGACGACGGGCCGGTGCCAGAGGCAGCCGAGGTGCGGGAACAGCCGCCGGAACCACCGCAGGGACCTACCGCCCGGCCGGACGCCTCACGGAGTCCGTGCGCCGTCGCCGAACATGGCGAGCGCGCTGTCGAGCGCGTCGTCGCCGGACAGCGACTCCAGGAACTCCGTGCCACCAGCGGAGGCTTCGGCGCCGCGCGGGAACATGNNCGGCGCCGATGATCGTGACGTGCGTATCAGTGCTCATGGCGATTCCTTACGTTGCGCATGCACTGCCGGGTGGGCACCCGGCGGGAACACCACGAATCCGGCGAACCTCACCGACAGTCCGCCGACAGCCGGTCCACAGCGCCCGATACACGACCGACACGGCCGGTGACCGGCGGTTTGCCCTCACGAAGGCCGACCCCCACAACGAACGAGTCCCACCCCGTGAA
>NZ_LIRJ01000339.1:0-21771 GCF_001419745.1 Streptomyces silaceus | reverse complement strand
ACTGGCCGACGTCGGCCAGTAGCCGGTTGAGCCCTTCGGCCGTACGTGACAGGCTCATGCCCCATGATCGACGACGCCGGGAAAGAGCACCTGCACAACAGGCTGCGAGGCCTGCGCGAAGCGATGCTCTGGAAGCTCGACGGGCTGGGTGAGTACGACATCCGCCGCCCTCTGACCTCGACGGGAACCAATCTGCTCGGCCTGGTCAAGCACTTGGCCGTTTGGGAGTCGCGGTACTTCGGCGAAGTCGTCGGCCGACCGTTCCCCGAGGACCTCCCCCGGTGGGACGACGAAGCGGCGAGCGGCACCGATCTGTGGGCGACCGAGCACGAGTCGCGCGAGGACATCATCGGCCTCTACCGCCGCGTATGGGCGCACGCGGACGCGACGATCGCCGCCCACTCCCTCGACTCCCCCGGACACGTGCCGTGGTGGCCCCAACCCGACGTGCAGCTGTTCAACATCCTGGTGCACCTCCTCAGCGAGACCAGTCGGCACGCCGGGCATGCCGACATCCTGCGCGAGCAACTCGACGGGTCGACCGGGACCACGGCCGCGCACGTGCCCTCCCACCACGACGCAGCCTCCCGGCAGGAGCAGTACGCGCTGATCGAACGGGCCGCCAAGGCAGCCGTACCTGATCGCGCCACCCCCTCGCCGACGTCCTGACCGTCAACGCCTGGGCACGCTCTCCTTCCGGCCAGTACGCGCAGAGGGCGCACTGGCTGTTTCGTAGCTCCTCTTGAGCTTCCGCACGGGTCTCCCCGCAGCCCGTCACCAGGGCTTTGGAGCGGTTGGCCCCGGGGCCCCTGGGGCGAAGGCGCAGAGGCATGCGCGGGAGGCTGCCGAGGCGTGGCCCGAAATCGGCCTTGACCGTGGCTCGCCAAAGTCTATGGTCCAGACTAATCGGCCGGGAGTCGTGGGCTTCCGGCCGGGCGTCCTGTTCCGCCACCCACGAAACCCCGCCCCCACGAGAGCACTTCACGTCGCACACCCCCATGAAGCAACGCCGTGAAGGAGTACGCATGGACAAGAAGCGGAAGATAGCCGCAGCGATCGGCGCCGGTCTGGCCCCGGTCCTCGCCCTGACCTTGCCGACGGGTTCGGCGAGCGCGCACGGCTACGTCAACGCCCCGGCCAGCCGGCAGGCGCAGTGCGCCGCGGGCACGGTCGCGTGCGGCGAGATCAAGTACGAGCCGCAGAGCGTGGAGGGCCCCAAGGGCCTGCGCAGCTGCAGCGGCGGCAACTCGAGGTTCGCCGAGCTCGACAACGACAGCAAGGGCTGGAAGGTCAGCGACGTCAGCAGGACGCAGACCTTCACCTGGACGTTCACGGCACGGCACCGCACGGCGAACTACGAGTACTTCGTCGACGGCACGAAGGTCGCCACGATCGACGGCAACAACCAGCAGCCGCCGGCCACCGTCTCGCACCAGGTCAACCTCGGCAGTGCCACCGGCCGCCACAAGGTCCTCGCGGTCTGGAACATCGGCGACACGGCCAACGCCTTCTACGCGTGCATCGACGTCAACATCCGCTGAAGCGACTCAGTGGACAACGCATCAGCCCACTAGGCATGCGCGCACTCATACGCACGGCACGATCTTGATCGTGGGCAGGAGTTGATCTGCTCAACTCCTGCCCCTGCCACTGCCCCTGTCGTCTCCGCCTCTACCCCTGTCACCTCCGCCTCTGCCTCTGCCTCGGCAGAACCAGGCCAACGGCTCCCGCATCGCTCACCGCACACCGCACACGCGTCCCAAAAGTGCGTTGACTCCTCACCCGCTTCGGCGGAGGGTACGGCTCGAACGGCTTGTCATGTTCTTGTCCCCACCCTTCAGGCAAGAGGTGAGCCTTGTTCCTCCGCCGTACACGGGTACGCCGCACAAGAGGCCCCCGCACCCGCGCCCATCGCTACACCCGGACACGTCAATGGGCCCTCGCCGCCGGAGTCCTCGGCCTCCTGGCCGGCGCGTTCACCGCCGCGCCCGCCCAGGCCAAACCGCAGGACCCTCCCCGGACGCAGCTCGTCCGGCCGATCGACCCGCAACGCTGGCAGAACCCCGACGACATGACGTGGTCGGACTACCGCTCCATCCCCGGCACCGACTGGGCCAACCCCGATCTCAAGCCCACGAAGCGCACCTTCAAGGGCGCACTGGTGCTGCTGGACTATCCCGACGAGGAGTTCACGGTCAGCAAACCGGCGAACTCGACGCTGTTCGGCAATCCGCAGCCCATCGCGTCGGACATCCCGCGCAAGCAACTGCCGACGTTCTACCGGGACTTCCTCAACAAGCCCGGGAAACTCAACCGCGGCCACACCATCAACGAGTACTGGATGGAGGACTCCGGGGGCCGCATCGGGGTCGACCTGACCTCCTTCGGTGTCTACCGCATGCCGTTCAAGTCCTTCCAGTACGGCATCGAGCCCGGCATGAACCCCGACTCCTGCCCCGCCGGCAGCACCTGCGGCAAGGACATCCGGGCCGACGGCAAGGCCGCCTGGACCGCCGACGTCGGCAGCGGCGAGACCGGGAAGTACGACTTCGTCTTCTTCCTCACCGCCGGGCAGGACGAGTCCTCCGTCTGGCAGGAGTTCGGGCAGATGAAGTTCACGGGCACGCAGGACGTGCCCGCCGCGTGGGGGCCGCCCGCGCCGACTCCCTTCGGCGGCAGCGCCGCCCGCACCCGGTACGTCCCGTGGACGTCATGGGCCGCCGCCGCCCGCATCTGGCCCAACGCGTCGAACGGCTCGTCCACCCAGGCCGAGAGCTCCGGCATGGCCGTGTACGCCCATGAGCTCAGCCACATCCTGGGGATCGCCGACAACTACAACAACCCGTACGGCACCCCGCTGCGCCGGGCCTACACCGGCATATGGAGCATGCTCTCGCGCGGCTCGTTCAACGGACCGGGCGGTCCCCACACACGCTGGCAGATACCCGCCACCAACGGCGCCTCGATGGGCGCCCAGCACGTGCTGCGCGACAAGCTCAAGCTCGGGATCGTCGACGAGAAGAACGTACTGCGCCTGGACCGCGACGCCCTCAAGGACTCCGGCACCGTCGTCGCCCGGGTCACCGCGCGCTCCGCACCGCCCGGCGACAAGGGGCTCAGCGGCGTCAACATCGCCATGAGCCGCGACCTGTCACCGGCCTGCGACACGGCGTCCGATCCGCTGTGCGACGGCGGCGGCTACGACAACTACACCGTCGAGGTCGTCGACCGCATGGGCATGGACTCCTTCACCCCGGACAACGGCGTCCTGCTCTCCAAGACCAAGAACCAGGACCGCGCGCCGTTCGCCTGGGTGATCGACGCGCACCCCGAGGACATCGACATGGTCGACTTCAAGCGCCCCGACGGCACGCTCCAGAAGATCACCATGGGCGACTACCGTCAGCTCAGCGATGCCCTCCTGCACGCGGGGGCCGACTCCGGCAGCGAGTACGAGTACGTCGACGAGGCCAACCGGCTGCACTTCTACGTCCTCGACCTCCAGCGCAGCCGCACCGGGCTCCTCTCGTACACGATCGCCGTGAAGTCCCTGGACGGCACGGGACCGCAGCGCCGCGGCGTCGACGTCGAGCGCGGCGAGGCCAAGGGCGAGCCCACGCGCCGGGCCTCGTGCACCTTCGGCCTCACCAACACCGGGCGCGCCGAGCCGGCCCACCCGGGCCACCCCGAGGACCTGGACCGGTATCTGGCCTCGGACGTCTACCGGCTGTCGGCCAAGTCCTTCGGAGACGGCTGGTCCGCCTGGCTGCCCAACCGGCTCGCCACCGCCAAGGCCGGCCAGTCGGTGGAGGTCGATGTCGCCGTGCGCGCCAAGCCGGGTGCCGACCGGCACAACAGGGTCGTGCTCACGGCCCGTTCCGAGAGCGATCCCGGCAAGACCGCGACGGCGGTCTGCTCGCTCAAGCGCTCCGGGCCCAAGTAGGCGGTCACCGGCACGAGGTGGTGCTCACCTTGCGGGCAACGACGCGGGGCGCGGCTTCACGCCGTGCCCCGCGTCGGCCTGTCAGGCGACGGCCCCGCCCGCGTTGCGGATCAGCTGCCGGAGGACCTTCACCGTGGTGACGTAGTCCGCGTCGTCGATGCCTTCGTGGAGGGCGGCGCGGATCGCGGGAGTGTGGCGCTTGAGGTCGACGCGGGCCCGCTCCCCCTCCTCGGTGAGCCACAGCCGGCCTTCGGCGTCCCGGGCCAGCCAGCCGCGCTCCAGGAGCACCGCGGCCTCCGCCGCCAGATCGTCCTCGGCCCGGATGTAGGAGGCCATGGCCGCGCGGAGTTCGGGCAGGGTCATCCCCTCGCCGTCGGGAGAGATGTCGTTCTTCGACAGGTTGCGCAGCAGCCAGAACTGGGGCTGCGTGTAGCCCCGCTCGGCCTGCCGGGCCCGGGTGAACGCGATGAGGGCCTCGTAGGCGATGCCGGTCCAGTACGCGGCGGGCTGTCCCGCGAGTGCGGTGTCGGAGAGCTGCTGTTCGGAGAGCTGCTGTCGGGTCGTCATGAGAGGAACGTAGAACCTCAAGTGCGCTTGAGGGCAAGGGCTGTTCGCCTCCGACACCGCTCAGGGACCGGTTCACCGCCGACACCGCTCAGGGACCGGGCGGCCCCTCCGTCACGGTGAGAGCCCCGGCGATGAGCGGGCCCAGCCGCTCGGGCAGGCCGTCCGGCGGGGTGCGCTGGAGATACAGGAAGGCGAAGACCGGGCCGGTCACCAGGGCGTGGACGGTGGTGGCGTCGGGACGGGACGGCGGGGGCGGCAGCTCACCGCGCTCGACCGCCCGGTCGAGCAGCGCCTCGATGTCCGCCAGCTCGCGCGTGACGAACCGCTCCCGGAAACGGGCCCCCAGGGCGCTGTCCGGTCCCAGGTCGGCCAGCAGCCCGAGCACCGCGGCAGAGGCCGCCGGGCCGGTCAGATGGTCCACGATCTCCTGGACGAGCGCGGTGAGGTCCCCGGCGAGGCTGCCGGTGTCGGGCCTGACCGGCAGCTCCGCCTCGTGGATCACCGCGGCGAAGACCATCTCCTGCTTGGTGGCGTGACGCCGGTAGATCGCCGCCTTGCCGATACCGGCCTGCTCGGCCACCGCGTCCATCGTCAGCCCCGCGTAGCCGTCCCGGGCGAGGATCGCTCGGGTGGCGTCGAGGATCGCCGCGTCCACGCGCGCGTCCCGTGGTCGTCCCGTGGTTGCCATGCCCCTCATATTACGGTAACCATAGTTCCGGAACTAAGGGTCTCGTAATGCTGCATGGGGGTCTTCAATGGAGAACACAGCCGTACGCGGGGGGAAATCGGCCGAGCGCAGGGGGAAGTCGACCCAGCACGCGGGGAAACCGGGAAACACTGCCGTACGCGCGGGCCGCATCCTGGTCTTCCTGGGGGCCCTGCACCTCGTCGTCCTCGGCGCGCAGAACGCCGGGCACTTCGGCGCCTGGTTCAACGGGGAGCTGTGGGGGCTGCCGCGCGAGGAGTTCGTCGAACCGCGCGGCGCGGGCGGCGCGTTCTGGATCTCACTGGGCAGCTTCGCCGTACCGCTGCTGCTGCTCGGCCTGCTCGTCTCGCACCTCGGCCGGCAGGGCGTGCGCGTACCGGCGTCCGTGGGGTGGGGCCTGGCCGCGTGGAGCGCTCTGGGAGCCGTCGTCGTGGAGCCGACCCCGATGCTGCTGGTCCTGGTACCGGCCGTACTGCTCATCAGGCAGAAGCAGCAGCGGGAGCAGAAGGAATCGGTCGCGGGGGACCGCGCACAGCAGGGGAATCCGTAGAGGTCCGCACCGCTGGAAGCCACCGAGCCCTCAGCTCGGGAAGTTGTCGGGCCCACACCCCTAGAAGAGGCCGGCGCACATGTCCTGCGTGACGCCCTCAAGGATCGCCCGCAGCCACGGGCTGCGCGCGGCGGGCAGCCGCGCCATGGTGTGCCGGAAGGTACCCCGGTCGGCCCGGAAGAGGGACATGGGGCGCGGTGGGAGCGGGTCGTCGCGCAGGACGCCTTCGGGCAGGACGCCCGACGCCGGTATCGGCACGTGGGGCCGGGGGAAGGCGAGCCACAGCCACACGCCCAGCGGCAACGGCACCGCGTATGCCGCTGCGGCGGGGCCTTCGGGGGTCCAGGTCCGCCCCGTCCGCGGATGGACCGGCACGAGGAGGATGTCGGCACCGGCCTCCGCCGCGGGCAGTCCCGGTCCGGCCAGCACCGCGTGCCGCACGGGTGGCCCCGCGGGCAGCAGTGCGTCGAGGGCGCGTTGGAACACGTCCGCGGTCAGGCCGCCCGGGACCTTCACCGGCCGCCCTTCGGAGGCGACGAGCACGTGGGCGAGCGCCCGGCCGGCGGCCGCCTCCCACACGGGGCTCCATGACCAGTAGTGGCTCGACCCGAGCCGTCCTCCCCACGTGGCGATCGGCTCGAACGGGGGCGTGCGCTGCCCCTGCTGCGCCAGTTGCTCCCAGGAGAAGGGCGCGGGATCGTCACCGTCGACGAGGCGGCGGCACACGGCGTCCGGGGCGAGCCACACCGCCTGCCAGAGCGAGCAGTCGTCGATCCTGGTCGCCACGGGCAACCCGCACGCCTCGCAGGCCAGGTTGAGGCCGTCCCGCCCATCCAGACCGCAGCAGAAGCCGCCGCTCCTGCCGGGGATCAGCCGGGTTCCGCGGGTGTCGCCGGGCGCGATCACGGTCGCGCCGGACGGGCCGTAGGACAGTGCGTGGACCGGGGCGTGGATGCCGCGCGCCTCCGCCTCGCCGGGTTCGAGCTCGTCCCACCGCCGCCAGGGCGGCCCCCAGGGGTCCGGGTCCACGGCGAAGGTCCCGGACTCCATGAGCACAGCGAGCTGGGCCCCGTTCCCGTAGGTCTGATGGGCGTGGACCGGCAGGCAGACCTCGGACAGCGGCGTGGTCAGTTCGGCGTCGCAGCCGGCACAGACGAAAACGAACAAAAAACCTCCAGAGGGAAATTGATCCCATCATCGCAGGTCGCTCGGTCGCCTGGTTGCCCGGTCGCACAGCACGGCCACCGCCCGGGGAACCCCCTGTGAGCTGCGGGAACGCGGCGTGACACCATGGCGCTCCATGAAGATCGCAGCAGGTCAGTTCACTTGCGTTCCGGCCGATGTGGCCGCCAACGTCCGACAGATGGCCGTCCTCGCGGGCAAGGCGCGGGAGCAGGGTGCAGAGCTCGTGGTGTTCCCCGAACTGGCCTTGACCGGGTACGAACTGGAGGCCGTACTCGCTGATCCGGGTCTCTGGGCGACGGCGGAGGACTCACGCCTGGACCTGATCCGGGAGACCGGTATCGCCACCGTCGTCAATTGCGTGGCGGCCACCGACGGGCCGCGGCCCGCGATCGAGTCCCTGGTCTTCGGGGCCGACGGCGAGCTGCTCACCACCTACCAGAAGCAGCACCTGTTCGAGCATGAGCAGGCGGTGTTCACAGCCGGGCGGCACGACGGACGATTCGAGTTCCGAGGAGTGCGCTTCGCGCTCGCCACGTGCTTTGACAACCACTTTCCCGACCTGACCTCGCGTGGGTCGGCAGACGGGTGCCAGGTGCACCTGGCCAGCTCGCTGTACGGCACCGGCGGTGGGGTCGAGGAGCTCGCGGCGGTCTATCCGGGCATCGCCAAGGACGCGAACATGCACGTCGTGCTCGCCAACCATGCCGGACCGGCAGGACCGTGGACGGGCTGCGGCCGTTCCTCCGTCTGGGCGCCGGGCGGCACCCTCCTGGCACAGGCCGACGCGGAGTCGGCCATGCTCGCCATCGCCGACGTGGACTGAGCCCCGGCCGAGCTGCTGTGTCAGTGGGGATCCGTACCGTTGATTCCGAGACCAGCGAAAGGGCCGCCCGTGAGTGTGAGTCTGTACCGGAGCCAGTTGGAGCGGAAGCGGAAGGCGCGCGCCGACGCCGAGAGGAAGGCGGGTGCGCTGCGGTCCAAGGAGTCGGGGAAGCGTGCCGACGCGGCGAAGGCCCTCGCGGCCGCCGGGAAGTCGAGGAACGCGAGCACGGTCAAGAGCAAGCAGAGTGCCGCCGCCCGCTGCGAGAGCCAGGCCAACGCGGCGGCCAAGGAGGCCAGTTCGCTGGAGGTCAAGGCCGCGCGGTTCGGCAAGGAGGCCGCGGAGCTGGAGCGGAAGCTGGCCAGGGCCGAGAAGGCCGAGCGGGACGCGGCCGAGAAGCTGCGTGCGCGCAGACAGCGGGCGACCGATCGGCGCGCCGCCACCCAGCAGGCGGAGTTCGAGGACCGTCTGTCGGCCGCCGAGGACCAGGTGAGCACCGTGCTGAAGGAACTGCCCGCGCCGAAGCCCGAGAAGCTGCGCGTGCTGTTGCTGGGTGCCGCGTCCTACGGCGACGTCCGCGTCGGCCGCGAGCAGGAGCGGATTCGTGCCGCGGTGCGGAGTGCGACGCACCGGGACCTCGTGGACCTCGACGTGCACCCGGCCGCGACGACGCGCGTGTTCCTGGACGCGCTCACCCGGTTCCGTCCGCACGTGGTGCACTTCTCCGGCCACAGCGCGGACGACCTGATCAAGTTCGAGCGGGACGTGGACGATCACCACGAGCCCGCGATCGTGTCCGCCGAGGCGTTCGCCCGCGCCATCGCCGCCCTGGACGAGAAGCCCCTTCTCGTCCTGCTCAACTCCTGCCACTCCGCCGCCCAGATCAAGCACCTGGTGGACATCGTGCCCTTCGCCATCGGCATGTCCGACTCCATCCTCGACGGCGACGCGATCGCGTACGCGGCCCGGTTCTACGCGGTCGTCGCGGAGGGGCAGTCGATCCGGTCCGCGCACCTGCTCAGCAGGAGCGACATGGAGCTCAACGGCCTGCGCGACCACGACCTGCCGACCCTGGCCTGCGCCCCCGACGTCGACCCGGCGGCGACGCGTCTCGTGACACCCCCCGAGTAGGCGGGGCGTCGTCCTGGCTGCCCGACGGCGCACCGGAGCAGGTGGGGTCCCGGATCAGCCGCGCCGCCGCCGTGCCAGGGCCAGCACGCTCAGGCCGAACATCAGGACGCCGAGCGGGACGTGGACCGACGGTATGTGTGCGACTCCCAGGACCACCTGTGCCGAGGCCAGGGCCAGGAAGCCCGTCGCGTACAGGATGGGGCGGGGTGAGCCTCCGCCCGGCTTCCAGGAGACGACCGCGGCGAGCACGTACAGCATCGAGGCGCCGTACATCACGCGCGCGCCGGCACTGTGCATCACCTCGCCGTAGTGCGTGGTCAGCAACAGGCCCGCGCTGACGGCCTGGAGGAAGAGCGTCGCGGTCTGCAGAGCGACCGTGACCTGGAGGAACGTGGTGCCGCGAGGGGCTGCTGTCGCGCGGAGGGCCATGGTGGGGTCCTTTCTCCTGCCTCGCGGCAGTGGATCTTGTGTACGGTTGCGCTACTTCGACGACGCAGCGTCGAAAAATGTCAGGGGGGCGGGGTTCGTGAGCACGGAACCGGGCGCGGTCCTGCGTGAACGGCGGCATCTGACCAACCTCGCCTACCGGTTGCTCGGCTCGCTGTCCGAGGCCGAGGACGCCGTGCAGGAGGCGTACGCGCGTTGGTACGCGCTGTCGCCGCGGCAGCGGGAGGACATCGCCTCACCCGGCGCCTGGCTGACGACGGTGGCCACCCGGATCTGTCTGGACCAGCTCGCCTCGGCGCGCGTGCGGCGCGAGCGCTACGTCGGCGCGTGGGTGCCCGAGCCCCTGCCCGACCGCTCGGAGTGGACGCAACACGCCGTCGACCCCGCCGACCAGATCACCCTCGACGAGTCGGTGCACATGGCCTTCCTCGTCGTACTGGAGTCGATGACGCCGGCGGAACGCGTGGCGTTCGTCCTGCACGACGTGTTCCGGTACCCCTTCGCCGAGGTGGCCGAGATCCTCGGCCGGTCGGCGGGGGCCTGCCGGGAGCTGGCGTCGTCGGCACGGCGCCGGGTGCGCGCCGCGCAGCGACCGGTGTCCGGACAGCAGGGTCTGGTCCGGGAGTTCAAGGAGGCCTGGGAGGCGAGGGACATCAAGGCCCTGGTCGGGCTCCTCTCCCCCGACGCCACGATGACCGCCGACGGCGGTGGCGTGGTCGGCGCCGCGCTCCGTCCCGTCGAGGGCGGCGAGCGCATCGCCCAGTACCTGGCCCACTTCGCCGAGAAGGTCCCCGGCCTGACGCTCCTGGAGCGCACGGTCAACGGCCGGCCCGGTCTCGTGGCCCAGCGCGCGGGCGTCACCGTCACGGTGGCGGCGTTCTCCGGCTCCGGCGGCCGGGTCACCCACATCTGGGCGGTCCGCAACCCCGAGAAGCTCGGCGCCTGGGCATAGTGACTCCCCGTCGGGTTCTGGCGTAGTTTGCCTGACACGTTCGTCGCGTACTGCGCACCAGAGCCCCACCGCTCGGCACCAGTCACCGTCCACGAACAAGGCAGGCCGACCATGCCCGTGCAAATGCTTCCGCCCGCCGAGACCGCCGTGCTCCTGATCGACCATCAGGACGGCACCATGAGCTGGGTCGGTTCGAGCGACCGTGAAGTGATGAAGGCCAACGCCCTCGCGCTCGCCAAGGCGGCCAAGGCCCTCGCCATGCCGCTCGTCCTGACCTCGTCCATGGAGGATCAGGCACAGGGTCCGCTGGCCGTGGAGTTCGAGCGGATCGCCCCCAAGGAGTTCGCGGCGCGCGTACGACGGTCCGGCGCCGTGAACGCCATGGACGACCCCGCCTTCGCCGAGGCGGTCGCCGCGACCGGGCGGCGCAATCTGGTCGTCGCCGGCGTCACCAACGACGTGTGCACCGTCTACCCCACGCTCACCGCTCTGGAGCGGGGCTACACCGTGTACGTCGTCGCCGACGCGGGCGGGTCCACCAACAGGGCCGCGGACGACGCGGCCCTGCGCCAGATGGAGCGGGCCGGCGCGGAGATCACCTCGACGAACATGGTCCTCACCGGCCTCGCCCGGGACTGGACGTCCCCGGCCGGGCAGGCCTTGATCCCTGTCGTGGGCGAGCTCATCGTCCCCTGACCCCGAGGCCCAGCGGTCCTCGGCCTCTCCGTTCACGCCGAAGTCTCACCCTGGAGTCGACCTTGAGACTTCGCTCGATGTGCGCAGCAGGGACGCGGTGGCCTTCAGCGCCCGTCGACGTCCAGTACCTCCGACACGAGGCGACGCGCGTACGGGGCGTCCAGGCCGTTCGGGCGGAAGAGGATGCGGTACATGATCGGGGCGACGACGCCGTCCATGACCGTCTCCCGCTCCGGCGCCCACTCCCCCCGCTCGGCGGCGCGGGCGAGGATGACGCCGACCTGGTCGGCGGCGTAGGTGGAGCACTGGCCGGCGTTGCTGCCGTCCGGGTCCCCCAGCAACGCGTCGCGGATGTACTCGCGGCCGGCGGGCGAACCCATCTCGTCGAGGAACTGCTCCGACCAGGCGGCCATGTCGGCGGCCAGTGAGCCGTGGTCGTCGGGGAGCGTCTCCGGGCGCAGGCGCTCCACCGCCACGTCCGAGAGGAGTTCCTGCAGATCCCCCCAGCGGCGATAGATCGTCGACGGGGTGACCCCGGCGCGCGCGGCGACCAGGGGCACGGTGAGCGCATCACGGCCGTCCTTCGCCAGCAGCTCACGCACCGCCGCGTGCACCGCCTCCTGGACCCGTGCGCTGCGGCCCCCTGGGCGCACCATCGGTTTGCGACTCATTCCCCCACCTTAAAGCGAACCAATTGCTTCAAGCGGTGACAGGGGAGGCCTGGGGCGACGGAAGGGAGGCGGTTCCCCTCGCATGACGGGTCCGCCTCCCTCGCTCGTCGGGGCCATCGCCCTCGCGCATCAGGGCGACGGCGCGAGGATTCGGGAGGGCTGCGACTGCTCGTAGGCGTGGCCGACGCGCAGGAGGACGGACTCCTCGAAGGGACGGCCGATCAGCTGCATGCCGATCGGCATGCCGGCCCGGTCCCGGCCCGCCGGTACGGACAGGGCGGGGACCCCCGTGACGTTGGCGGGGGCGGACAGGCGCACATAGGCCTCGGACACCGCTTCGACGGTGCCGTCGGACCAGGTGACGGACTCCTGCTGGGCCGGTACCGCCGTCATCGGCACCGTCGGCGCGGCGATCACGTCGACCTCGGTGAAGAGGTCGGCCCAGGCCTGCCGCATGAGGTTCCGGGCGCGCTGGGCGCGTACGTAGTCCCCTGCCGTCATCAGTTCACCGGCCTCCAGGAGGGCGCGGATGTCCGCGCCGTAGAGGTCGGGCACGGTCCGCAGCTCCCGTTCGTGGTACGCGGTGGCCTCGGGCACCATCAGGCCCCAGTGGACGGGCTGGATGTAGCGGGCCATGGGGATGTCGACGTCCACGAGACGGGCGCCGAGGTCGGCCAGCTGGGCGATGCCGGCGCGGACGGCGGCCTCGACGTCCGGGTCGACATGGTCGAAGTAATAGGTGCGGGGCACCCCGATCCGCAGTCCCGTCAGATCGGTGCCGCCACCCGGCCGGTAGTGCCGGACGTGGTCGGCGGGGACGGCGACCGAGGCGGGGTCCCGGGGGTCGTGACCGGCCAGTTCGGCCAGGACGAGCGCGGCGTCCTCGACGGTCCGGGCCAGCGGACCGACGTGGTCCAGGGACCAGGCGAGCGCGGTCACTCCGTGCCGGGACACGAGGCCGTAGGTGGGTTTGAGGCCCACGACGCCGTTGAGCGAGGCGGGCACGCGGATCGATCCGCCGGTGTCGGTGCCCAGCGCGAAGGTGGCCGCGCCGGCCGCCACGGCGACCGCGGAGCCCCCGCTGGAACCGCCCGCGACGCGCCCCTGGTCCCAGGCGTTGCGCGTCTGCGGTGTCGTGAGGCCGTAGGCGAACTCGTGGGTGTGGGTCTTGCCGAGCAGGACGGCGCCCGCGGCCGCGAGCCGGGCGGCCACGGCGCTGTCGGCGGTGGCGCGGTGTCCGTTGCGCACCTCCGAGCCGGCCAGGGTCGGCTCGCCCGCGACGTCGATGAGGTCCTTGAGCCCCATCGGCACTCCGTGGAGCGGACCGCGGTGGTGTCCGGCGGCGATCTCCCGTTCGGCGTCGAGGGCGGCGCGGCGCGCCTTCTCGGCCCGCACGGTCACGTACGCGCTCAGGTACGGCGCGGTCTGCTCGGCGCGGCCGAGGACGGCGTCGACGAGTTCGACCGGGGCGACGCGGCCTTCCCGTATCGCTTCCGATGCCTGGGTGAGCGTGAGGTCAGCGAGGTCCATCGATGATCGCCTTTCGTACGTTCTCGCCCGACACGGCATCGGGAGTGCCCTGGGGCACGCCGTCGGGCCACGCGAGGCGCTCGGCCGCGCGGTAGGCGGCGGCCGGCGGGGTGTCGCCGAAGTCCAGCTCCCGCAGGGTGGATACGACGGAGTGGATGTGGTCGGCGATGGCGGCCACGCCCGCGTGGCGGGCGTCGGCGAGCGGCAGACCCGCACGGGCGGCCATACGGGCCGCCTCCTGAGGTGTGAGGTCGGCAGCGGACATGAGTCGTTTCCCTTCGTGGGCGGCGCGGGGGACGACGGGCCCGGTCAGCGGCTCGGGGGCAAGGAGCACAGGGCCTTGGTCGGCGACACACAAAAGCTAAGCGTTTGCGTTAAGTGACGCTACGGCCTACTGTCCACTAAAGCAAACCGATTGCTTTTAGGGGTGGGATCGGGTGTCGTACTCCCCCGGATGTCCAGCCTTGTGGCGGAGCCCGGTCACCCCCGCATCCGCCCCAACTTCCGCACCGAATACCGCCCGACAGACGAGGAACCATGACAGAGCCCGCCGCCACCTGGACCGTCGGAGACATCACCGTCCACCGCATCGACGAGACCCCGCTGCCCACGGAGACAGGCCCCTGGCTGCTCCCCGACGCCACCGCGGACGTGGTGGCCCAGGAGCCGTGGCTGCGGCCCGACTTCGCGGACCGGGAAGGCAGGCCCCGGCTGCACAGCCACAGCTTCGCCTTCGAGATCGACGGGACGCGGATCCTCGTCGACACCGGCATCGGCAACGGCAAGACACGGGCGAACCCGGCGTGGGACCGCCTCGCCACGCCCTACCGGGACCGCCTGGACGCCGCAGGCTTCGCCCCGGACTCCGTCGACCTCGTCCTCCTGACCCACCTCCACACCGACCACGTCGGCTGGAACACGCACGAGGTGGACGGCGCCTGGGTGCCGACCTTCGGCAACGCCCGGTACCTCACCTCACGCACCGAGCGGGACTTCTGGGCCGGTCAGGACATGGAACCGGCCCGTCGGCAGATGTTCGACGACTCCGTGGTCCCGGTGGAGCGGGCCGGACTCCTCGATGCCCTCGACGTCCCCGCCGAGGGCAGGGAGATCGCCCCTGGCCTGCGCCTGCTGCCCACGCCCGGCCACACCCCCGGCCACCTCGCCGTGCGGCTCACCAGCCAGGGCCAGTCGGCGCTGATCACCGGCGACTGCGTCCACCACCCCGTCCAGTTCGCCCGCCCGTCCATCGGCTCCTGCGTGGACATCGACCCCGCACGGTCCGAGGCCACGCGGCGCCGCCTGCTGGCCTCGCTCGCCGACACCGGCACCCTCGTCCTGGGCACGCACTTCCCTCCGCCCACCGCGGGACGGGTGGTCTCGCACGCGGGCGGCCATCGGCTGGTGCCGGTGAGCTCGACGTGACGGTACGTCAAGAGCGTACGAATCCCCTGAGTGTCGTCTGCCACGTCTCGCACCACAGCACGCCCTGCACCACCCCCAGCGCCCGCGTCCGGCAGGCGTCGTCGGTGATCTCCGGCAGCGCCTTCTCGATGCCGGGCAGCAGATCCCGCGCGATCCCGCTCTCCGGGCCGAACCCCAGGTACCGGCTCCTGCGCTGCGCCGGGGCCACCGCGCACATCTGCGTGTGACGGTGCCGGGTGGCCGGGTCCATCGATTCCAGCAGATCCCGCGCGTGTGCGACGGTCGTCCGCCGCAGTCCGCACGCGGCCGTCCGGTCGCCGTCGTGCCCGTGGGCGAGGCAGCGGGCGTGCAGCGTCTCCGCCAGCAGGGCGGCCGCATCGGCGGTCAGCGCCTGCTCGACGTGGGCGGCGAACGGCTTCGTCGCGCCGGCGACGACGAACGGCTCCACGTGGAGCAGCAGGTCCTGGAGGGCGAACAGGCCGTCCGGGCCGCCCTCTCGCGCGCGCCGCGCGCGCTCGTCGAGGATGCCGGTCATCAGCTCCCGCAGCGGTTCCAGCGCGGCCACCGCCTTGGTGACCTTGGGGAACGGCGTCAGGCGGTGCCGGGTGACGGTGTAGCCGAGGTTTCCGCGTACGGCGTCGGTCAGTTCGGGGCGGACACGGTCACGGAAGGCGGGGTCGGCGAGGGCCGATTCGACTCCGGCGGTACCCCGGCGCTGGATCCACTGCAGGACGAAGACGCGCTCGTCGTCCGCCAGGTCACCGAGCGGCATTCCCTCGCTTCTCATCAGGGCGAGCAGACCGAGGTCGATGCCGACTCCCCAGAAGTCGCCGCCCAGCGCGTCGCTCTGCAGCCCCAGCAGGGGTTCACGGTTCTCCCCCGCCGCGCGCATGCGTGCCGCCACCGATGCCACCACCGGCTCCAGGCCCGCGACCGGCAGCCGCAGTCCCGCATATCGCCCGAAGAACAGGGTCAGCCAGTTGTTCGCGCTGCGCGCCGACGCGGTTCGGTCCGGTTCCGCTCCGCCGAGGAACTGGTCCAGGACGCCCACGCGTGCCGTCAGCGCGAGCCACGCCTCGGCCGCCTTGGTCTTCGCCGCGGCCGAGGAGCCCCGGGGTTCCGGCAGCTGGGTCCTCAGGTGGGCGGCGGTGTCCGCGTGGTCCGCCACGTCCCGCCCGAGCGGCGCCTCCCACGCCTCCCACAGGGACGCCGGCGCCTTCGCCAGCCCGCCGTTGCGCAGCAGCAGATGGAAGATCTCGGTGTTGGTGTCGTCGGCAGGCAGAGGGCCGTCGGCTCCTTCGGCCAGTTCGGCGGCGAAGGACGCGGGGATGTCCCGGCTCCGGACGTGCGTGACCCCGTCGCGCACGGTGGAGGTGGGGATTCCGTTCTCCCTGCGGCACCAGTCGAGGACGAGCCGGCGGTAGGCCTCGTACGCCTCGCCCGCCGTCGAGCGCGCGGCGAGGCCGTCGCGGTACTGCCCGAGCAGCTTGTCGTCGACGACACCGAGCACGCGGAACTCCCATACGAGCTCTCGCAGAGCCGCCTCATCGATGCCGCCCAGGCGCTTCTCGGCGGCCCGCGCCTCGGCGTAGAGCGGCCGGGCCATCGCGACGCTGCCCGCCGCGGCCACGATCCGCGCGCCCTCGTCCAGGGCGTACGGCAGCAGCTCCGGGTGAGGTGCCGTCAGCTTCTTCAGGCCGGCCTGAAGCTGGGTCGCCGCCCGGCCCGGCTTCGCGTCGGCCGTCTTCTCGCAGCCGCGAAGGGCAGTGAGCAGGCCCATCGCCTGACGTGCCAGCCCCGGGTGCTTCCGGCAGACCCGGGACAGGAAGTCCAGGGGCCGGACCGGCGCCCTGCCGACCGGTGCGGCCTCGCCCTCCTCCGGTTCCAGGCCCAGCGCTCGCGCCACCGCGTCCTGCGCCTCGACCGACCGCGCCACGACGAGTCGTACGAAGCGGTCGTCGCCCTCCAGAAGCGGCGATCCGTAGCGGCGCGCGGTCAGCACTTCTTCGTCCGGGCCGAGTGGATCACCCGCCAGCACCGCTCCCGCGGCGAGGAGTCGGGACGCCTCGGCAGGCTGTCGCGCCTTCGGGGGTTCGGCTCGGGGCGCTTCGGCCTCGGCGTACCGCGCGCACTCCACGAGAAAGGACTCGTATCCGGACGCCGAGTCGGGCAGCGGGCTCTCGTGGGAGCCTCCCTTGCCGCGCTCGCGCGCGTCATGGAGGACCGCCATCGCCCTGACCCCCTCGGACCAGACGGTCCGGGGCACCGCGTCGTACGTCCCTCTCCCCTTTCGCCCCTGGCCGTCGACGAACCAGACGTCGTTCAGGCGCACGGGCGCCATGGGTCCCTGATAGCGCAGGTCGGCCACCATGCCGTACGTACGGCCCTGATGCCCGAAGGAGAAGCCGGCGCGCTCACCGCCGATGCGGCCGCCGAAGCGGGTGACCAGGCGTTCGAAGGCTGCACCCGATGCGTACTCGGCGCCCTGGAAGGCCGTGATGCCCTCGTGCACGCGCCGCTCCGGGGGCGCTGGAGAGCAGTCCGGGCGTACGTACACCGCGCGGTGGAGTTGCTCGATCCGCTGCTCGCCGCCGAGCGGGTCGAGGAGTTCGCGCCAGCGTTCCAGCCGGCCGGTGCCGCGCGGGTCGAGGAGCACCGGGTGCGGGATCACGACGACGGCGTCGTCCAGCTCCCGTTCGCCGTCGAGCCCCGTCACCATCAGCGCGCCGCCCGGCCGGGGTACGACCCCCGTGAGGATCCCGGCGCGTCGTACGTCCGGCTCGCCCGCGCCGTCCGCCGTCCCGTCGCACGGCGCGATCACCGCGTACCGCAGGGCGCGCTGCCAGTAGGGGTCGGGCCAGACGTGTCGTATCAACGCGGCGGGCACCGGCAGCGATTGCGTCATCCAGCGCTCGACGCTCGCCTGGGCGTGGTCGGCGTGGTCGCCGATCCACTCCGCCAGCGCGATCAGCTCCCGCACGAGCGGATCGTCCTTGAGCGCGGGCGGCAGCTTCTTCAGTTCGCGGCCGGCCGCGTTGCGACAGCGCAGCAACGGCTTCGGTTCGGCCCAGGGGTCGAGTGTCACCTCGTACTCCCCGGCAGTCCTCCATACAGTGGTCGAACTCATCGCGTGTACCCCCGTGGTGCGGTGCCGCCCGCGCTTCCGCGAGCGGGCGATCACAACCTACTAGGGAGACGCCGAGGGCTCGGGCGGGTGTGCGCCGACGGGCACTGAGGACAGCACTGGCAGCGGCACGTGCGCGTGCCCGACCTCCGTGCGGACCGGACGGCTCCGCCTCTGCCGGGCCGACAACGCTGTCTCTGCCAGAATCGCCGCATGGCTGAGCACACTCCGGATCACGGCTACCTCTTGGACAACCAGCAGTCGGAGGCGGGGATCCGATTCGGCGCCCTCAGCGAGCTGTTCGACCCGGTGACCTTCCGGCACGTCGACCAGCTCGGGATCACCGCCGGCATGCGGTGCTGGGAAGTCGGTGCCGGTGGGCCGTCCGTGCCTCTCGGGCTGGCCGAGCGGGTCGGCCCCACGGGCACGGTCGTCGCCACCGACATCGACGTGTCCTGGACCAAGGACATCGCCACGGGCGGGATCGAGGTGCTGCGCCACGACGTGGCGGCCGACCCGCCGCCGCCCGGCGGCTTCGACCTCGTCCACGCGCGGCTCGTCCTCGTCCACGTCACCGACCGCGCCGAGGCGCTCCGTCGCATGGTCCAGGCGCTGCGGCCCGGCGGGCGGCTGCTCCTGGAGGACGCGGACCCGGGGCTGCAGCCGCTGCTGTGCCCGGACGAGTCGGGTCCGGCACAGGAGCTGGCCAACCGGCTGCGGACAGGCTTCCGCAGCCTGATGGCGGGGCGCGGGGCGGACCTCGCGTACGGGCGGACGCTGCCGCGGCTGCTGCGCGAGGCCGGACTCGAGGACGTGCGGGCCGACGCGTACTTCCCGATCACCTCACCGGCGTGTGCCGTACTGGAGGCGGCGACCGTGCGGCAGATCCGCGACCGTCTGGTGACGGCGGGGCTCGCCACGGACGAGGAGATCGACCGCCACCTGGCGAACATCGCCGCGGGCGGCCTCGACCTGGCCACCGCTCCGATGATCTCCGCGTGGGGGCGCCGCGCCTGACGGAGAGAAGGCTCGGGCGTGGCTACTCGTTCACCAGCAGGATCTTGCCGACGTGACCGCCCGCTTCCATGAGCCGGTGGCCCTCCGCGGCTTCGGCCATGGGGACGGTCCTGTCGATGATCAGTCGCACGGCTCCGCTCTCGATCATCGGCCAGACCTTGTCCCGCACTTCGGCGACGATCTCGGCCTTCTGCTCCTTGGACCGGGTGCGCAGGGTGGTGCCGTGCACGGAGACGCGCTTGAACACGATGTCCGCCAGGTTGAGCCGGCCTTCGAGGCCGTTCTGCAGGCCGATGACGACCAGGCGTCCGTCCGCGGCGAGGGAGCTGATGTTGCGCTCCAGATAGTCGCCGCCGACCACATCGAGGATCACGTCGAAGGGGCCGAATGCGGTGAAGTCCTCGGTGCGGTGGTCGATCGCCACATCGGCCCCCAGCTCCCGGGCCCGTGCGACCTTCTCCGGGCCGCCGACCGTGGTGACGACGCGGGCTCCGAGCGCCTTGGCGATCTGGATCGCGAAGGTCCCGACGCCGCCGAGCCCGCCATGGACGAGGAGGGTCTCGCCCTTCTTCAGGTGCGCGGTCATGACGAGGTTGGACCAGACCGTTGCCGTCACTTCCGGAAGGGCCGCGGCCTCGACCAGTCCGATGCCCTGGGGAATCGTGAGCAGCTGACCCGCCGGAACGGCGACCTTCTGCGCGTATCCGCCTCCCGTCAGCAGCGCGCACACCTCGTCGCCCACCTGCCATCCGGTCACTCCGTCACCGAGGGCGCTGATACGGCCCGACACCTCTAGCCCCGGATAGGGCGAGGTCCCGGGCGCCAGCGGGTAGAGGCCCCAGCGCTGCATGACGTCCGCGCGGTTCAGCGCGCCGGCCGCTACGTCGATGACGACCTCTCCGGCAGCCGGTACCGGGTCTTCCACCTCGGTCCATTCCAGTACTTCAGGACCGCCGGGTTCTTTGATGGATACGGCCTTCATGGCACTCCGATCGCATGGCTGAGGTGAAGGGCTGATTCACCCAGGAGTCAATGTTTGCACTACACACATTAGGCTCCGGTGTATACAGTGTCAACATTGACCGGTCGCCCGGGTACCGCCCGGAACCGATGATGGTGGGGGACATCCACGCCGCAGCCCGGTCGCCAAGTCCGCCGCGCGGGCAGCGGAGCCGTTCCGGCGGGAGGAAGTACCGACATGACCAGGGTTCTTTTCGTTGTCACCGCGGCCGATCGCTGGACGTTGCGGGACGGGGAGGTGCACCCCTCGGGGTTCTGGGGCGAGGAACTGGCGATGCCGCACAGGATCTTCCACGCGGCGGGATGGGAGATCACGATCGCGACGCCGGGCGGGAAAACGCCCACACTCGACCGGCTGAGCATGTCCCGCACCACGGGCCGGCCGTCGAAGCTGCGCGAGGTGGCCGCTCACCTGGAGTCGATCCAAGCGGAGCTGAACAGCCCGAGGCCGCTGGAGCAGATCGATCCGGACGACTTCGACGTCGTGTTCTACCCCGGCGGGCACGGCCCCATGGAGGACCTGGCCGTCGACCCGGTCTCCGGCGCCCTGCTCACCAAGGTCCTGGCGTCGGGCAAGCCGCTGGCCCTGCTGTGCCATGCGCCCGCCGCTTCTTTCGCGGCAGTCGGCCCAGACGGCTCCTGGCCTTTCGCCGGCTACCGGATGACCGGCCTGTCCAACCTCGAGGAGAAGCTCAACAGCTTCGGGCGCAAGGCCTTGTGGCTGCTGGAGGACCGACTGCGGGAGAGCGGGGCCGACTACGTCAAGGGGCGCCTGCCGCTACGGCCGTTCATCGCCGTCGACCGCAATCTGTACACCGGCCAGAACCCGGCATCGTCCGAACGCCTCGCGGAGCGCCTCGTCGCCGACGTGAACGCGGGCACGCGCTGAGCTTGCCGCTTGAGGTCCAGCGTCGAACGCGGCTCGAACTTGGTCGACTCTTTCGCAGTTCAGCGGACATGGGGGCGGCCACTGGACGACCTGTTGTGCACGCACGGACCGGTGCGGACGCTCGTCGGCCTGGCGCTCGCCCCGGAACACCGCCGTGGGCACGGCACCCTGTTCCGCTTGCTTGAAGTGCAATCGTTCCACTTGCTTGGAGTGCGCTCGAAGGCCATAGCGTTGAGGCCATGCCTGTATTACCAGGGGCTCGCCGGCCTCCTGGAAGGCTGCCTCACTTCTATACCGACTTCCGGCCGAACACGAAAAAACGGGAGCCGGACGACCGATATCCCAGGAGCACCCCTAATGCAACAACGCAAGCTAGGGCAAGACCTTGAAGTCTCGGCTCTCGGGCTCGGCTGCATGGGCATGAGTTTCTTCTACGGCCAGCCACAAGACACAGCCGAGATGACAAAGCTGCTGCGGGCGGCCGTGGACCACGGCGTGACTTTCTTCGACACGGCCGAAGTCTACGGCCCGTTTACCAATGAGGACCTGGTCGGTCGGGCCCTGGCACCGGTCCGCGACCAGGTGGTGATCGCCACCAAGTTTGGAATCAAGCACGGCGAGCACGGGCCGACCCCGATGTCCGGGGTCGACAGCAGACCCGAGCAGATCCGCCAAGTGACCGAGGCCTCGCTCAAGCGTCTTCAAACCGAAAGCATCGACCTGCTCTACCAACACCGCGTCGACCCCAATGTGCCCATTGAAGAAGTGGCCGGCACGGTCAAGGAGCTGATCGCCGAAGGCAAGGTGAAGCACTTCGGCTTGTCCGAGGCCGGTGCCGCGACGATTCGCCGCGCCCACGCCGTGCANNCAGAGCGAGTACTCGCTCTGGATGCGCGAGCACGAAACCGAAGTCATTCCGACCTTGGAGGAATTGGGCATCGGCCTGGTGCCCTACAGCCCGCTCGGCAAAGGATTCTTGACCGGCAAGATCGATTCCAGCACGTCACTGGCCGACAACGACCTCCGCCGCCTGCTTCCGCGCTTCAGCCCTGAAGCCCGGCAAGCCAACCACGTGCTGGTCGACCTGCTGCAGCAGAT
>NZ_LIRJ01000338.1 GCF_001419745.1 Streptomyces silaceus | reverse complement strand
CGCAGCGCCTCGCCCGCCGCCCGCGACGTGCTCGTCGGGCTCGCCGTGCCCAGCGACGAGATCCGCTGGTGGCGCGATGTGCCGGTCGGCCCCGCGGGCTCCGCGACCTGGCCGGTGGAGGAACAACTGCGCGCCGCGGCACGCCAGATGCTGCTCGCCGGGGCGCTCGCCGCGCGTGGCCGCGCCGGGTACTACGGCGCGCGGCACCGCGGCCCCGCCGCCGCGTCCCTGGAGAACGTGCTGGTCGGGCCCGCGCCCGGCGGGCGCGGGCTGACCGCCTTCGTGCCCGTCCCGACCGGCCGGTCGCTCACTGTCCGGCTGCACCAGGCGCTGTACGCGGCCCGGGAGGCCGTCGACTACCAGCGCGCCACCGGCGGCATGGACGCCTTCGACGGCGCCGTCGAGGCGGGCGTGAGCCATGAGCTGACCGAGGCGATCGTGGCGCTGGTGCGCGGCACGGAGGGCGCCCGCGTCGCGGTGGAGTGGGCTCCCGGCGCCGGGGTGCCCGAGGGGTGCGCGGCGTCCGCCGAGCCCGTGGAGTTCTCGCCCGGCGACCTGCCCGTACTGCGCGAGGCGGGCGCCCGCTATCTGCACGACGAGCCGTCGGTGCCGGTGCGGATCACCGGGGCCGTGGTGCGGATGCGGCGGACCTCGCCGCGCGGGGACGGCACCGTGCGGATCCGGGTGCTCGCGGGCGCGGACGTCCCGCACGTGCGGATGACGCTGGACGAGGAGTCGTACCGCATCGCGGGCCACGCCCATCTGGTCGGGCTGCCGATCCGGGTGCACGGGCGCCTGGAGAGCCGGGGCGGGTTCCGCAGACTCACCGGGGCGGGCGGGGTGGTGCCGGTCCAGGTGGACGAGGCCGAGCGGGACCGGCTCATGAAGTCGCTCCAGGAGAACCTCGACTTCTTCGAGGAGGCGTGCAGCACGGACTGAGCACCGGCGGTGGATCGGAGGGCGGCCTTCCGGGGGCCGGGTGGCGGCCGTTTCGCGGCGGGCCCCCCGGGCTCGGTACGATCCCTAGTGCGTGCGTGAAAGGAAAGCGCCGCAGCCCCCTTCAGCAAGGAGAGACCGGTGTCAGACGTCCGTGTGATCATCCAACGCGATTCCGAGCGGGAAGAGCGCGTGGTGACGACGGGCACTACGGCCGCCGAGCTCTTCCCCGGTGAGCGCACCGTCGTCGCCGCCCGCGTGGCCGGCGAGCTGAAGGACCTCGCGTACGCCGTGGCCGAGGGCGACGAGATCGAGCCCGTCGAGATCTCCTCCGAGGACGGCCTGAACATCCTGCGCCACTCGACCGCGCACGTCATGGCGCAGGCCGTGCAGGAGCTCTTCCCCGACGCCAAGCTGGGCATCGGCCCGCCCATCCGTGACGGCTTCTACTACGACTTCGACGTCAAGGAGCCGTTCACCCCCGAGGACCTCAAGCGCATCGAGAAGAAGATGCAGGAGATCCAGAAGCGGGGCCAGAAGTTCTCGCGCCGCGTCACCACCGACGACGACGCCCGCGTCGAGCTCGCCGACGAGCCGTACAAGCTGGAGCTCATCGGCCTCAAGGGCAACGCCGCGCAGGCCGCCGACGGTGCCGACGCCGAGGTGGGCGCCGGCGAGCTGACCATCTACGACAACCTCGACGCGAAGACCGGCGAGCTGTGCTGGAAGGACCTCTGCCGCGGTCCCCACCTGCCCACCACCCGCGTCATCCCCGCGTTCAAGCTGATGCGCTCGGCCGCCGCGTACTGGCGGGGCAGCGAGAAGAACCCGCAGCTCCAGCGCATCTACGGCACCGCGTGGCCGTCGAAGGACGAGCTGAAGGCATACCTGGAGTTCCTCGCCGAGGCCGAGAAGCGCGACCACCGCAAGCTCGGGGCCGAGCTCGACCTCTTCTCCTTCCCCGAGGAGCTCGGCCCGGGTCTCGCGGTCTTCCACCCCAAGGGCGGTGTGATCCGCAAGGTCATGGAGGACTACTCGCGGCGCCGCCACGAGGTCTCCGGCTACGAGTTCGTGAACACCCCGCACCTCTCGAAGGAGAAGCTCTTCGAGATCTCGGGTCACCTGCCGCACTACGCGGACGGCATGTTCCCGCCCATCGAGTTCGACGAGCAGAACTACCGCCTCAAGGCGATGAACTGCCCGATGCACAACCTGATCTTCAAGTCGCGCGGGCGTTCCTACCGTGAACTGCCGCTGCGCCTCTTCGAGTTCGGCACGGTGTACCGCTACGAGAAGTCGGGCGTCGTGCACGGCCTGACCCGCTCGCGCGGCTTCACCCAGGACGACTCGCACATCTACTGCACCAAGGAGCAGATGGCCGAGGAGCTCGACAACCTCCTCACCTTCGTGCTCGACCTGCTGCGCGACTACGGCCTGACCGAGTTCGAGCTGGAGCTGTCCACCCGCGACGACTCCGACAAGTTCATCGGCGAGGACGAGGACTGGGCCGAGGCCACCGAGGCGCTCCGCCAGGCCGCCGAGAAGCAGAACCTGCCGCTCGTGCCGGACCCGGGCGGCGCCGCGTACTACGGCCCGAAGATCTCCGTCCAGGTCAAGGACGCCATCGGCCGGTCCTGGCAGATGTCGACCCTCCAGGTCGACTTCAACCAGCCCAAGCGCTTCGGCCTGGAGTACACCGCCGCGGACGGCTCGCGCCAGCAGCCCGTCATGCTGCACCGTGCCCTGTTCGGCTCGATCGAGCGGTTCTTCGGCGTGCTCCTCGAGCACTACGCGGGTGCCTTCCCGGCGTGGCTCGCGCCCGTGCAGGCCGTCGGCATCCCGATCGGCGACGGCCACGTGCAGTACCTGCAGGAGTTCGCCGAGAAGGCGCGCGCCCAGGGCCTGCGCGTCGAGGTCGACGCGTCGTCCGACCGCATGCAGAAGAAGATCCGCAACCAGCAGAAGGCCAAGGTGCCCTTCATGGTCATCGCGGGCGACGAGGACATGAACGCCGGTTCGGTGTCCTTCCGCTACCGCGACGGCTCGCAGGAGAACGGCATCCCCGTCGACGAGGCCATCGCGAAGATCGCCAAGGTCGTCGAGGAGCGTGCGCAGGTCTGACCGGATGCCCGGCCGGTCACTCCGGCCGGGCACCGTCGTCGTGGCGTAACGAGGCCCCCGGGGTGTTCCCCGGGGGCCTCGTGCCGTCCCCGCTGTTCCCACCGTCCTCACGGATCTCGTCCCGTTCGCCCTCCTCGCGGGAGAAGACCTGCAGCAGCCACGAGGAGAACGAGCCCGTCACCGCGCCGAGCAGTGCGAGACCGCAGCCCATCAGGCCGACGGCGGCGAGCCGCCCGAGCGGTGTCACCGGGGTCATGTCCCCGTATCCGACCGTGGCCAGGGTGGCGCAGGCCCACCACACCGCGTCCCCGAAGGTCTCGATCGTCGCGCCCGGCGCGCCGCGCTCCTGGTCGTAGACGGTCAGGGCCGCGGCGAAGCCGATGAGCAGCGCGGCCAGGCCCGCGTACGCGCTCACGCGCGCGTGCAGGGCGAGCCGCGGACGGGCGCGCCGCCGCTGGACCGCTTCGTAGACGTGCACGATCCGCAGCGGCCGCAGCAGCGGCAGCGCCAGAACGACCGTATCCAGCCAGTGCGTACGGACGAAGCGCAGGCCCTGGCCGCTCAGCCGCCACCGCACCGCGTAGTCCACCGCGAACGCCGCCCACGCCGCGAGCGCCACCACCACGCACGCCGTACGCCAGGCCGGGGGGAGCCCCGGGGCGAGGACCCGCACCGCGTACGCCGCCAGGAACAGCGCCGACGCCACCCCCAGCGGAAGCTCCGCCCGGTTCTCCCAGCGCGCCTGTCGGCTGTCGTCGATCATCGGCCAAGCTTCACCGCGGGGCCCCGGGGATCCGCCCCGCCGACACGCTCCGAACGGGCGAAGTCATATGCTGCACCCCATGACGAGTGAGCCGGAGCAGCAGATCGGAGTGGGGACGCAGGACGCGTTCCAGCGCCTGTGGACGCCCCACCGGATGGCGTACATCCAGGGCGAGAACAAGCCCACGGGACCGGGGGCCGACGACGGCTGTCCCTTCTGCTCCATCCCGGCCAAGTCCGACGAGGACGGGCTCGTGATCGCGCGCGGCGAGCAGGTGTACGCGGTGCTCAACCTCTACCCGTACAACGGCGGGCACCTGATGGTCGTGCCCTACCGCCACGTCGCCGACTACACCGATCTGACCGACGCGGAGACCGTCGAGCTCGCCGCGCTCACCAAGCAGGCGATGACGGCGCTGCGCGCCGCGTCCGGGGCGCACGGCTTCAACATCGGCATGAACCAGGGGGCCGTGGCGGGCGCCGGCATCGCCGCGCACCTGCACCAGCACATCGTTCCGCGCTGGGGCGGCGACACCAACTTCATGCCGGTGGTGGGGCACACGAAGGTGCTGCCGCAGCTGCTCGCCGACACCCGCAAGATGCTCGCGGACGCCTGGCCCGTACCGACCGCCTAGGGGTGTGCCCCGCGCGGTCCGGCCCGCACCCGGGCGGGCCGCGCGGGGCGAGGCCCGGACCTCGGACCGGGCCGTCGCGCGGGGCTCACGCGTCGTAGACATCCGCCTTCTTCGGCATCGGGTCCTGGATGGCCCCGCTGAGGAAGCTGGAGCGGGCGCCGAACTTGTCCGTGTTCACGCCGTTCTCCTCCAGGACCTTGATCGCCGCCGAGTGCACCACGCGCAGCACCGGGGTGGCGGCGCGCAGCGCGTCGTCGGCCATGAAGCGGTGGCGCCACGGCTTGTCCGCCCAGGCGTGCCGCAGGCCGAAGGGCTCGGGCAGGACCAGCTTGCCGCCGAGGTAGTCCAGGAGCGGCGGGTACCAGGTGAAGGGGGCGCGGACGGCGAGGCGCACGACCTCGTCGGCGTCGACCAGCGGGAGATTGCGCGAGGTGGTCTCCCAGAACTTGATCGGCTTGGCGACCGTCTTCGTCTTCGGCGACGGCTTGCTGGTGAACAGCGAGTGCACGGGGCCCAGGGCGTGGCCGGTGACCTCGATGCGCAGCGTCTCGTGCAGCACGGTCACCGTGATCAGCATCGTGATGACCAACTGGCCGTCCCAGAGCGTGAACTGCACGCCCAGGTAGTGGCGGTTGCCGCTGCCGAACTGCTGCTCGTTGCAGATCCGCTGGACCTCGTGGCCGCGGATCTGGAAGGCCTCGACGTCCGTGCCGGTGGGGCGGGACACCGACTTGGCGTTCTCCCCGATCGGGGCGACGATCCAGTGCTTTATGTCCGGGGTGGTGAAACCGCCGGTGTGCAGGGGGCCGCGCTCCAGCATGCGGAGCTGGTCGTGCACCGCCCGTATGACGTCCCAGCTGCGGAAGGGGTTGATCTCCTTGCCCGCCTCGGCGGGGACCAGCTCCTCGGCCAGCTGCCAGCTGCCCCAGCGCGTGCCCATGCCCAATATGCCCTTGGGCCCGGCGTAGAACACGGAGTTGCTCTGCTGTTCCGCGGAGAGCCGGGCCAGGCCCTGGCGCAGCTGCTCGGCGGCCGTCTCGCCCGGACTGCCGGGCACCGCCTCGGGGATCTTCGCGCCGATGCCGCCGCCCGAGAGGAGTCCCGACCAGCGCTCGCGCATGTCCCTGGCGGTGCGCTCGGCGATCTGCTTGGCCCAGTACCAGCCCACCACCGGCAGGACGATCGCCGCGCGCAGATACCAGGCCCAGAAGCCGTCGAAGGGCAGCTTGATCAGGAAGAGCACGGCCAGGACGCCGACGGCGACCAGCACGGCCGTGGCCAGCGCGCTCGCGCGCTTGTTGTCGCTCTTGGCGACCTGCCGCCTGATGGTGAAGACGGCCAGCCACACGATCAGGCCCGGCAGGAACAGCAGGCCGCACAGGACCATCACGGCGGTCAGCCAGCTGTCGCGCTGCTTGCGGATGCGGTTCGCCGCCAGACAGTGCTCGACGACCGCCTGCGGCTCGATCCCGAAGGATTGGATGAGCGGGCTGCGGCCGCCGCCGAGCATCCGCACCTGCACGGTCCGCGCGAACGCCTCGCCGAGGTTCGGCTTGAACAGCGACCAGAGGCCGCTCTTCACCTCGGACTTGTGCCATTCGTTGTTGGCCTGGAGGATGCCGTCCACATCGCCGTCGCGATACGCGGCCGAGGCCAGGGCGTGCGTCGCCGCGGTCTGTCCCGCGGCACCCGAGAGCGGAACCTGGGCCCCGGGCCTGAAGTCGAATACATCGTCCGCCACTGCCGCCCCCATCGCCGCGACGCCTTCGCTGTTGCGGCTCTTCCCGACTTCCCTGTCCGGCACACCTGTTGCCGGACGGCACATCCGTTGATCAGGTCATCAGCGTATCCGGGCGCACCGACATCCGGCAGGGGACAATCGGAATGCCGCCCGCCCGCCGGAGCGGGGCGGGCGGTCCGCACCGGGTGCTCCAACTAGGCCGTGTCCTGGGCCTGTTCGCGGATCTTCTCGGACAGCTGCGGCGGCATCGGCTCGTGGCGCGCGTAGGAACGGCTGAAACGCGCGGTGCCCTGCGAGAGGGACCGCAGATCCACCGCGTACCGCCCGATCTCGATCTCGGGGACCTCGGCCCGCACGAGCGTGCGCCCGCCGGGCGCCTGCTCGGTGCCGACCACCCGGCCGCGCCGCCCGGACAGATCGCTGAGGACCGCGCCGACGTGGTCGTCACCGACCAACACCTGTACCTCGGCGACCGGTTCGAGCAGATGGATCCTCGCGCCGGCCGCCGCCTCGCGCAGCGCGAGCGCGCCCGCCGTCTGGAACGCGGCGTCGGAGGAGTCCACCGAGTGCGCCTTGCCGTCCAGGAGCGTGACGCGCACGTCGATGAGCGCGTAACCGGCGGCGACCCCCCGCGTCGCCTGCGCGCGCACGCCCTTCTCGACGGACGGGATGAACTGCCGCGGCACCGCGCCGCCCACGACCTTGTCGACGAACTCGATGCCGCTGCCGCCGGGCAGCGGCTCGACCTCGATCTCGCAGATCGCGTACTGGCCGTGCCCGCCGGACTGCTTCACGTGGCGTCCCCGGCCCGCCGACCGGCCCGCGAACGTCTCCCGGAGGGAGACCTTGTGCGCCACGACGTCGACCTGCACGCCGTACCGGCTGCGCAGCCGCTCCAGGGCCACGTCGGCGTGCGCCTCGCCCAGGCACCACAGGACCACCTGATGGGTGTCCTGGTTCTGTTCGAGCCGCATCGTCGGGTCCTCGGCGACCAGTCGCGAGAGCCCCTGCGAGAGCTTGTCCTCGTCGGCCTTGCTGTGCGCCTGGATGGCCAGCGGCAGCAGCGGGTCCGGCATGTCCCAGGGCTCCATCAGGAGCGGGTCGTCCTTGCCGGAGAGGGTGTCGCCGGTCTCGGCGCGGCTCAGCTTGGCCACGCACGCCAGATCGCCCGCGACACACCGGGTGAGCGTGCGCTGCTGCTTGCCGAAGGGGGAGGAGAGGGCACCGACGCGCTCGTCGACGTCGTGGTCCTCGTGGCCCCGGTCGGCCAGGCCGTGCCCGGAGACGTGGACGGTCTGGTCGGGGTGCAGGGTGCCGGAGAACACGCGGACCAGCGAGATCCGGCCCACGTACGGGTCGGACGCCGTCTTCACCACCTCGGCGGCCAGCGGGCCCGCCGGGTCGCAGGCCAGCGCGGGCCGTGCGGCACCGCCCGGCGTGGTCACGGCCGGGGCGGGGTGCTCCAGGGGCGTGGGGAAGCCGCCGGTGATCAGCTCGAGGAGTTCGACCGTGCCGATGCCCTGGCGGGCGCCCTCCGCGGCGGGCGCGGCGGCGAGCACGGGGTGGAAGATGCCGCGCGCCACGGCCCGCTCCAGGTCGTCCACGAGCGTCTTGAAGTCGATCTCCTCGCCGCCGAGATAGCGGTCCATGAGGGACTCGTCCTCGCTCTCGGCGATGATCCCCTCGATCAGCTTGTTGCGCGCCTCCTCGATCAGGGGCAGCTGGTCGGGGCCCGGCTCGGACTCCTTGCGCTCACCGGAGGCGTAGTCGAAGATCCGCTGCGACAGCAGCCCGATCAGGCCGGTCACCGGGGCGTGTCCGTCGGGGCCCTGCTCGCCGTGGAGCGGCAGGTACAGCGGGAGCACGGCGTCGGGGTCGTCGGCGCCGAACGCCTCCGCGCAGGTGCGGGTCATCTCGGTGAAGTCGGCGCGGGCCGACTCCAGGTGGGTGACCACGATGGCGCGCGGCATGCCGACCGCCGCGCACTCCTCCCAGACCATGCGGGTGGCGCCGTCCACGCCGTCCGCCGCCGAGACGACGAAAAGGGCCGCGTCCGCGGCGCGCAGACCGGCCCTCAGCTCCCCGACGAAATCGGCATAGCCGGGGGTGTCCAGTAGATTGATCTTGAAGCCGCCCCATTCGACGGGGACCAGGGACAGCTGTACCGAGCGCTGCTGCCGGTGTTCTATCTCGTCGTAGTCGGAGACGGCGGTGCCGTCCTCCACCCGGCCCGCGCGGTTCACCGCTCCCGCGGTCAGCGCGAGGGCCTCCACCAGGGTCGTCTTGCCCGATCCGCTGTGGCCGACCAGCACCACATTCCGTACGGACGCGGGGTGGTCGGCCGATGCTGCCCTGCCGGCGGCTCCGGGGTGTGCGTTCGCCTTGTCGCCCATGCCTTGGCCTCCCGGTTACGTGCACGGTGAGGAGGCTCAGCCCCCTCGGGGATGCTGGCTGCTCGCGGACACGCGGGGCCGGGTGCGGGGCGGCTCCGGCGGCGCCCGTGGTGCTTTCGAGCTTTCCACTCGGGTCACTCTGCGTCCATACGTCGTACGCGATCGTGAGGGCGCGAGCCGGTGCGTCAAGGGCGTGACTACGATGGGCCAGCCGGTGGCCAACGGGGCCGCGCGGCTCACCGACCCCTCGGGAAGGCCATGCTGAACAAGTACGCGCGTGCATTCTTCACGCGTGTCCTCACACCGTTCGCCGCGTTTCTCATCCGCCGCGGGGTCAGCCCCGACGCGGTCACCTTCATCGGGACGGCCGGTGTGGTGGCGGGAGCGCTGGTCTTCTTCCCCCGGGGCGAGTTCTTCTGGGGCACGATCGTCATCACGCTGTTCGTCTTCTCGGACCTCGTCGACGGCAACATGGCCCGTCAGCTGGGCCGCTCCAGCCGCTGGGGCGCCTTCCTCGACTCGACGCTCGACCGGGTGGCGGACGGCGCGATCTTCGGCGGCTTCGCCCTCTGGTACGCCGGGTCGGGCGACGACAACATCCTGTGCGCCGTCTCCATCTTCTGCCTGGCCAGCGGCCAGGTGGTCTCGTACACCAAGGCACGCGGCGAGGCGATCGGCCTGCCCGTCGCGGTCAACGGCCTGGTGGAGCGCGCCGAGCGCCTGGTGATCTCGCTGGTCGCCGCGGGCCTCGCCGGACTGCACGCGTTCGGCGTGCCGGGCATCGACATCCTGCTGCCCATCGCCCTGTGGATCGTCGCGGTCGGCAGCCTGGTCACCCTCGTCCAGCGGGTCGTGACGGTGCGCCGCGAGTCCGCCGAGGCGGACGCCGCGGCCGCCGACGCGCCGGAGAGCGAGGCCGCGAAGTGAAGGACCGACTCACCGACGCGCTGTACGGGCTCGGCTGGAGCACCGTCAAGAAGCTCCCCGAGCCGGTCGCCGAGCGGCTCGGCAGGACCATCGCCGACACGGCCTGGAAGAAGCGCGGCAAGGGCGTGCTGCGCCTGGAGTCGAACCTCGCGCGCGTGGTGCCCGACGCGAGCCCGCAGCGGCTCGCCGAGCTCTCCCGGGCGGGTATGCGCTCCTACCTGCGCTACTGGATGGAGTCGTTCCGGCTGCCGTCCTGGAGCCGGGAGCGCGTCAGGGACGGCTTCGACGTCAAGGACGTCCACCACCTCACCGACGGGCTCGCCGCCGGCAAGGGCGTGATCCTCGCCCTGCCGCACCTGGGCAACTGGGACCTCGCGGGCGCCTGGGTCACCACCAAGCTGGAGACCCCGTTCACCACGGTGGCCGAACGCCTCAAGCCCGAATCGCTGTACGACCGCTTCGTCGCCTACCGCGAGAGCCTCGGCATGGAGGTCCTGCCGCACACCGGCGGCTCAGCCTTCGGCACGCTGGCCCGGCGCCTGCGCGCGGGCGGCCTCGTCTGCCTCGTCGCGGACCGCGACCTGTCCGACTCCGGGGTCGAGGTGAAGTTCTTCGGCGACACCGCGCGGATGCCCGCGGGCCCCGCGATCCTCGCCCAGCAGACCGGCGCGTTGCTGCTTCCCGTGACCCTCTGGTACGACGACTCCCCGGTCATGAAGGGCCGCGTCCACCCGCCCGTCGACGTCCCCGAGACAGGTACGCGGGCGGAGAAGACGTCTGTCATGACGCAGGCGCTGGCCGACGCCTTCGCCACCGGTATCGCCGACCACCCGGAGGACTGGCACATGCTGCAGCGTCTGTGGCTCGCCGACCTGGAACCCCGCCCCGAGGCCGCGCCCGCCGAGGCCGCCGCCCCCGAGGGCCGGCCGGCCGCCGAGGGGCAGTCGTGAGGATCGGCATCGTCTGCCCGTACTCGTGGGACGTGCCGGGCGGCGTCCAGTTCCACATCCGCGATCTGGCGGAGCACCTCATCCGCCTGGGACACGAGGTCTCCGTCCTCGCCCCGGCCGACGACGAGACACCGCTTCCGCCGTACGTCGTCTCGGCGGGACGGGCCGTTCCCGTGCCGTACAACGGCTCCGTCGCCCGGCTCAACTTCGGATTCCTGTCGGCCGCGCGGGTGCGCCGCTGGCTGCACGACGGCACCTTCGACGTCATCCACATCCACGAGCCGGCGTCCCCGTCGCTCGGCCTGCTCGCCTGCTGGGCGGCCCAGGGCCCGATCGTCGCGACGTTCCACACGTCCAACCCGCGCTCCCGGGCGATGATCGCCGCGTATCCGATCCTCCAGCCCGCCCTGGAGAAGATCAGCGCGCGCATCGCTGTCAGCGAGTACGCGCGCCGCACGCTCGTCGAACACCTCGGCGGTGACGCGGTCGTCATCCCGAACGGCGTCGACGTCGACTTCTTCGCCAAGGCCGAGCCCCGGCCCGAGTGGCAGGGCGAGACGATCGGCTTCATCGGACGCATCGACGAGCCCCGCAAGGGCCTGCCGGTCCTGATGAAGGCGCTGCCGCAGATCTTCGCCGAGCGGCCGGACGCGCGGCTGCTGGTCGCGGGCCGCGGCGACGAGGAGGAGGCCGTCGCCTCGCTCCCCGCCGAGCTGCGCTCCCGGGTGGAGTTCCTCGGCATGGTCAGCGACGAGGACAAGGCGCGGCTGCTGCGCAGCGTCGATCTGTACGTCGCGCCGAACACCGGTGGCGAGAGCTTCGGGATCATCCTCGTCGAGGCGATGTCCGCGGGCGCGCCCGTGCTCGCCAGCGACCTGGACGCCTTCGCCCAGGTCCTCGACCAGGGCGCGGCGGGCGACCTGTTCAGCAACGAGGACGCCGAGTCCCTCGCCAAGGCGGCGGTGCGGCTGCTCGCCGACCCCGAGCGCCGCGAGGGCCTGCGCGAGCGCGGCAGCCTGCACGTGCGGCGCTTCGACTGGTCGACGGTCGGTGCGGACATCCTCGCGGTGTACGAGACCGTCACGGACGGCGCGGCCTCGGTCGCCGCCGACGAACGCAGCGGGCTGCGGGCGCGGTTCGGGCTCGCCAGGGACTGACGCCCTGACCGCTCCCGGCGCCCGGCGGCGAGCCGGGCCCCGGGAGGGGACTAGCCTGTGGGCCCGTGACCTCCACTTTGATCTGGATCGCGGTCGCCCTCTTCGCGATCGGCCTCTACCTGAGCTGGACCGCCGGACGCCTCGACCGGCTCCACTCCCGCATCGACGCCGCCCGCGCCGCGCTCGACGCGCAACTGCTGCGCCGCGCCTCGGTCGCCCAGGAGCTGGCCACCTCGGGGGTGCTCGACCCCGCCGCCTCGATCGTGCTCTACGAAGCGGCGCACGCGGCCCGGCAGGCGGAGGAGGAACAGCGCGAGGTCGCCGAGAGCGAGCTCAGCCAGGCGCTGCGGGCCATCTTCGGCGAGGCCCAGCAGGTCGAGGCGGTCCGGGAGGCCCCGGGCGGCGACGAGGCGGCGAGCGAGCTGGCCGCGGCGGTCCGCCGGGTGCCGATGGCGCGGCGCTTCCACAACGACGCGGTGCGCGCCGCCCGCGCGCTGCGCCGCCACCGCAAGGTCCGCTGGTTCCGGCTCGCCGGACACGCGCCCTTCCCGATGGCCTTCGAGATGGACGACGAACCGCCGGTGGCGCTGGCCGACCGGGCCACGGCCTAGGGGGGCGGGGGAG
>NZ_LIRJ01000337.1:657-12580 GCF_001419745.1 Streptomyces silaceus | reverse complement strand
CACCCAGGACGGCCCCACGGACAAAAGGCGCCCCCCGCACTTGGCGCCCCCGCACAAGGCGCCCCGCACAAAGCGCCCCCGCACAAGGCGCCCCCGCCAGGTACAGTGCGGAGATCAGCAGACCGTATGGTGAGGCCCCCGCACGTGTTGACTCAGACCACCACCCGGGTCCTCGAACCGAGTGACCTCGACGCCGCGCTCGCCGTGCTCGACCGCGAGCCGGTCGCGAACGCCTTCGTGACCGCCCGCGTCCAGGTGGCGGGCCTCGACCCCTGGCGCCTCGGCGGCGAGATGTGGGGCTGGTACGAGGACGGCATGCTGGCGTCCCTCTGCTACGCGGGCGCCAACCTCGTCCCCATCTGCGCCACCCCCCGCGCCGTCCGCGGCTTCGCCGACCGCGCCCGCAGGGCGGGCCGCCGCTGCTCCTCCATCGTCGGCCCCGCGGGCCCCACGGCCCAGCTGTGGCGCCTGCTGGAGCCGTCCTGGGGCCCCGCCCGCGAGGTCCGCGCCCAGCAGCCCCTGATGGTCACCGACCGCCTCCCGGACGACGTCGTCCCCGACCCGTACGTCCGTCGCGTCCGCAAGGACGAGATGGAGACGATCATGCCGGCGTGCGTGGCGATGTTCACCGAGGAGGTCGGCGTCTCGCCGCTGGCCGGCGACGGCGGCCTCCTCTACCAGGCGCGCGTCGCCGAACTCGTCGGCTCCGGCCGCTCCTTCGCCCGCCTCGACCAGGACGGCAAGGTCGTCTTCAAGGCGGAGATCGGCGCCGCCACGGCGCAGGCCTGCCAGATCCAGGGAGTGTGGGTCGCCCCCGAGTACCGCGGCCGCGGCCTCGCCGCCCCCGGCATGGCCGCCGTCCTGCGCTACGCCCTCGCGGACGTCGCCCCCGTCGTCAGCCTCTACGTCAACGACTTCAACACCGCGGCCAGGGCGGCGTACCGAAGGGTCGGCTTCCAGGAGGTCGGCGCGTTCATGAGCGTCCTGTTCTGAACCGGCCGACACCGTGCCGCGCCCCGCCGAGCGCCCTGTTCAGAAGCACGGCGGCGGCAAGTAGGGTCGCCCCATGACTGACGACGTCGTGATCGGTCCGCTCGACCTCGCCGCGCGGGTCGACGAGGCGCTGCGCGTCCAGGCCCACGCCTTCGGTCTCAGCGACGACGAGGTGGCCGTACGACGCCAGATCGTGCTGCGCCACCTCACCTACCCCGGCGCCCGCGCCTTCGGCGCCACCACCCCCGACGACCGGCTCGTCGGCTTCGTCTACGGCATGCCCAACGACCGCGCCCACTGGTGGTCGACCGTCGTCGAGCCCTATCTGCGCAGCCGGGACCTCGACGGCTGGCTGGACGACTCCTTCGTCATCACCGAACTGCACGTCCACCCCGGCCACCAGAACCGCGGCATCGGGCGCGCGCTCATCACCACCATCACGGACGGCGTCCCCGAGCCCCGCTCCATCCTCTCCGCCATCGACGTGGAGAGCCCGGCCCGCGGTCTATACCGCTCGCTCGGGTACGCGGACCTGGCCCGCCGCGTCCTGTTCCCCAGCGCCCCCAAGCCGTACGCGGTGATGGGCGCCCCCCTGCCCCTGCACCGTCACCCCTGAATGGATTTCCGGCCGGGGCGGGGCGCCGGATAACCTCCTGGGACCAACCTTTCGCAGCAGGAGTCAAGAATCATGGCCAAGGCCCAGGTCCAGCGCATGTCCCGGTTGATGGCGAAGACCCTGCGCGACGACCCGGCGGACGCCGAGGTGCTGAGCCACAAGCTCCTCGTCCGCGCCGGTTACGTGCGCCGTACCGCCGCCGGAGTCTGGTCCTGGCTGCCCCTGGGCAAGAAGGTCCTCGCCAACGTCGAGCGGGTCGTCCGCGAGGAGATGGACGCCATGGGCGCCCAGGAGGTCTCCCTGCCGGCCCTGCTGCCCAAGGAGCCCTACGAGGCCACCGGCCGCTGGACGGAGTACGGCGCCGAGCTGTTCCGCCTCAACGACCGCAAGGGCGGCGACTACCTCCTCGGCCCCACCCACGAGGAGATCTTCACCCTCCTGGTCAAGGACCAGTGCACGTCCTACAAGGACCTGCCGGTGATCCTCTACCAGATCCAGACGAAGTACCGCGACGAGGCCCGCCCCCGCGCCGGCATCCTGCGCGGCCGCGAGTTCCTCATGAAGGACTCCTACTCCTTCGACCTGGAGGACGAGGGCCTCGCCCAGTCGTACGCGCTGCACCGCGCCGCGTACCAGAAGATCTTCCAGCGCCTCGGCCTCGACTACCGCATCTGCGCCGCCACCGCCGGCGCCATGGGCGGCTCGAAGTCCGAGGAGTTCCTCGCCCCGGCCGCGGCCGGCGAGGACACCTTCGCCGACTGCCCGAACTGCGACTACGCGGCGAACACGGAGGCCGTCTCCTACGCCCTGAAGCCGGTCGACGCGGCCGGCGTGCCCGCCGCCGAGGAGATCCCGACCCCCGACACCCCGACCATCGAGACGCTCGCCGCGCACCTCGGTGTCGAGGCCTCCGCGACGCTCAAGAACCTCCTCGTGAAGGTCGACGGCGAGATCGTCGCCATCGGCGTCCCCGGCGACCGCGAGGTCGACATGGACAAGGTCGAGGCCCACTTCGCCCCCGCCGCCGTCGAGCTGGTCACGGCCGAGGACTTCGAGGGCCGCGACGACCTGGTGCGCGGCTACGTCGGGCCGCAGGGCCTGGAGAAGGTCCAGTACGTCGCCGACCCGCGCGTCGCCCCCGGCACCGCCTGGATCACCGGCGCCAACAAGGACGGCGTGCACGCCAAGAACGTCGTCGCGGGCCGCGACTTCGAGGTCGACGCGTACGTCGACGTCGTGGTCGTCCAGGAGGGCGACCCCTGCCCCCACTGCGGCACCGGCCTCAAGCTGGACCGCGCCATCGAGATCGGCCACATCTTCCAGCTGGGCCGCAAGTACGCCGACGCCTTCCAGCTCGACGTCCTCGGCAAGGAGGGCAAGCCGGTCCGCGTGACCATGGGCTCGTACGGCATCGGCGTCTCGCGCGCCGTCGCCGCCCTCGCCGAGCAGCACGCGGACGACAAGGGCCTGATCTGGCCCGAGGAGATCGCCCCGGCCGACGTCCACGTCGTCGCCGCCGGCAAGGCCCTGCAGACCGAGCTGGCCCTGGAGGTCTCGGACAAGCTGGCCGCGGCCGGCGTCCGGGTCCTGGTCGACGACCGTCCGGGCGTCTCCCCGGGCGTGAAGTTCACCGACTCCGAGCTGATCGGCGTGCCGAAGATCCTGGTCGCGGGCCGCCGCGCCGGCGACGGCGTCCTCGAACTGAAGGACCGCCGCACCGGCGAGCGCGAGGAGCTCACGGTCGACGAGGCCATCGCCCGCCTCACCGCCTGACGGCCCCCGCACACGGATAGGGCGCACCCCGCACGGGGTGCGCCCTCTCGCGTACCGCTACAGCCAGCCCGCGAACTCCAGCAGCAGCTCGGCGTCCTGCGTACGCCCCACCCGCCGGGCCCGGACGCCCGACTCGACCGCGCGGAAGAGCGTCCAGCCCCGCAGCCGCTCCGGCTCGACCTCCAGGGACTCCGCCAGCTTCTTCACGCGCCGCCGCGTGATCGAGGCGCCCGACGGCGAGGCGATCAGGTCCTCCACCCGGTCGCGGACCAGGCGCGCCAGATCGAAGGCGGGCTCGCCCACCACGGGGTCGGGCCCCACGGCCAGCCACGGCAGCCGGTCCCCGGCGAGGACCTTGCTCTGCCGGAACGTGCCGTGCAGCAGCCGGGACTCCGGGGCGCCGGCGAGCAGTTCGTCGCGGGCGGCCAGTGCCGCGTCCACCAGCGGCGCGACCTCCGCGTCGGAGGAGGCCCGCAGGGCCTCGGCCTGGCGTCCCGTCCGCTCGGCGACGGTCTCGAAGCGGTGCCCGGCGGGCGGTTCCACCCACAGCCGCCGCAGCGTCCCCGCGGCCTCGAGGAGCGCCTTCGCCTCGGGCAGCGAGCGCACGGACACGTCCCTGTGCAGCCGTTCGAGCAGCACCGCGCCGTCGGAGGCGTCCGGGTCGAGGAGCCGCACGGCCCCGATCCCGCCCCAGTGCGCGAGCGCGGCCCGCTCGCTCTCCGGGCGGGAGCGGGGCGGCACGAGCTTGAGCACGGCGGGCGTGCCGTCGGCCCGTCGCACCAGCAGCACGAGCCCGCTGCGGCCACCGGGGACATGCATCCGTTCCACGGTCAACTCGCGTAGAGCGACGGCCTGTTCCGCTGCCTCGGGCAGCTTCTCCAGCCAGTCGTCGCCGTCCTGCGCCGTCTCGCCGAGTGCCGTGACGAGGCGCTGGGGCGGTTCGAAAGCCATGCGCGAGTCGTTCCCTTCCTGGACGTGTGGCCCGGTTACGCCTTGGGGGTCGCCGGTGCCGTCGAGCCGGACGCGGCGGACCGCTCGGCGAGCCCAGGGAAGGCTACGCTCCCGCCCCGCCACCGCGCCGCCCGGACCGCCGCCTCGCGCAGGGCCGCGGCCGCGCTGCCGCGCCGGGTGCCCGAGGCGGCGCGGACGAGGTCGGAGTACACACCCGCGACCCGGTCCTCCAGCTCCGCCGCGAGCCGCACGGCCGCCGCGGAGTCCGGCACGGGGAAGGGCAGGGCGTAGGCCGCGTCGGCGGGCTGCGGCTCGCCGCCCAGGTCGCGGACGGTGCGCTGCAGTTCGTCGCGCCGGGCGCGGTGCGCGTCGTACGCGGTGCGGGCCTCGGCCCGGCGGGCCTCGCCGATCCGGCCGCCGACGACGCCGTAGCCGTACACGGCCGCGTGCTCGGCGCTCAGGGCGGCCTGCACGGCCTTCAGCTCCTCGTCCTTGGCGGCCGTGGAGGCGTCCTTCGGGGCCCTCGGGGCCATCGCGGCGTTCACTTGTCGTCCTCCGTCAGCAGATAGGCGTGGGCGGCGCCCGCGGCGGCCACCGAGGCGAGCAGCCTGGCCTGCTCGGCCGGGGCGTCGAGCAAGGCCTCGGCCCTGCGGTCGGCCAGTTCGCGCTCGGCCTTGGCGAGGTCGCGCACGGCCCGCTTCGGGTCGGACGCCACGGACGGCTTCGGCGAGGGCTTCGCGGAAGCGGAGGGGGAAGCGGAGGCGGAGGGCGCCGCCGAGGGGGAGGCCGTGGACCCGTCGTCCTCGAACGCCTCCGCGTGCCGCCGCACCTCGTCCCGCAGCGGCCCGAGCCGCCCGGCGAGCGAGGGGTGCGCGGCGAGCACCGCGTCGTAGCGCGCGAGGAGCGCCCTGCTGTCCTCGGCCGTCCTGGCGCGCAGACGCCGGGTCGCGGACGGGCGTTCGTCGGTGTCGGTGGTGTCCGTGCAGCCCGCGAGCAGCGCGGCCGACGCGACGCCGGCGGCCCCGGTGAGCAGACTCCTTCGGCGCGGGCCCGGACGGGACCGCGGGGTGGTGAGATACGGCGGCACGGCAGACATCCTCGGAAGGAAGGCCAAAAGGCGTGAACGAGAAAAGAACGGGAGGGAGGAACCGGTGGGCGCGGGCCCGGTGATCACCGTACCTTCGCACCGCCCCGCTCCCGGCGATCGGCTCGGGACCGGGACCCCGCATCCTCCCGCCGGTGGGCGGCAACACCCCTCGGGACCGGATACCCTTTGACCTGACACGCGACGATCCCACAACAGCACACGCGGCCGAGGAGTCACCCGGATGAGCACCACCCAGAGCGAGAGGCTGCGGCAACTACTGGAACCGCTCGTCACCTCCCAGGACCTGGATCTCGAAGAGATCGAAGTGGCCTCGGTCGGACGCAAGCGAGTGCTGCGAGTCGTCATCGACTCCGAGGACGGCGTGGACCTGGACCAGATCGCGGACGTGAGCCGCGCGCTCTCCGCGAAGCTCGACGAGACCGACGCGATGGGCGAGGGGGAGTACGACCTGGAGGTCGGTTCGCCCGGCGCCGAGCGCGCCCTGAGCGAGCACCGCCACTTCGTGCGTGCCGTCGACCGCCTGGTCAAGTTCCAGCTCACCGAGGGCGGCGAGCTGATCGCCCGCATCCTCACCGTGGACGACGAGGGCCTCGACCTCGAGGTGCCCGGGGTGAAGGGCCGCAAGGCCACCACCCGCAGGATCGCCTTCGACCAGATCGACAAGGCGCGTGTGCAGGTCGAGTTCAACCGCAAGGACAAGAAGGAAGAGGAGGCGTAGCCGTGGACATCGACATGAGTGCCCTGCGGGGTCTGGTCCGGGAGAAGGAGATCTCCTTCGACCTGCTTGTCGAGGCGATCGAGTCGGCCCTCCTCATCGCCTACCACCGCACCGACGGCAGCTTCCGCCGCGCGCGCGTGAAGCTGGACCGCGAGAGCGGCCATGTGACGGTGTGGGCGACGGAGGACCCGGCGGACCTCGAAGAGGGCCAGGAGCCCAAGGAGTTCGACGACACTCCGTCCGACTTCGGCCGCATCGCCGCCACCACGGCGAAGCAGGTCATCCTGCAGCGTCTGCGCGACGCCGAGGACGACGCGACCCTCGGCGAGTACGCCGGGCGCGAGGGCGACATCGTCACGGGCGTGGTCCAGCAGGGCCGCGACCCGAAGAACGTGCTGGTCGACATCGGCAAGCTGGAGGCCATCCTGCCGGTGCAGGAGCAGGTCCCCGGCGAGGAGTACCCGCACGGGATGCGCCTTCGTTCGTACGTCGTCCGGGTGGCCAAGGGCGTCCGCGGCCCCTCGGTGACGCTGTCGCGCACCCACCCGAACCTGGTGAAGAAGCTCTTCGCCCTTGAGGTGCCCGAGATCGCCGACGGCTCGGTCGAGATCTCGGCCATCGCCCGCGAGGCCGGCCACCGCACCAAGATCGCGGTCCGCTCGACGCGCTCGGGCCTGAACGCCAAGGGCGCCTGCATCGGCCCGATGGGCAGCCGTGTGCGCAACGTCATGGGCGAGCTGAACGGCGAGAAGATCGACATCGTCGACTGGTCCGACGACCCGGCCGAGATGGTCGCCCACGCGCTCTCCCCGGCCCGCGTCAGCAAGGTCGAGGTCGTCGACCTCGCCGCCCGCTCGGCCCGGGTGACGGTGCCGGACTACCAGCTGTCGCTCGCGATCGGCAAGGAGGGGCAGAACGCCCGCCTGGCCGCGCGGCTCACCGGCTGGCGCATCGACATCAGGCCCGACACCGAGCAGCCCGCCGACCAGTAGCGGGACCGCCGAGCCGACGGCCGCCGGGAATAAATTCCGGGCGGCCATGGCTTGGATCACGACAGTATGTGGCGAGTAGCCGTTCGATTCTTGCCCCAAAGGGGTGAGGTCGGTGCGGGGAGGTAGACTTAAGCGTGTCTGGCCGGACGCATGCCCGCGCACGCCCTGAGCGCACCTGTGTGGGGTGCCGGGAGCGAGCGGCCAAGAGCGATCTGCTGCGCATCGTGGCGATGGAGGACGCCTGCGTCCCCGATCCAAGCGGTACGCTGCCCGGCCGGGGTGCGTATGTACACCCCGCCCTGGTCTGTCTGGACCTGGCGGTCCGCCGCCGGGCGTTCCCCCGGGCCTTCCGCGCCCAGGGACCGCTCGACACGGAGGCGTTGCGCCGGGCTGTCGAGACAGTTGCCCAGCAGGCAACACCGTAAGACGCGGTCGCGCGGAACCCCGTGCGGCCCTGGTACCTCGCGAGTTGGAAGTAGGTCGAGATTGCGATGAGCACTCGATGAGTACGCGATGAGTACGCCCATGAAGTAGCGACGGTCCGGCGTAACCCGGACCTAAAAGGAGCGAAGTGGCTAAGGTCCGGGTATACGAACTCGCCAAGGAGTTCGGCGTGGAGAGCAAGGTCGTCATGGCCAAGCTCCAAGAACTCGGTGAATTCGTACGTTCGGCGTCCTCGACGATCGAGGCGCCCGTGGTACGCAAACTGACTGACGCATTCCAGCAGGGCAGTGGCAACGGCAAGTCCGCCGCCAAGCCCGGGGCGCCGCGCAAGGCCGCCCCCAAGCCGCCGACCCCGTCGGCACCCTCCCCGGCGCAGGCCGCCCGACCGGGTCCGGTCGCGCCCAAGCCCGCGCCCAAGCCGGCCGCCGCCGAGAAGCCCGCGGCTCCGGCCTCCCCGGCGACCCCGGGCCCGCGCCCGACGCCCGGCCCGAAGCCGCCGGCGCCGAAGCCGGCTCCGGCCTCCCCGGCGCCGTCCGCCCCGGAGTTCACCGCTCCGCCGGCCGCGCCCGCCGCTCCCGCGGCGCCGCAGGCCCCCCGTCCGGGCGCCCGCCCGGGTGCCCCGAAGCCCGGTGGCCGTCCGGCCCCCGGCCAGGGTCAGGGCCAGGGCGGTCGCGGTGACCGTCAGGGTGGTGCCCCGCGCCCCGGTGGCCAGGGTGCTCCCCGTCCCGGCGGTGCCCGTCCCGCGGGTCCGCGTCCGGGCAACAACCCCTTCACCTCTGGTGGCTCCACCGGCATGGCGCGCCCGCAGGCGCCCCGTCCGGGCGGTGCCCCGCGTCCCGGCGGCGGCCCCGGCGGTCCCGGCGGCGCCCCGCGTCCGCAGGGCCAGGGCGGCCAGGGTGCGCCCCGTCCGCAGGGTCAGGGCGGCGCCCGTCCGACCCCGGGCGGCATGCCCCGTCCGCAGGCTCCGCGTCCCGGCGGCGGCCCCGGCGGCAACCGTCCGAACCCGGGCATGATGCCGCAGCGTCCCGCTGCGGGCCCGCGTCCCGGCGGCGGCCCCGGCGGTGGCCGTGGTCCCGGCGGCGGCGGTCGTCCGGGCGGCGGCGGTCGTCCCGGTGGCGGCGGCTTCGCGGGTCGTCCCGGCGGCGGTGGCGGCGGCTTCGCCGGCCGTCCCGGCGGTCCCGGTGGCGGCGGCGGTGCCGGTCGTCCCGGTGGTGGCGGCGGCTTCGGCGGTCGTCCCGGCTTCGGTGGCCGTCCCGGTGGTCCGGGTGGCCGCGGTGGCACGCAGGGCGCCTTCGGCCGTCCCGGCGGTCCCGCGCGTCGCGGTCGCAAGTCGAAGCGGCAGAGGCGCCAGGAGTACGAGGCCATGCAGGCCCCGTCGGTCGGCGGCGTGATGCTGCCTCGCGGCAACGGCGAGACCGTTCGCCTGTCGCGCGGTGCGTCCCTCACCGACTTCGCGGAGAAGATCAACGCCAACCCGGCGTCGCTCGTCGCGGTCATGATGAACCTCGGCGAGATGGTCACGGCCACGCAGTCCGTCTCCGACGAGACGCTGCAGCTCCTCGGCGACGAGATGAACTACCAGGTTCAGATCGTCAGCCCCGAGGAGGAGGACCGCGAGCTGCTCGAGTCCTTCGACATCGAGTTCGGCGAGGACGAGGGCGGCGACGAGGCCCTGGTCTCCCGTCCGCCGGTCGTGACCGTCATGGGTCACGTCGACCACGGTAAGACCCGACTGCTCGACGCGATCCGCAAGACGAACGTCGTCGCGGGCGAGGCCGGTGGCATCACCCAGCACATCGGTGCCTATCAGGTCGCGACCGAGGTGAACGGCGAAGAGCGCGCCATCACCTTCATCGACACCCCCGGTCACGAGGCGTTCACCGCCATGCGTGCCCGTGGTGCGAAGTCCACCGACATCGCGATCCTCGTGGTCGCGGCCAACGACGGTGTGATGCCGCAGACGATCGAGGCGCTCAACCACGCCAAGGCGGCCGACGTGCCGATCGTGGTCGCGGTCAACAAGATCGACGTCGAGGGTGCCGACCCGACCAAGGTGCGCGGTCAGCTCACCGAGTTCGGTCTGGTGGCCGAGGAGTACGGCGGCGACACGATGTTCGTCGACATCTCCGCGCGCCAGGGTCAGAACATCGACCAGCTGCTCGAGGCCGTGGTCCTGACCGCGGACGCCTCGCTCGACCTGCGGGCCAACCCGGAGCAGGACGCGCAGGGTATTGCCATCGAGGCCCACCTCGACAAGGGCCGCGGCGCCGTCGCGACCGTCCTCGTCCAGCGCGGTACCCTCCGCGTCGGCGACACGATGGTCGCCGGTGACGCCTACGGCCGCGTCCGCGCGATGCTCGACGACAAGGGCGAGAACGTGGAGGAGGCGGGTCCCTCGACCCCCGTCCTCGTGCTCGGTCTCACCAACGTCCCGGGCGCCGGCGACAACTTCCTGGTCGTCGACGAGGACCGCACGGCCCGTCAGATCGCCGAGAAGCGTGCCGCCCGTGAGCGCAACGCCGCGTTCGCCAAGCGCGTGCGCCGTGTCTCGCTCGAGGACCTGGACAAGGTGCTCAAGGCCGGCGAGATCCAGCAGCTCAACCTCATCATCAAGGGTGACGCTTCTGGTTCCGTCGAGGCCCTGGAGTCCTCCCTGCTCCAGCTGGACGTCGGCGAAGAGGTCGACATCCGCGTCCTGCACCGCGGCGTGGGTGCGGTCACCGAGTCGGACATCGACCTGGCGATGGGCTCCGACGCCATCGTCATCGGCTTCAACGTCCGCGCGGCCGGCCGTGCCGCGCAGATGGCGGAGCGCGAGGGCGTCGACGTCCGCTACTACTCGGTGATCTACCAGGCCATCGAGGAGATCGAGGCGGCCCTCAAGGGCATGCTCAAGCCGGAGTACGAGGAGGTCGAGCTCGGCACCGCGGAGATCCGCGAGGTCTTCCGCTCGTCCAAGCTCGGCAACATCGCGGGTGTGCTCATCCGCTCCGGCGAGGTCAAGCGCAACACCAAGGCCCGCCTGCTCCGCGACGGCAAGGTCATCGCGGAGAACCTCAACATCGAGGGCCTGCGCCGCTTCAAGGACGACGTCACCGAGATCCGCGAAGGCTTCGAGGGCGGTATCAACCTCGGCAACTTCAACGACATCAAGGTCGACGACGTCATCGCGACGTACGAGATGCGCGAGAAGCCGCGCGGCTGATCGACCGCCACACGGCGGTCGTGACCGAGTGGTCTGTGTCGGGGCCGGTCGACGGGGGAAATCCCGTCGATCGGCCCCGGCCGTTCCGTGTACGGTTCTGGTGTCCCTGCCAAGCGGTTGGCGGGGCACCGACCCCGTACCGGCGGGACATCCGGACACACATGTATGTGGGGACTCTGTCCTTCGATCTGCTCCTCGGCGACGTACATTCGCTGAAGGAGAAACGCTCCGTCGTCCGTCCGATCGTCGCCGAGCTCCAGCGGAAGTACGCGGTGAGCGCGGCGGAGGTCGGCGGTCAGAACCTGCACCGGAGGGCCGAGATCGGCCTCGCGGCGGTGTCCGGCGACGCGGGTCATCTCACGGACGTACTGGACCGGTGCGAGCGCCTCGTCGCCGCCCGGCCCGAAGTGGAGCTGTTGTCGGTCCGGCGACGGCTGCACGGCGACGACGACTGAACAAGGCAAGACAAGCCCAGGGAATGCCCGGGGATAAGGGAGACGGACCAGTGGCCGACAACGCGCGGGCGAAAAGGCTGGCGGACCTCATTCGAGAGGTGGTTGCTCAGAAGCTGCAGCGCGGGATCAAGGACCCGCGGCTCGGGACGCACGTGACGATCACGGACACCCGGGTGACCGGTGACCTGCGGGAGGCCACGGTCTTCTACACGGTCTACGGCGACGACGAGGACCGCGCGGCCGCCGCCGCGGGCCTGGAGAGCGCCAAGGGCGTCCTCCGGTCGGCGGTCGGCCAGGCCGCGGGCGTGAAGTTCACGCCGACGCTGGCCTTCGTCGCGGACGCCCTGCCCGACAACGCGCGGGCCATCGAGGACCTGCTCGACAAGGCACGGCTCTCGGACGCCAAGGTGCGGGAGGTCTCCGCCGGCGCCGAGTTCGCGGGCGAGGCGGACCCGTACAAGAAGCCCGAGGACGAGACGGACGGCGACGCCTCAGCATGAGCAAGAGCGGGACCACGCCGGACGGCCTTGTCATCGTCGACAAGCCGTCCGGCTTCACTTCGCACGACGTCGTGGCCAAGATGCGGGGGATCGCCAAGACCCGCCGCGTGGGCCACGCGGGCACCCTCGACCCCATGGCGACGGGCGTCCTCGTGCTCGGCGTGGAGC
>NZ_LIRJ01000337.1:0-564 GCF_001419745.1 Streptomyces silaceus | reverse complement strand
TCGACGGCAAGCGGTCGTACGCGCGCGCCCGCAAGGGCGAGGACTTCGAGATCCCGGCCCGGCCCGTGACGGTCTCGGCGTTCACCGTGTACGACGTGCGGGACGCCGTCGCCGAGGACGGCACGGCCGAGGCCGCGGGCCGCGCCTTCCCGCGCTGGGACGTGGACGACAAGCGCGCCCGGCTGCTGCTCAACGGCGTCCGGATCGACATGCCCGAGGAGTACGCGGGCGTGGGCGCCGTCGCCGTCTTCGGCCCCGAGGACCGCTTCCTGGTCCTCGCGGAGGAGTCACGGGGCAAGGCCAAGAGCCTCGCCGTCTTCGCCTGACGTCCGTCGTGGAGCGGCGGGCTGCGATCCGCCGCTCCACGATCCCCCCTTCAAGGGTGTATCCACCGCCCCGCGCCGATTCACCCCTTCGGGCAGGCGCTCGGAGTGAACCGAGGGAGCGGAAGGGGGCGCGTTCGCGTCGCGTTCTGTCCTGCTGATCACCGCCGACCTACGGTCGAAGGGACGGGGCAGGCCGGGGAGGTTCGAGCATGGCGGGACGGGGCCCGCGGGCCAGGGG
>NZ_LIRJ01000336.1 GCF_001419745.1 Streptomyces silaceus | reverse complement strand
GGTCGCCATGCCGGTCCTGATGTACCTGCTGTTCACCAACCTCGGTGAGAACGACGGCTCCTGGAAGGCCCAGTCGATGATCGGCATGGCCGCGTACGGCGCGCTGGGCGCGGCCATGAACACCGGCACCGGCGTCGCCGAGGACAAGACCATCGGCTGGCTGCGCCAGCTCAGGGTGACGCCGATGCGGCCCCGCGAGGTGGTCCTCGGCCGGGCCCTGAACGGTTCGGTGACGGTGCTCCCCTCGATCCTCGCGGTGTTCGCCGCGGGCGGGCTGCTCAACGGCGTCCGCATGGACGCCTGGCAGTGGGCCTTGGCCGCGGTGCTGCTGTGGCTCGGCTCGCTGCCCTTCACCCTGCTCGGCATGGGCAACGGCTACCGCCTCACCGCCCAGTCGACCGGTGTCGTGAACGTCGCCTGCTATCTCGGGCTCGCGGTCCTCGGCGGCCTGTGGTTCCCGATCGACCTGTTCCCCGGCTGGCTGCGCGCGATCGCCGACGTCACGCCGACGCACCGGTTCGCCGACCTCGGGGTCTCGGTGACCGAGCACGGCGGGCCCGGGGCGGTCACGGTGGCGGTGCTGTTCTGCTGGCTGCTGGCCTTCGGTTCGTACGCTGTGTTCTCTTACCGACGGGCCGCGCGGACCGCATGACATCCGGTACACCGACACCGCACGCCGCCGCATGGCCGCGTCGCTCCGGGGACGGCCGGGGGACACGAAGGACGGGGAACACGGACATGTCCTGGAAGAACAGGGTCAGCTGCCGGATGCACCAGGTGCGCGGCGCCCACTCCGAGTGGCGGGCCGAGCAGAAGCGGGTCAAGGCCGACTGGGTGGAGGGCCGCGAGACGGGGAAGAAGGTCGAGCGGTTCGGCCCGCCGCCCACCGGCTTCGCCCTCCTGCCCTGGCTCCTGATGGGTCTCGGCTCCCTCTCCCACCTCCTCCAGGGCAAGACCGCCAACCCCTGGGTCGCCGCCATCGGCCTTCTCGTCTTCAACTCCCTCTACGTCTTCCTGGCCTTCCGCGCCTTCGACACGTACACGCGCGAGGCCCGCGCCACGCGGGTCGCGCTGGTCCTCCTCGGCCTGCTGACCGTCGGGCTCGCCGCGGGCTACGGCGGCAGCTGGCTGCTCTTCTTCCCGCTGCTCGGCCTCGCCGTGGGCGCGATCGTGCGCGGGCGCCACCTCGGTCCGCTCGGTCTGGGCCTGAGCGCGCTCGCGGGCGTCATCGGCGGCTTCCGGGACGGCTGGAGCGGGGTGAACGTCGCGTACGGAACGTTCCTGTCCACGATGGTGACGGCCGCGATCCTCTCGCTGTCCGAGGCGGTGCGCGAACTGCGCGAGACCCGCGAGGAACTGGCCCGCACCGCCGTGGAGAAGGAACGTCTCCGCTTCTCCCGCGACCTGCACGACCTGCTCGGCCACACCCTCTCCGTGATCGTGGTGAAGGCGGAGGCCACCCGCCGCCTCGCCCCGCGCGACCTGGACGCCGCGCTCGGCCAGGTCGCCGACATCGAGTCCGTGGGCCGCCAGGCGCTCACCGAGATCCGCGAGGCCGTCACCGGCTACCGCGAGGGCAGCCTCGCCACCGAACTCGACCGCGCCCGCGATCTGCTGGGGGCCGCCGGGATCGACGTGGTCGTCCGTCAGTCGGGACCGCCCCTCGCCCCGCAGACCGCGGCCCTGCTCGGCTGGGTGGTCCGCGAGTGCGCCACCAACGTGGTCCGCCACTCCGGCGCGGGACACTGCGAGATCGAGGTGACCGGCACCGCCGAACAGACCCGTCTGCTGATCACGGACGACGGGCGCGGCGTAGGCTCGGGGACGCCCGGCAGCGGGCTGAAGGGCCTGGCCGAACGCCTCGCGGCGGCGGGCGGCTCCCT
>NZ_LIRJ01000335.1 GCF_001419745.1 Streptomyces silaceus | reverse complement strand
GACCGCGACCGCCTGCTGCGCTTCCTCCAGAACTACGGCGTCTATCTGGGCGTCGCCGCCCTCCTGCTCGTCAACATCGCCTTCACCCCGCACTTCCTGTCCGCCGAGAACTTCCGCACCCAGGCCGTCCAGGTCGCCCCCGTCCTCGTCGTCGCGCTCGGCATGGCGCTCGCCATCGGCACCGAGGGCGTGGACCTCTCGGTGGGCTCGGTGATGGCCCTGTCCACCTCCCTGCTCTCGCTCTACCTCGGCTACGGGATGTGGATCGCCCTGGCCGTGGCGGTGCTCGGCGCTGATCGCGGCGGCGCTCGCGCTGCTCGTCGGCTTCGTCGTGCGGCGCACCACGTTCGGGCGCCGGCTCCTGGCCATCGGCGACAGCCGTCCCGCGGCGCTCCTCGCGGGCCTGCCGGTGCGCCGCGTGCTCATCTTGGTGTACGTCGTCTCCGGCGCCCTCGCCGCGCTCGCCGGTGTCCTCGCGACCGCGCGCCTGACCGCCAGCGACCCCACGTCGCTCGGCACGCTGATGGAACTCTCCGCGATCACCGCGGTGGTGGTCGGCGGCACACCGCTCAGCGGCGGACGCGTCCGCATCGGCGGCACCGTGGCGGGCGCCGTCCTGATCCAGCTGCTCACGGCCACGCTCATCAAGCACGACCTGCCGCCGTCGTGGACGCAGATCGCCCAGGCCGTGGTGATCGTGCTCGCGGTCTACGCGGCACGCGAGAGGGGCAGGCGATGACCACCGACATGCGGACCCCTGCGGAGCCCGTGAGCCCGGCCGTCCCGGAGGACCGGGCCGCGGGCCCCTCCCGCTCCGAGCGGCTGAGCGCGCTGGCCCAGCAGCACGGCGCGCTGGTCACCCTGCTGGTCGCGGTGGCCGCCGCGTCGATCGGCTTCGACACGTTCCTGACGGCCGACAACCTGGAGAACATGGCGGTGTCCTCCGCGTTCCTCGCGGTGGTCGCGCTCGGCATGACGTTCGTCATCGTCACCGGCGGCATCGATCTGTCGGTCGGTTCGCTGTTCGCGCTCGGCGGGGTGCTCGCCGCCTGGGGGTCGCGGTACGGCACGGTGGTGGCGCTGCTGCTCCCGCTCGCCGTGTGCGGGCTGATCGGCCTGGTCAACGGCCTGCTGATCGCCCGTTCCCGGCTCGCGCCGTTCATCGTGACGCTCGCGGCGATGCTGGGGGCGCGCGGCATCCTGCTGTCCGTCACGGACGAGGGATCCACGACGTACCTGGTCGACAAGGACACGTTCTTCGCGACGCTCGGCCAGGGCAAGGTGCTCGGCATCGGCGCCCCGGTGTGGATCACGGCCGCCCTGTTCGTCGCGGGCGCGGTCGTGCTGCGCCGCACGCGGTTCGGGCAGTACGTGTACGCCGTCGGCGGCAACGAGGACGCGGCGGCGCTGATGGGCGCGCCCGTGGCCCGTACGAAGATCGCCGTCTATACGGTCTCGGGGCTCTGCGCGGGGCTCGCCGGGGCGCTGAACGCCTCCTGGCTGGTCTCCGGGGTGACGATCCTCGGCTCCGGCATGGAGCTGGAGGCGATCTCCGCGGTCGTCATCGGCGGCACACTGCTGTCGGGCGGATTCGGCTTCATCAGCGGGTCGTTGGTGGGCGTGCTGCTCCTGAAGGTGATCCAGAACGTCATCAACCAGATCGGCTCGCTCGACTCGGCCTACCAGCAGGTGGTCAGCGGTGCCTTCCTGGCGGTGGTCGTGATCGCGCAGACGTGGCTGGGGCGCAGGCGCCGGGTGCTGTGACGGCGGCGGCGCCCGGTCGCCGCGCCGCCCGTCACGCTCGCCGGACCACGCGTCACGCTCACCGCGACACCCCTCACAGGGGTACCGCCTGCCCCTTCCCCAGGGCGATCACCCCGCCCTTCGACACCGTGTAGAGCTCCTCGTCCCGCTCCGGGTTGACGCCGATCGTCGCCCCGGGCGGGACGTCGACGTTCTTGTCGAGCACGGCGCCGCGCACCACCGCGCCCCGCCCGACCCGGACGTTGTCGTGCAGCACGGAGCCCTGGACGACCGCGCCCTCCTCGACGGTGACGCCGGGCGAGAGGACGGAGCGGGTGACCTGGCCGCGGATGACGCAGCCGGGGCTGACGATCGACTCGCCCGCGATGCCGCCCGCGCAGAACTTGGCGGGCGGCAGTCCGCCGGAGTGGGTGTAGATGGGCCAGCGGCGGTTGTCCAGGTTGAAGACGGGGTGCTCGGAGATCAGGTCCATGTGGGCTTCGTAGTACGAGTCCAGGGTGCCCACGTCACGCCAGTAGCCGTGGTCGCGCACGGTCTCGCCGGGCACGTGGTTGCCGTCGAAGTCGTACACCTGGGCGAGCCCCCGCTCGGTGAGCAGGGGCAGGATCGAGCCGCCCATGTCGTGCGCCGACTCCTCGTTCTCGGCGTCCTGTTGGAGCGTGTCGACGAGCGTCTTGGTGGTGAAGACGTAGTTGCCCATGGAGGCGAAGACCTGGTTCGGGGAACCGGGCAGGCCGGGCGGGTCGGTGGGCTTCTCCAGGAACCGCTCCACCCGCGTGCCGTCCCGCGCGGGGGTGATGACGCCGAACGACGACGCCTCGGCGCGCGGCACCCTGATGCCGGCGACGGTCACCGCGGCGCCCTGGTCGATGTGCTGCTGGAGCATCTGGCGCGGGTCCATGCGGTAGACGTGGTCGGCGCCGAACACCGCGATGTAGTCGGGCTGTTCGTCGTGGACGAGGTTGAGCGACTGCAGGATCGCGTCGGCGCTGCCCAGGTACCAGCGCGGCCCCAGGCGCTGCTGGGCGGGCACGGGCGTGACGTAGTTGCCGAGCAGGCTCGACATGCGCCACGTGGTCGTCACGTGCCGGTCCAGGGAGTGCGACTTGTACTGGGTGAGGACGCAGATGCGCAGGATGTCGGCGTTGACGAGGTTGGAGAGCACGAAGTCGACGAGGCGGTAGGTGCCGCCGAACGTCACCGCCGGCTTGGCCCGGTCGGCGGTCAGGGGCTGCAATCGCTTCCCCTCACCTCCGGCGAGCACGATTCCCAGTACCGAAGGTCCACCGCGCATGCCAGCTCCCTACTTGTCGGCGTGCAGGATCTCCTCGTACACCTCGACCGTGCGCCGGGCGACCGTGTCCCAGCCGAACTCCCTGAGCGCGCGGTAGCGGCCGGCGGTGCCCATCGCGGCGGCCCGTTCGGGATCGGTGGCCAGCCTGTTCAGGAGCAGCCCGAGGTCGTGCTCGAAGCGTTCGGGGTCCTTCTGCTCGTACGGGACGAGCAGCCCCGTCGTCCCGTCGCCCACGACCTCCGGGATGCCGCCGACGTCCGACGCGACGACGGCCGTGCCACAGGCCATCGCCTCCAGGTTGACGATGCCCAGCGGCTCGTACACCGAGGGACACGCGAACACCGCGGCATGGGTGAGGAGTTGGACGATCTGGGGGCGCGGCAGCATCTCCGGGATCCACTGGACGCCCGCGCGGGCCCGGCCCAGCTCCTCGAAGAGCGTGCGGAACTCCGCGTCGATCTCGGGGGTGTCGGGGGCTCCGGCGCACAGGACGAGCTGGACGTCGCGGTCCAGTTTCCGTGCGGCGCGCAGCAGATGGGGCACGCCCTTCTGCCGGGTGATGCGTCCGACGAAGAGGACGTAGGGCCGTCCGGTGTCGATGCCGAGCCGCTCCAGGACGTCCGTGTCGTGGTCGGGGCGGTACAGCTCCGTATCGATGCCGTTGTGGACGACGTGGACCCTGGCCGGGTCGATCGCCGGATAGCAGGCGAGGATGTCCTCGCGCATCGCGCCGGACACCGCGATCACCGCGTCGGCGGCCTCGGCGGCGGTGCGCTCGGCCCAGCTCGACAGGGCGTATCCGCCCCCGAGCTGCTCGGCCTTCCAGGGGCGCAACGGCTCCAGGGAGTGCGAGGTCATCACGTGCGGGATGCCGTGCAGGAGCTTGCCGACATGGCCCGCGAGGTTGGCGTACCAGGTGTGCGAGTGGACCAGTTCACGCCCGGCGAGCGCGGCGGCCATGGACAGGTCCACGGAGAAGGTGCGCAGCGCGTCGTTGGCCCCGTCGAGCGCGGGCCACGCGCGGTGCCGCACGAGCCCCTCGCCGACGCCCTCGCCCCAGCAGTGCACGTCGAGGTCGGTCAGCGCGCGCAACTCCCGTGCGAGGAACTCGACATGGACGCCGGCTCCGCCGTAGACGTCCGGTGGATACTCCCGGGTGAGCAGTCCCACTTTCACGTAGAACCCTCCGTCGTCCGCCCGATGTCGGCCGCGCTCTCACATGGTCACCCAGACACGGCCCCGGGGGAAGACCGCTGCGGCGGGCGTTCGAAGCAGCAGTCGCCGCACAGGCCGCCGTTCGGGCACCGGTAGTAGAGGCAGCAGCTGCGGCGCCGGAAGGCGGTGCCCGCCAGGGTGCCGGTGCCGCGCAGGTCGGGGTGGTCGAAGAGCGCGGCGGCCAGGTCCAGGGCCCGCTCCCCCACCTCCGGGCGGCCCTCCCGCACCGCCCAGCCGTGCAGTTCGCGCGCGGCGCCCGCGAGCGCGGAGCCCGCGTTGCCCCGCAGCAGCCCCGCCGATACCCGGTAGCGGGCGCGCAGGGCGTCCGCGAGCGGCTCCAGGTGGCCGTGCTGCACGACGTCACGGATCGTGCGCGCGTCGCCGGGCAGGGTGTGTACGCCGCTCAGCCACAGGTCGTCGGGCGAGGTGCCGTCGGCGTCCCAGCACAGCCGTGCCGGGTCGAGGTCGGGCACCAGGCCGTACAGCGCGGCGGAGCCGAGCGCCACGGACCAGAGCCGGGCGGCGAGCCCCAGCTGGGCCACGGACACCGCGATGCGGTCCTCGGGGGCGCCGAGCCGCAGCGCGACCTTGCGGACGCGGAAGGTGAGCGGATCGGCGCCCGCCCCGCGCCGGTCGGGGCCTGCCGCGGGCTGACCGGGGGCCGCTGCCGGTGGCCCGTACGCCTCCGCGAACGGGACGGCCGTGCCGCCCGGCGCCGCTCCCGCGCGCAGGGCGAAGAAGCCGCCGACGGAGCCGAGTTCTGCCAGGTCGATGTGGGTGGTCACGAGAGCCAGTAGAGCAAGCCCCACTGGGGTGTCCATCCTCGGGGGTGCGCCGCTCTCCACCCGTGCCCCTAGGGGGGTAGCCCGACCTGGGGAGGACATCATTCGTCCGTACTCCATCGGCAGTAGGACCGAATGCCTGCTCAGGGACGACGACGCGGAGCGATTCGCGAGGCATCGTGGAGAACATGGAAGCCGACCGCTCGTCCGACCTGGCCCGCCGGGCACACCGCACCCCGCGGAGCACGTCATGAGTGCTCTCGCGCTGTCCGTGCTGCTCTCGCTCGTCTCCGCCGTGGCCTACGCGGGCGGGGCGATCCTGCAGGAGCGCGTGGCCGCGACGACTCCGGAGCGGCGGTACGCGCCGCTGCGCAGGGGCGCCTGGTGGACCGCGATCGCCCTGAACGGCCTGGGCGCGGTGCTGCACGTGGTGGCCCTCGCCTACGGCCCGCTCAGCCTGGTCCAGCCGCTCGGCGCGCTGACCATCGTGTTCGCCCTGCCGATGGCCGCCGTCTTCGTGCGGCGGCGGGCCGGGGCCACCGCGTGGCGCGGCGCGATCATGGCGACGGTGGGGCTCGCGGGGCTGCTGTCGCTCACCTCGTCGACCCACACCCAGTCCCTGGACGGCCCGGAGCACCTGATGCTGGCGCTGGTCACCGGCGGCGGCGTGCTCGCGCTGATGGTGGCGGCGCACGCGGTGCACCGGCACCCCGTGGTACGCAGCGTGCTGCTGGCCTGCGCGGCCGGTGCGGCGTTCGGCATCGCCTCGGTGTTCACGAAGACGGTCGCCGTGGAGTGGAGCCGGGACGTGCCCCTCGTCGAGCAGCTCCCGAGCCTCGGCGTGATCGCCGTGCTCGCGGCGGCCGGCGTGCTCCTCTCGCAGGCCTCCTACCGGGGTGCGGGCCTCGCGGCGCCCCTGTCGACGGTGACGGTCGTGAACCCGGTGGTCGCGGCGGCGGTCGGGCTGACCCTCCTGGGAGAATCCTTCCGCTACGGCGTCGCGGGCACCGCCCTGGCGCTGGGCTGCGGGGTCGTCGCCGCGGGCGGCCTGATCCTGCTGACCACGGAGCGGATCGCGCGCGAGACGTCGACCGCGCCGGTGGCCGAGGAGCCTCCCGCGGTGCCGGACGAGGCGGAGCCGCCCCGTCCGAGGCCCGTCACGGAAGGCCCGCGTCCCGAGCGCGTCCCGGAGGCGCTGCCCGCGATGCCGTCCCAGCACACGGGGGCGGCCCTGGGCAGGCACCGCCCCCGGCACCCCGGGCGGCGCCGGGAACGCATGGTGTCCTGACCGCCCGCGGCGCCGTGGCCGTGCGCGCCGCTCAGATGCGTACGCCGCGCGCCCGCAGGTAGGCCAGCGGGTCGATGTCGGATCCGAAGCCGGGCCCCGTCCGCACCTCGAAGTGCAGATGCGGGCCCGTGCTGTTTCCGGTGGACCCCGAGCGGGCGATGCGCTGTCCGGCGGCGACCTGCTGTCCGGCCTTCACGGAGAGTGCCGACAGGTGCCCGTACTGGCTGTACTTGCCGTCGGAGTGGCGGATGACCACCTGGTAGCCGTAGCTGCCGCCCCAGCCGGCGGAGACGACCCGTCCCGCGGCGACGGCCTTCACGGACGTCCCGGTGGCCACGGGGAAGTCGACGCCCGTGTGGTAGCCCTTCGACCAGGAGCCGCCCGCGGCGCGGTAGGGGGTGCTGGGCGAGGCGGCGACGGGGGCGACGGCGCCGGGTGAGGCCTGCCGGGCGCGCGGCGCGGGGGCCTTGCGCTCGGCGGCCTTCTTCTGCGCCGCCTTCCGCTCCGCGGCCTTCTTCTCGGCGGCCTTCTCCCGGGCCCGCGCCTCGGCGCGGTCCTCGGCACGCTCCTTCGCCCGGTCCTCGGCGCGTTCCTTCGCGCGCTCGCCGGCCCGGTCGTCCGTACGGCCCTTGGTGGCCCCCTGCCCGTGCAGCGAGAGCCGCTGTCCCGGGGTGATCAGGTCCGGATCGGCGCCGATGACACGGCGGTTGGTCTCGTACAGCCCCTGCCAGCCGCCCCGGACCCGGCGGTCGTCGGCGATGCCGGAGAGGGTGTCGCCGCGGACCACGGTGTACATCTCGGCGGTGCCCGCGGTGGACTGCGGGGTCACCTCCGGCTTGACGTCCTTCACGGCCCGCTTGGCGGGCTTCGGCTTCGTGGCGGAGGCCGGGGTGACGTCGGGCGTGGCGCCGCCACGGGTGAGGCCCGCCTTCGCGGAGCACACCGGCCAGGCGCCGGGTCCCTGCGCGTCGAGGACCTTCTCGGCGACGGCTATCTGCTGCTCCTTGGTGGCGAGGTCGGCGCGCCCCGCGTAGGCCGTGCCGCCGTACGCCTCCCAGGTGGACTGCTTGAACTGGAGGCCGCCGAAGTAGCCGTTGCCGGTGTTGATGCTCCAGTTGTTGGTGGACTCGCACGCCGCCACCTTGTTCCAGGTGTCGACGTCGGCGGCACCGGCGGTGCCCGCGACGGTCAGCGGGAGCGCCATGCCCGCGCCGCCCGCGGTGACCGTCAGTGACGCGCGGTTGATGCGGTTCGGCTGATACCGGCGGTGCCGGCCCCGTACGGCCATGGGGAGCCCCCTCAGACTCACGTCATCACGGATTGCACACAGAGGACACACGACAAGCCCGCAAGCTAGCCGGTCGGGCCAATCCGTGACAAGGGCGCGGCGCAGAGGGGGCGTTGCACACGTCAGCCCGTCAAGTGCATCGCGAGCCACCGCAGTTGCACTCCCTGCTGATAGGGGCCACCGCCCTCGTGATCGTTGAAGGCGTACACCTCCATGGAACGCTCGCGCCCCGCGTACGCGTTGTGGGCGGCGAACACCGTGGAGGGCGGGCAGGTCTGGTCCTCCAGGGCCGTGGAGAAGAGCGCGGGCGCGCGACCGCGCGCGGCGAAATGGACGCAGTCGAAGTACGACAGTGTCTGGAAGACGCGCTCCTGCCCACCCCTGCGCGCCTTCAGGTAGGCGCCGATCTCCTTGTACGGATAGCGGTCGGTGAGGGTCGTCGCGCGCGGGAAGTCGCAGAGGAAGGGCACGTCGGGGGCGATCGCGGCGAGGTCCGGCACGAGGCCGCCGACGGCGAGGGCGAGGCCGCCGCCCTGGCTGTTGCCGATCGCGGCGACGCGCGAGGCGTCCACGAGGGGGTGTGCGCGGACGGCCTCGACGGCGCGGACCGCGTCCACGTACAGGCGCCGGTAGTAGTAGTCGTGCGGGTCCTCGATGCCGCGCGTCATGAACCCCGGGTGCGCGGGCGCGCTGCCCACCGGGTCCGGGGTGTCGCCCTGCGCCCACCCGCCGCTGCCCTGCCCCCGGGTGTCCATCACGAGGTGGGCGTAGCCGGCGGCGGCCCACAGCAGATGCATGTGGGGCAGTCCGCGGCCGCCGCCGTACCCGATGTACTCCACGACGGCGGGCAGCGGCCCTTCGGCCCCGGCGGGCAGGACGAGCCACCCCTTGACGGGGTGCCCGCCGAATCCCGTGTACGTGACGTCGAGGACCCGCACGCCCGTCAGGGGCAGGTCCACCGGCTCGAAGCGGGCGTCGAGTTCGTGCTGCCGCGCCTCCAGCAGCGTCTTCTCCCAGAAGGCGTCGAAGTCGTCGGGCTCGGGCAACTCGGGCCGGTAGCGGCGCAGTTCTTCGAGGGGCAGGTCGAATCGGGGCACGGGCGGGTCCTCCTTCGAACGGGGGTCGAAGGATCACGCTATGCCGAGGGACCTCCCCACGTCAGGAGGGTTTCCGGGGCCTGCGACGAGACGGCGCCGCGCCGTCAGGACATGGGCCCCGGCTGGGGCTCGGGCGCCGGGTCGGGGCCCGGCGGCTGCGGGACCGGGGACGGCGGCGGCTCTGGGCTCGGGCGGGGCTCCGGGTGCGGGAC
>NZ_LIRJ01000334.1 GCF_001419745.1 Streptomyces silaceus | reverse complement strand
GCCGACCTCGAGGTCGGCCTTCCAGGACCGCTTGGGCGCGTGGGCCGTCATGTTGCCGCTGTTGACGAGCGAGAACGCGGGCGTCGACAGGAGCAGTTCGTCGGGCGAGCCGCTCTCGGCGACCGTGAACCGCGCCCCGGGCGGCGCCTGCATCACCTCGTCCGCGGTGAACACGCCGGGCGGCCAGCCGGTGACCTTGACCTGATACAGGTCATGAGCGAAGAACTCCGCTTTGTCCTTCGAGGCCGCGAGCATCGCCTCGACCGTCCGGCCCGTCATCGTGGGCCGGTCCGCCGCGTCCCGCAGCACGAGCCTGCCGTCCCCGGCCGCGTCGCCCTGCTCGTCGAGCAGCAGGTCGTACAGCGCGCCGAACTCGGCCTTCGTGCGCAGCGCGGCATCGGTGGGGCCCGCCATCGCGTTGGCCTGTTCGGCGAGCCGTCGCCCCGTGTCGCGCGGCAGGTCGGCCGCCACGAGGGACCGGTTCTTGAAGGCGTCCCGGAAAGTCGCTTTGTCGATCGTCCTGTCCACAGATCACCCCAGGAGATGCCAGAAGGTCCCGGAACATGCCCTGGGGCACCGGAAGGCACCGGATGTTCCGGAAGCTGAACTCCTTTCTCTACGCCCGCTCCCGCATGACCGCCAGCCGGAGAACCGGCCGCGTGGGGGAGGGGAACGGTGCGGGGGGCGCGTCACGCGGCGCGCGCCGCGTGACGTGGCGGCGGCCGCCCCGGTAGGGCCGGGACGGCCGCCGCTTCCCCCTTCCCCCGTGTCCCCCGTGGCACGGCGGTCCTGTGGCCCCTTGGCCTCGGGCCGGTCCTCAGGGCCGCGCCGCGTCGGACGCGGCGCAGCGGTACAGCACCGGCGAGCCGTCGCCGCCCTCGCCCCGGCCCCCGTAGTCCGCGGGATCGACCGCGGCGCAGGCCGACGCCACCCAGGCGGAGATCCTCGACGCCTTGGTGCCCTGTCCGGTGACGAGCGCGAAGCGGAGGTCGCCGGTGGCGACGAGGTCGCGGTACTCCGCGAGAGAGACGGACTCCGCGTCCGGCCCGCCGGTGAGCAGGACCGGGGACAGGCCCTTGGCGTGGACGTAGGGGCCCGCGTCCGCCAGGGTCTGCGCCGACAGGGAGTACTTGGCACCCGAGGTGTGCTTCTTGACGTACGCGAGGCTCTTGCGCTGGTCGGCGGTCATCGAGGTGTCGCCGCCCGCACCGACGACGTCTCCGTTCGTGAAGCCGCCCTGGCTCTCGGGGAGGCCGGCGGGCGGCGGGCCCGCGGAGGCGTCGAAGGCCGATCCACCGTGCCGTTCGTCCAGGACGGAAAGCGACCACGTCGTCGGCGCGGCGAACATCGCGACGCATCCGGCGAGCAGCCCGGCGACCGTGATGTGCCGTGCGCCGAGGCGGCGTCGTGGCGCGGGCGTCGGGCGCAGCCCGAGAACGAGGACCGCGACGAGTGCGGCCGCGGCGACCACGGGGATGAGCCAGGGCGCGAACCCCGTGTAGTCGGCGGCGAGATGGACCGTCCAGCCGACCTGGACGGCGATGACGGCGGGCAGGACCCACACCCGGCGTCCCGTCGCGCTGCGGTGGGCGCGCCACAGGGCGACGGTGCCGGCGGCGGACAGCGCGGCGAGCGGGGGCGCGAGCGACGCCACGTAGGCGGTGTGGGTGATGGTGATCGCGCTCAGGACGCCGGCCGTCGTGGCCAGCCAGACGCCCCACATCAGATACCCGGCGCGGGCCCGGTCGGTGCGGGGAGCCCCGCGGTGCCGTACGAGGCCGAGGACGAGAGAGAGCAGAGCCAGCGGGTACAGCCAGCCGATCTGCGGGGTGAACCGCTCGTTCCGCAGGAGCTTGAGCCGGCTCAGGGCACCGGATTCGGGCTCGACGGCAGAGGCCTGCCGCGCACCGCCCCCGGGCGGTGCGTCTCCCGCTCGGCCCGGACCCGGCCGATCGGCCCCGCCGGGAGACGCGCCGGACGGTCGGGTGGTCGACGGCGTCCGTCCGGCGTCTTCCCCATCCGCGCCTCCCTTCCGCCGGTCGTCTCCGGGCTGCCCCGGCCGGCTGCTCGCGGGCGGGGCCGTCGGCGCGGCCCCCGCGCCGTTCTGGGGCCCGTCCCCGCTGCCGGAGACGGGAGACGCGCCGTCGACGAGTCCGGCGTGCAGACGGTTGAAGCCGTTGTAGCCGAACACCATGGCGAAGGCGCTGTTGCCGGTCGAACCCTCCACGTAGGGACGGTCGTCGGCCGGGGTGAAGGTCAGCAGGGCCACCCACGACAGCGACACGGCGAAGAGCACCGTGCCGGCCGCCGTGAGGTGGCCGAGGCGCCGGCGGAGCCGGACCGGCGCCGCGACGAGATGGCCGGCGCACAGCGCGGGGACGACGAGCCAGGCCTCCATCATCTTCGTCTGGAAGCCGAGCCCGACCCACAGGGCGCTCAGCAGCAGCGGCCGCAGCCGGGCCCCGTCGACCGCCTTCTGGTACTGGTCGGCGGCGAGTACGAGGCACAGGGTGAGCGAGCCGTCCATCATCGCGTGGCCGAACATCGAGGCCGCGACGGGCGTCACCGTCAGGAGCCCCGCGGCGAGCAGCCCGGCCGCGGGCCCCTGCCAGCGCCGCACCACCCGGTACATCACCAGGACGGCGACGACGCCCATGAGGCACTGGGGCAGGGTCAGCGCCCAGTCGTGGAAGCCGAAGACCCGCGCCGACAGCGCCTGAGGCCACAGGAAGCCGCCGATCTTGTCCAGCGTGACCGTCGCCTCCGGGTCGACGGTGGTGAACAGGAACGCCTTCCAGCTCTGCGACATGCTCCGTGCGGCCACGGAGTAGTACGGGGCGAATCCGCTGCTCGTGATGTTCCCCGCGTAGAGCAGGGCGGCGAGAGCGGCGACGGCGAGGAGCGACGGGCGGGCCCAGCGCGGCTGGTCCGTGGGAGAGCGCCAGAACTCTCTGCGGCGCCGCGGCGGACGCACGTCCACGGGCCCGGCCGTGCCGGCGGCGCTGGACGTGCTGGTAGGAGACGTCATGATCGCGGCAGGCTCCTCGGTCTCGAAGGCCCCGGACGTGGTTCCGGGGACAGGCCGCCCTGTGGCCGGCACCTCCGCTTCTACCGGCGTGCGGTTGTCCGGCGCCGGGAGCCGCGCGCCGGACAACAAGCTCCGGACAACGCCTTCGACGGGACGCGGCCGACGGGAACGGCCGGCACGACGCCCGGTCGACGAGAACGGCGGGGCGCCCGCCGCGTCACCCCGCGCAGGCGCGCCGAGGCGCCTGCCCGTACGGATCGTGCAGATACCGGTCGCGTTCCTGCGCGCTGAGGTCCCTGCGCAGGGACCGGCAGATCCGGCCGACCGCCTCGTCCGCGCCGAGGAGCACGCTCCACAGCCGCACCGCCCCGTCGATCCCGCCACTGGCTAGGGTCCGCCCGTCGGGGCTGAACGCCACCGACCGCACAGGACCCCCCTGCCCCGGCAGGACGGCCTTCTGCAGCCCGGTGGCCGCGTCCCACAGCCGCACCGCCCCGTCCAGGCCGCCGCCCGCCACCGTCCGCCCGTCCGGACTGAACGCCACCGCCCGCGCGCTGCGCCGGATCCCGGTCAGCGTCACCCGGGTCCGGCCCGTGTCCGCGTCCCACACGCGCACCCTGCCGTCGTCGCCGCCTCCGGCGACGGCACCCCCGTCCGGGGCGAACGCCAGCGCCCGGACGGGGGACCCGCCGTCCCCGCGGACGGCACGGACCTTGCCGGTGACCGTGTTCCACAGCCGGACGACACCCGCGCCGTCCCCACTCGCCACCGTCCTGCCATCAGGGCCGACCGCGACCGCGTACACGCCCTTCTGATGTCCCGTCAGTGCGTCACGCCGCTTCCGGGTGACGGTGTCCCACAGGCGTACGGTCCCGTCCTCGCCCCCGGCCGCGAGGGTGCGGCCGTCCGGGCCGAACGCCACCGACCGCACCGGCCCCTGATGTCCCGTCAGCGCCGTGCGCCGCTTCCCGGTGGCGGTGTCCCACAGGCGTACGGTGCCGTCCTCGCCCCCGGCGGCGAGGGTGCGGCCGTCGGGGCTGAACGCCACCGAGTGCACGGCGTTCTCGGCGCCGTCGAGCGTGGTGCGTGTTCTGCCCGTCGTCGCGTCCCGCAGCCGTACGCTCCCGTCCTCGCCCCCGGCGGCGACGGTGCGACCGTCGGGGCTGTACGCCACCGAGTTCACGGTCGCCCGGCGCCCGGTCGCCGTGACGCGCGCCTTGCCGGTGGTCACCGCCCACAGCCGCACGGTGCCGTCGCGCCCGGCGCTGGCCACCGTGCCGCCGTCCCGGCTGAACACCACCGACCAGACGGCGCCCTCGTGCCCGCTCAGCACGGCCCGCCGCGCCCCGCTCGCCGTGTCCCACAGCCGCACGGTGCCGTCCCGGCCGCCGCTGAGCACCGTGTGGCCGTCGGGGCTGAACCCCACCGACTCGACGTCACGGCGGTGCTCGGGCAGCGTGCCGCGTTCCTCGCCGGTGTCCGCGCTCCACAGCCGTACGGTCCCGTCGCTTCCGCCGCTCGCGACCGTGCGGCCGTCGGCGCCGAACGCCACCGCGTTCACGGCCCCCTCGTGCTCCGTGAAGACGGTGCCCGTCCTGCCGGTGGCCGTGGTCCACAGGCGTACGGTGCCGTCCTCGCCCGCCCCGGCCACGGTGCGCCCGTCCGGACTGAACGCCACGGAACGTACTGGTCCGTGATGACCCGTCAGTGAACCCCGTCGCTTCCCGGTGGCCGGGTTCCACAGCCGTACGGTCCCGTCGCTTCCGCCGCTCGCCACCGTACGCCCGTCAGGGCTGAACGCGAGTGTCCACAGCCGACCTTGATGTCCTGTCAGGACGTCCCGCTGCTCATCGGTGGCGGGGTTCCACAGCCGTACGGTCCCGTCGTCCCCGCCGCTCGCGACCGTGCGGCCGTCGGGGCTGAACACCACCGAACGCACCGCTCCCTCGTGTCCCTTGAGGACGGCGCGCGGCTTGCCGGTGGCCGGGTTCCACAGTCGTACGGTCCCGTCGTGCCCGGCGCTCGCGACCGTGCGGCCGTCCGGGGCGAGCGCCACCGAATCCACGTCGCCCTCGTGGCCGGTGAGCCGCTGCTGGAGCGGGCGCGACGCCGCGGCCAGGAGGCTGGTCGTGGCCTCGGCGGTGGGGCGGACCCGGTAGGCGTACACCGCGAGCAGCGAGGCCAGTTCGGACTCGTCGGTGAGGAGAATGGCCGCCTGCGCGGCGAGCTGCCGGGACAGGGCGTCGCGCTGCTCGGCGACGGCGTCGCGCCGCCGCCCCTCGCTCGTCTGGTACTGGTCCCAGGCGATCAGGCCCGACGCGAGCGCCACGACCAGCAGCACGGACAGGGTGGCGGTGAGCCGCCGCAGGCGCCGCGTCGTGCGGGCCGCCGCGCGCCGCTCGCGGTCCCGGGCGGCGGTGCTCGCGGCCAGGAAGTCCCGTTCCAGCGCGGTCAGGGTGCCGTCCACGGCGGTGGCGACGTACTCCTCGGCCGTCGCCAGCCGCGAGCCCCGGTACAGCGCCCCCGGGTCGCGGCGCTCCCGGTCCCAGGCCGTGGCCGCCTCGCTCAGCCGCTGGTGCAGCAGCAGCCCCGCCCGGTCCTCGTCGATCCAGTGCCGCAGCCGCGGCCAGGCGTGCAGCAGCGCCTCGTGGGTGAGCTCGACGGTGTCGGTGTCCAGGGTGATCAGACGGGCGCCCGCCAGCGCGTCGAGCACCGACCGGACCTCGGCCCGGTCCTCGCCGAGGGAGTCCAGGCCCGCGCGGGCCGGTCGCCGCCGGGTGGCGTCGGTGCCCTCGCCGATCACGACGAGGCGCAGCAGCACGGCGCGGGCCAGCCGCCGCTGCTCCTCGGAGAATCCGCCGTACACGGCCTCGGCGGTCTGGGCCAGGGCGTGCCGGATGCCGCCCGCCGCCTCGTACCCGGACAGGGTCAGGGCGCTGCCCCGGCGCCGGTGCCAGGTCTCGCGCAGCGCGTGGGAGACCAGCGGCAGCACCGTGGTCCTGCCGGTGGCGTCGGCGATCACCCGGGCCAGGAGCGCGCCCTCCACGGTGCAGTCGGCGCGGGCCGCGGGCCTGCTGATCGCCCGGCGCAGCTCGTCGGTGGTCATCGGCCCGACGAGCAACTGGGCGTCGCGCAACGCCTCGACGAGCTCGGGGTGCTGCGCGCAGCGCGCGTAGAAATCGGCCCGTACGCCGAGGACCACACGGGTGCGGCTGTTCGCGGCCCCCGCCGCCGTCAGGAGCGCCGTGACGAACCGGCCGCGCTCCTCGGCGTCCCCGCAGAGCGTGAAGACCTCCTCGAACTGGTCCACCACCAGCAGGAGTTCGGCGCCGGCGGGTCGCTCGGCCAGCGCCTTGAGCACGGTCAGGTGCAGGGCCCGCGGGTCCGCCGCGAGATCCTGGCGCAGGGCGGTCGCCGAGGAGCCGCTGACGGCGGCGAGCCGCGCGGCGCACTCCTCCAGGGGATGCGCGCCCGGCGCGAACAGGACGGTGGTCCACTCCGCGCCGGCCCCGTCCCCGACCCGCGGCAGCAGACCGGCCCGCAGCAGCGACGACTTCCCCGACCCCGAGGCGCCGAACACGCCGAGGAGGCGCCGTGCCCGGACCCGTGCGACCAGGTCGTCGGTGAGCTGCTCCCGCCCGAAGAACCAGGCGGCGTCCTCCGGCTGGAAGGAGGCCAGCCCCACATAGGGGCCGTGCCGCGCGCGCTCCCCGGCGCCGGGATCGGCCTCGGCGGCCGTCTCGCGCGCGGCCGTGTCCGCCGCCGCGAGCTGCGCGCTGAGCGCCCGCCACCGCGCCTCCCAGGCGACGGTGTCCCCGCCGCAGGCCCGTACATAGGCGAGCGTGACCGGCAGGCTCGGCAGCCGGCGGCCGCCCGCCGCGTCGGCGAGCGTCGTCGACGAGTAGTGGGCATCGCGCGCCAGCCGCCGGTAGGGCGGGCTGCCCGCCTGCTCCCTCAACTGCCGCAGACCGGACGCGAACGCGGTCAGCACACCACCGTCGTCCTCCAGCGGACGCTCACCCCGCGGCACGGCCACCACCCCCGGCACACCGATGGTCCGGGATCCATTGTCCGGCGGATCACCCGGACCTCGTCCGCCCCGATCCGGACAACAGGCGTCCGCCGAGCGGGCGTTGGGCCGGAAGGCGTGCCCGGACGGTCAGGCCGCCGTCCCGAGCCTGATCCGCCGGACCCCGCTGATGCAGCGCGCGCCGCAGTGGTCGGTCGGGACCACCGACTGGCAGCCCAGGTCGTCGAGTTCCCGCCCGTCGAGCTCCGTGGCGAGCAGCACCCGCGCGTTGCCGAAGTCCTCGTCGATCTCCGCCCAGGACAGCACCGTGGCGTGCCCGTCCTCGCCCGTGACCTCCAGGAGGAAGCGGGAGCGGTCCTTGCGGCGGGCCGGGTCGAAGCCGGGTCCCGCCGCCACGATCACCTCGCGCAGCAGCGGCCCCCGGAAGGTGTGGCGCCGGGGTCCGCTGGTCGCGCAGTCGAAGGTCACCTCGGCCTCCTGCGCGGGCCGGCGCCTGCGCACACCGTGCACTATCGGATCCAGCGCATCGAGTCCCTCACCGCCCGCGACCTCTCGCGCCTCGACCACAAACTCGACCTGTACGCCGCGCTGCGCTGCCGCGAACCGGCGGACGCGACCGTCAGCGGCTCCTGAACCGGGGCCGGTCGACGTGCACGGCCGTCGACTTCACCCGGGCGGTGACCGTGACGCCGACCTCGATGCCCAGCTCCTCGACGGCCTCGCGGCTCACCACGGACACCACCCGGTGCGGGCCCGACTGGATCTCCACCTGGACCAGCACGTCGTCGCCGCGCACCGAGGTGACGATCCCCGCGAAGGAGTTGCGCACCGAGGTCCGCACCTCGTCCGGCACCGGGTGCGTCCCCTCGGCCCGCTCCTTCGCGAACGCCGCGAGGCTCACGCCGTCGATCCGCCGGTTCCCGAGGCCGTCCCGCTCCATGCGCAGCTGGCCGCCGTCGCCCCAGCGGCGCACGGTCTCCGGACTCACGCCGAGCAGCCGCGCCGCCTCGCCGATGCTGAATGTGGGCACGTGGGCACCCTAGCCGGGACCCCGCCTCAGCCCGCGGCGCGCTCGCCCCGGACGGCCGCCGCCATCCGGCGCACGCCCTCGGTGAGGATCTCGGGGGAGGTCGCGATGTTCAGACGGACGAAGCCCTCCCCGCCGGGCCCGAAGGTCGTCCCCGCGTTCACGGCGACCCGGCCGCGCTCCAGGAAGACGGCCGCCGGATCGTCCCCCAGGCCCAGGCCCCGACAGTCCAGCCAGGCGAGATACGTGGCCTCGGCCGGGCGGTGGCGCACGGCCGGCAGGTGTTCGCGCAGCAGCGCGTCCAGCAGCCCGCGGTTCTCGTCGAGCCCGGCGAGCAGCGCGTCCAGCCACGCGCCGCCCTCCCTGAGGGCCGCGGTGTGGGCGATGATCCCGAGGTGGCTGGGGCCGTGGCCGACCTCCTCGGGAAGGCGGGCCAGGTCGTCGGCGGCCGCCGGGCCCGCGACGGCCAGAGCGGCCTTGAGTCCGGCCAGGTTCCACGCCTTGGAGGCTGACAGGAGCGACAGGCCGTCCTCGCCGCCCGGCACACTCAGATACGGGACGAAACGGGTGCCCGCGGCCATGAGCGGCGCGTGGATCTCGTCCACCACGACCCGCACGCCGTGGCGCCGCGCCAGCCGCGCCACCTCGGCCAGCTCGGCGGCGGAGTGCACCGTGCCGGTCGGGTTGTGCGGGCTGCACAGCAGGTACGCGGGCCGCCCGCCGGCGCCCGCGGCCGACCGGAAGGCGGCCTCCAGCGCCTCGAACCCGATCCGCCCCGTCGCGTCCAGCGGTGCCTCCACGACGGGCCGCCCGGCGTTGCGTACGAACTGATAGAAGGGCGGGTAGACCGGACAGTTGACCACGACGGGGTCGCCCGGCCCCGACACCAGCTTGAGCATCTCGACGATGCCGAGCATCACGTCGGGCACGATGGCGGTGCGGTCGACGGCGAGCCCGTCCCAGTCCCAGCGCCGCGCGGCGAACTCCGCGAACGCCTCCGCGTACGCGGTGCCCGCCGGATAGCCGGTGTCCCCGCGCTCCAGGGCCTCGCGCAGGGCCCGCGCCACCGGCTCGGCGACCGGCACGTCCATTTCGGCCACCCACAGCGGAAGGACGTCCGCCGGATAGGTCCGCCACTTCATGCTCGTACGCTCCCGCAGCCGCTCCAGGGAGAGCTGGCGCAGGGGATCGGCCACGCGGGACACGGTGAGGTGGTTCGTCGACTGCTCCATGGGGCGAGCGTAGGCACCGGACGGGCGCGGGGGTACGGTGCGCCACCTCCGCCCCTGCCCTCGACACCGGGCCGGGGCCTGGGGGCGTGGCACGGCGATGTCCGGGGTAGCGCTTCCCTGCACAGGTTCAGAGACCATACTGTTCAAGCCAGAAGTACCGACAGGACGACCACACATCTCCCATGGAACGACCACAGCCGACCCACCCACAGAACGCCTCATGACCAAGACCAGCACCGCAACGGCCACCGTCCCCGCCACCGCGTGGCTGGGCCGAGGGCGCCACTCCGGGGGCGAACCCGAGCAGGACGTCAGGCGCAACCTGATCGCCTTGAAGGCGGCCGGGGTGCTCGACGACTTCCTCGACCTCGACCCCGTCGAGGCGGCCCGGTCCACCGCCCTGCACCCGCGCGACGAGTCCGCCGACCCGGGCCCGTCGGCCCGCCGGCTCTTCGAGGCCCGCTGGCGCGTAACCGACGACGTCACGGTGCGCGCGCAGCTGACCCTCTACGACGCCGAGGGGCGCCGCAAGGGTGGCGACGGCGTCACCTGGGTCCTCGCGGCCGAGGCGGAGCGGGCCTGGGATCCGCACTGGCCCTCGCCCGCCACCATGTTCTGGCCCGACAGCGACCAGGTCGCCTGGGACCACGACATAGTGCCGGACGTGCGCCTGCGGTCGGCGAACCACCTGCCGAAGGACGACGACGAACTGCGCCGCCGGCTGCGGGACTGCACCCGGCAGAGCTGGTACGTCCACGTCGTGGTGCACGAGGCGATGACCCCGGACGCGAAGGGGCAGCGGCCCGTCTCGGCGTTCCTGCCGCCGAGCCTGCGCCACCAGGTCGTCGAGCACCGGGGCACCCCCGAGCAGGCGCAGATCGCCGACTTCGCGATGAAGCGGGAGCTGGGCGTGCGGATGCCGCGCGGCGGCGCGGTGGTGCTGCCGAAGACGCCCGCGGTCGAGGGGTACGAGGCGGAGGCCTTCACGGTCCGCAGTGTCTTCCTCGACGGCTCGGAGCCGGCCGAACTCCTCGACAGGATCAAGGAGTTCGTGGCGCTGCCGCGGCCGTTCCCGGCGGACGCCGAGCAGGCCCTGACCCGGTTGCGCCTGGGCTGGCACCTGCTCACCCCGGACGAGGAGCTGACCCACGCCCAGGGCATGGTCGCCAAGTACGCCGAGGCGCTTGAGGCGATGACGAAGTCCCGCGACCTGTACCAGGAGGCGGCCGAGGCGGCGCAGGCCGCCCTGAAGGACCTGGCGGGCAGCGACGCCGTGCCGGGCCCGGCGGTCGCGCCCCCCGCCAAGCAGGACGCCTCTCCGCTGGGCGCCCTGACGAAGGCGTTCGGCCGCTTCAGGGAGCCGAAGAAGTAGCCGCCCGAAGGGGTCCGGCGGAGAGGCGTCCTGCCCGCCGAGCTCGTCGAGCCCTTCGAACGGGACGGCTGGCTGCTCGCCCGGCATTACGGCGACGTCGGACTGAGCTGGGCGGAGGCGTTCGGCACCGAGGGCGCCGACGAGGTGTCCGCGTACTGCCGCGACCACGACATCGACCACCAGTGGCCGGCGGACGGCTCGCTGCGCACGCTGCAGCGCAGGTCGGCCGTCGTCCGGCACCCCGTGTCGGGGGAGCGCCTCTGGTTCAACCAGATCGCGTTCCTCAACGAGCTGACGACGGACCCGGCGGTCAGGGAGCACCTCCTCGCCCTCTACGGCCCCGGACGCCCTGCCCTTCACCACCCGCCACGGCGACGGCACCCCCATCCCGGAATCCGTGATCGATACCATCAACGCCGCTTACACTGCCGCCACTTGGCGCGAGCCGTGGCGGACCGGCGACGTCCTCGTCGTGGACAACCTGCGGATGGCGCACAGCCGCGAGGCCTACGCGGGCGAACGCGACGCCGTCGCGCTCTTCGGCGACCCGACGCGGCTGCCCGGCCACACGCGGCCCGTGCCGGCCGGCTGACCGCCAGGAACCGCAGGACCCGCAGAACCCCAGGAAGAGCCCAGCAATCGCAGGACCCCAGGAAACCCCAGGAACCCGCAGGGAGCCTCTCCAATGCCCGAGCAAAACGCGACACCGTCGTTCTCCGTGATCTCCGGGGCTCAGGTGCAGCACGTCCTCGACGGCCGGCACCGGGAGGTGGTCGGCCTCATCGAGGCCGCCTACCGGTGGCACGGCGAAGGACAGACCGTGAACCCGCCCTCGTACTTCCTGCGCTTCCCCGACCGGCCGTCGTCCCGCATCATCGCGCTGCCCGCCTCGGTCGGCGGCGACGTGCCCACCGACGGGCTGAAGTGGATATCCAGTTTCCCCTCGAACGTCGAGCGGGGCATCCCGCGGGCCTCCGCGGTCCTCATCCTCAACGACCACGACACCGGCTACCCGCTGGCCTGTCTGGAGAGTTCCATCATCAGCGCCGCGCGCACCGCGGCCTCCGCGGCGCTCGCCGCGGACAGGATCGCGGCGGCCCGCGGCGGCGCCCGTCCCACCAGGATCGGGTTCTTCGGCGTCGGCCTGATCGCCCGCTACGTCCACGCGTATCTCGCGGGCACGGGCTGGGAGTTCGACGAGATCGGCGTGCACGACCTCTCCGCGGAGCACGCCGCCGGGTTCGGCGACTACCTGCGGCGCGCCGGTGAGTCCGGGCCGGTCACGGTCCACGACGACGCCGAGTCGCTGATCCGCTCCTGCGACCTGGTGGTCTTCGCGACGGTGGCCGGGACACCGCACGTCACCGAACCCGCCTGGTTCGCGCACAACCCGCTGGTCCTCCACCTGTCGCTGCGCGACCTGGCGCCGGAGGTGATCCTCGCGGCCACCAACATCGTCGACGACGTCGAGCACTGCCTCAAGGCCGACACCTCCCCGCACCTGGCCGAACAGCGCGTCGGCAACCGGGACTTCCTCGCGGGCACACTCCACGACGTCCTGACCGGCGCCCTGTCGCTGGACGCCGAACGGCCCCTCGTCTTCTCGCCGTTCGGCCTCGGCGTGCTCGACCTGGTGCTCGGCCGGCACATCTACGACACCGTCGCGGCGGCCGGCGACCTGCACGTCGTCGACGGCTTCTTCCACGAGACGCGACGCTACGGCTGAGGCGGGAGGCCACGTGCCGGTCATCTCGGCGCCCCAGGAGTTCAACCAGGACGACTTGTACGTCGATCTCGGTGCCGTGCTCGACATGCCCCTGTAAACCTCGGTATCGCGCTGCGCGTCATCGCCGCCGCCAAGGGGTACCGCTTCGTCTGCGTCACCGACTCCCGCTGCAACCTGGCGGCCAAGCGCCTCATGCCGGTACTCGGCGCGACCGTGCACACCGTCCCCGAACCCGGCCCCGAGGGCGGGTTCCTCACCGACCCCGGCCACCGCGTCGCGGGACGCGCCGGGGCGGGACAGCGCCGGCTGATCGCCCTGGCGCGGGCCCAGTTGGCCGACCCGGACGTCCTGCTCCTGGACGAGGCGACCTCGGCCCTGGACCCCGCGACCGAGGCGGCGGTATCCGGCGCCGTGGCGCGTCTCACAGCGGGCCGGACCTCGCTGATCGTCGCCCACCGTCTGACGACGGCGGCCCGCGCGGACCCCATCCTGGTCCTCGCCGACGGCGCGGTGGCGGAGGAGGGCACCCACGCGGAACTCCTCTCCCGCGACGGCGCCTACGCCCACCAGTGGCGCGCGACCCTTCCGGAGGACGGGCGCGAGGGGGTGCCGGCGGGCCGGTAGCGGGCTCGCGCCCGCGGGGCGACCCTCCGCCACCGGCCGCCCCGGCCACCCGCACTC
>NZ_LIRJ01000333.1 GCF_001419745.1 Streptomyces silaceus | reverse complement strand
GCGGCGGCCGGTCGAGGTCGGACCAGCGGTTGTCTTGAGCATCTGACGGCGTCATGCAAGCCACCTTAGGTGTGGTAAACGCCGCACTGCCGAACGGTATCGGCGCCGATACGCTACGGGTCAGTAGCCAGCCGTGGCCGCCAGCCGCAGCAGCCGGCCGTAAGCCGTCGTACGCACCTTTGAGCAGGCAGGGAGCCGCATCCCTATGTCCGAGATCGACATCCACACGACCGCCGGAAAGCTCGCGGATCTCCAGCGCCGCATCGAGGAGGCCAAGCACGCGGGCTCGGCCCGCGCGGTCGAGAAGCAGCACGCGAAAGGGAAGCTGACGGCGCGCGAGCGGCTCGAACTGCTCCTCGACGAGGGCTCGTTCGTCGAGTTCGACGAGTTCGCGCAGCACCGCTCGACCAACTTCGGCCTGGAGAAGAACCGGCCGTACGGCGACGGCGTGGTGACCGGATACGGCACGGTCGACGGCCGCCCGGTCGCGGTGTTCTCGCAGGACTTCACCGTCTTCGGCGGCGCGCTCGGCGAGGTCTTCGGACAGAAGATCGTCAAGGTCATGGACTTCGCGCTGAAGACCGGCTGCCCGGTCGTCGGCATCAACGACTCGGGCGGCGCCCGCATCCAGGAGGGCGTCATGGCCCTCGGGATGTACGGCGAGATCTTCCGCCGCAACACCCACGCCTCCGGCGTGATCCCGCAGATCTCCCTGGTCGTCGGCCCCTGCGCGGGCGGCGCGGTCTACTCCCCCGCGATCACCGACTTCACGGTCATGGTCGACCAGACCTCGCACATGTTCATCACGGGCCCGGACGTCATCAAGACGGTCACCGGCGAGGACGTCGGCTTCGAGGAGCTCGGCGGCGCCCGCACCCACAACTCCACGTCGGGCGTGGCCCACCACATGGCGGGCGACGAGAAGGACGCCATCGAGTACGTCAAGTCGCTCCTGTCGTACCTGCCCTCGAACAACCTCAGCGAGCCGCCCGCCTTCCCCGAGGAGGCGGACCTGGAACTCACCGACGAGGACCGGGAGCTGGACACGATCATCCCGGACAGCGCGAACCAGCCGTACGACATGCACGGCGTGATCGAGCACGTCCTGGACGACGCGGAGTTCTTCGAGACGCAGCCGCTGTTCGCGCCGAACATCGTCACCGGCTTCGGCCGGATCGAGGGCCACCCGGTGGGCATCGTCGCCAACCAGCCCACGCAGTTCGCCGGCTGCCTGAACATCGACGCCTCCGAGAAGGCCGCCCGCTTCGTGCGGACCTGCGACGCCTTCAACGTGCCGGTCATCACCTTCGTCGACGTCCCCGGCTTCCTGCCGGGCGTCGAGCAGGAGCACACGGGCATCATCCGCCGCGGCGCCAAGCTCATCTACGCGTACGCGGAGGCCACGGTCCCGCTGATCACGGTCATCACGCGCAAGGCCTTCGGCGGCGCGTACGACGTCATGGGCTCCAAGCACCTGGGCGCCGACCTCAACCTCGCCTGGCCGACCGCGCAGATCGCCGTCATGGGCGCGCAGGGCGCGGTGAACATCCTGCACCGCCGCACGATCGCCGAGGCCGGCGACGACGTCGAGGCGGTCCGCGCGCAGCTCATCCAGGAGTACGAGGACACGCTGCTCAACCCCTACACCGCGGCCGAGCGCGGCTACATCGACGCCGTGATCATGCCTTCCGAGACCCGGTCCCACCTGGTGCGCGGCCTGCGTCAGCTGCGTACGAAGCGGGAATCCCTGCCTCCGAAGAAGCACGGCAACATCCCCCTGTAAGCCGCGACCACGTTAGGAGCCCTCATGATCAAGGTCGTACGGGGCAACCCGACCCCGGAGGAGCTCGCCGCCGCCCTGGCGGTGGTCCAGGCGCGCGCCGCGGCGGTGGCGAACCAGCCGTCCGGCGCGCCCGCGCTGCCGGACTCCTGGGCCGATCCCGCGCGGGTGGCCCGCCATCGGCTGCCCGCGCCCTCCGCCACGGCGTGGAGCCGCACCTACTGGCCCGGATAGCACCGGGCGGGACCGCCGGCATGGGCGAGTCGGGCCGGGGAACCTGAGTACGCGTACTCAGGCGCCCCGGCCGCCCCGGCCGCAGTATCGAGTCCATGCTGTGGTCGGATCCGGAGGACAACCCTCCCAAGGACATGCGGGACATGCAGGCGAAGATGCGCCGCGCGGGAGTCGTCCTGGCCCTGGCCATGGTCGTGGCGATGTTCGTGCTGACCATCCGCTGAGGCGCGCGCCGGGCGTCCGCCGCCGTGCGCGCCGGGCATCCGCCCGAGTGCCCCGGCCGGTCCCCCGGCCCCTCGCGGAGCGCCTACGCTGACCGCATGAGTGATCAGCCCCGCCGTCTCGTCCTCGCCTCCCAGTCCCCCGCGCGCCTCGGCCTGCTGCGCCAGGCCGGTCTGGCCCCCGAGGTGATCGTCAGCGGCGTCGACGAGGACAAGGTGTCCGCGCCCACCCCCGCCGAGCTCGCCCTCGCCCTGGCCGAGGCCAAGGCGTCCGTGGTGGCCGCGCGGCCGGACGCCAAGGGCGCGCTGGTGATCGGCTGCGACTCGGTCCTGGAGCTTGACGGGCGGGCGCTCGGCAAGCCGGCCGACGCCGAGGAGGCCACCGCGCGCTGGAAGGACATGCGCGGCCGCGCGGGCGTCCTGCAGACCGGCCACTGCGTCCACGACACGGTCTCGGGCCGGTACGCCTCGGCGACGGCGTCGACCGTGGTCCGCTTCGGCGACCCCTCCGACGAGGAGATCGCCGCGTACGTCGCGAGCGGCGAACCGCTGCACGTCGCGGGCGCGTTCACCCTGGACGGCCGCTCGGCGCCCTTCGTCGAGGGCATCGAGGGCGACCACGGCAACGTGATCGGGCTCTCGCTGCCGCTGCTGCGCCGCCTGCTCGCCGAACTGGGCGTCGGCATCACGGAGTTGTGGCAGAAGTAGCCGGAGGGGCCGTACGGGCGGCTCAGGCGGGCTGCGGGGTGCCGTTCTCGGGCGCCCCGTTCTCCCGGGCCGCGCCGCCGTCCTGCCGGGCCTCGCCCTCGTCCTGCCGCTGCTTCTTGTCGTACGCCACGAGCGTGAGGACGATCAGGCCGAGCACGACCATCATGAAGGCGAACGCGGCCCAGCCCACCAGGCCGACGGAGAAGGCGCCGAGCAGTCCGTGCACGACGGCGCAGCTGATCAGGAGCAGGCGCCCGAAGCCGCCGGGGCCGCGGTCGCGCGCCGCGGTGCGGGCCAGGACCAGGGCGCACAGCAGGAGGTAGCCGCCGAACAGGGCGCCGGCGATCCACGTCGACACGGTCATCGCGCGCGGATCCAGGCCCGCCAGCGACATGTCCTGCTTGTCGACGACGAGGCCGAGGAACCAGTTGAGGAGTGCGATGCCGATCGCCTCCGCGACGAGAACGATCGCGCCCACCCAGGCCACCGGTCTGCGCGCCACGGCGCCCCACCCTCTTTCCGCTGCTGTTACCCCAAGTACGTTCGAGCCATCGCGAACGCTACTAACGGGTAAACCCCGGGACAAGGGCTGTGTCGCAGGCAAAGAATCATTGGGCCATTCGTAGGGACTCCACAAAGAAAGGCGTCCCGCCGCAGCGCGGCCTCACAGAGACCTTGACCACACCGGAGGGCTACGCTGCCGGGGAAGGACCCTGCGTACCGTGGTACGACAAGGGATTTCGCGGACCCAGCCGGCCTCGAATCACACTCCGTGTGGGCAAGCTCACTATTGGGGACGGGTCGTAAGCCCGTGTCGGCAGTCCCTAAACTCGGCTTGTTTCAAGGAGGGAGCCATCGTGCGCAAGGTGCTCATCGCCAACCGTGGCGAAATCGCTGTCCGCGTTGCTCGGGCATGCCGGGATGCAGGGATCGCGAGCGTAGCCGTCTACGCAGACCCGGACCGGGACGCTCTGCACGTCCGCGCGGCAGATGAGGCGTTCGCCCTGGGCGGTGACACTCCGGCCACCAGCTACCTGGACATCTCCAAGGTGCTGGCCGCGGCCAAGGACTCGGGCGCGGACGCGATCCACCCGGGCTACGGCTTCCTTTCGGAGAACGCCGAGTTCGCCCAGGCCGTCCTGGACGCGGGCCTGATCTGGATCGGCCCGCCGCCGCACGCCATCCGCGACCTGGGCGACAAGGTCGCCGCGCGCCACATCGCGCAGCGCGCGGGCGCCCCGCTGGTCGCGGGCACGCCCGACCCGGTCTCCGGCGCCGACGAGGTCGTCGCCTTCGCCGAGGAGCACGGCCTGCCGATCGCCATCAAGGCGGCGTTCGGCGGCGGCGGCCGCGGCCTGAAGGTGGCCCGGACCCTCGAAGAGGTCCCGGAGCTGTACGACTCCGCGGTGCGCGAGGCCGTGGCGGCCTTCGGCCGCGGCGAGTGCTTCGTCGAGCGCTACCTCGACAAGCCGCGGCACGTGGAGACCCAGTGCCTGGCGGACCAGCACGGCAACGTGGTCGTCGTCTCGACCCGTGACTGCTCGCTGCAGCGCCGCCACCAGAAGCTCGTCGAGGAGGCCCCGGCGCCGTTCCTCTCGGACGCGCAGGTCGAGGAGCTCTACTCGGCGTCCAAGGCCATCCTCAAGGAGGCCGGTTACGTCGGCGCGGGCACCGTCGAGTTCCTCGTCGGCGTCGACGGCACGATCTCCTTCCTGGAGGTCAACACCCGTCTCCAGGTGGAGCACCCGGTCACCGAGGAGGTCGCCGGGATCGACCTGGTCCGCGAGATGTTCCGCATCGCCGACGGCGAGGAACTGGGCTACGGCGACCCGGAGTTGCGGGGTCACTCCTTCGAGTTCCGCATCAACGGCGAGGACCCGGGCCGCAACTTCCTGCCCGCGCCCGGCACGGTCACTCGCTTCGACGCCCCCACCGGTCCGGGCGTGCGCCTGGACGCGGGCGTCGAGGCCGGCTCGGTCATCGGCCCGGCCTGGGACTCGCTCCTGGCCAAGCTGATCGTCACCGGCGCCACCCGTGAGCAGGCGCTGCAGCGCGCCGCGCGCGCCCTCGCGGAGTTCACGGTGGAGGGCATGGCCACGGCCATCCCGTTCCACCGCGCCGTCGTGAAGGACCCGGCGTTCGCGCCCGAACTGACCGGCTCCAGCGACCCGTTCACGGTCCACACCCGCTGGATCGAGACCGAGTTCGTCAATGAGATCCCGCCGTTCGCCGCGCCCGCCGCGGACGCCGATGCGGACGAGGAGCCGGGCCGCGAGACGGTCGTCGTCGAGGTCGGCGGCAAGCGCCTGGAGGTCTCGCTGCCGTCCTCGCTGGGCATGACGATCGCGCGCACCGCGGCGGCGGGCGGCGCCCGTCCCAAGCGCCGCGCGGCCAAGAAGTCCGGCCCGGCCGCCTCCGGCGACACCCTCGCCTCGCCCATGCAGGGCACGATCGTCAAGGTCGCGGTCGAGGAGGGCCAGGAGGTCAAGGAGGGCGACCTGATCGTCGTCCTGGAGGCCATGAAGATGGAACAGCCCCTGAACGCGCACCGCTCGGGCACGATCAAGGCCCTGGCCGCGGAGGTCGGCGCGAGCCTGACCTCGGGCGCGGTCATCTGCGAGATCAAGGACTGACACGTCGGCCGCCGCGCGGCGGCCGACGTCCCGCTGGGCCGGGCTGGAGCATCCAGCCCGGCCCAGCGGCGTTCCCGGGGCACGCCTCGTGCCCCGCGGCGCAGGGGGCACGGACCCGGCCGGGCCGATGACCGGCCGGGCCGCGCGCCCCGCAACCGGGCCCCCGTCCCCCCGCGTCCTCCTCCCACGTAGAACCGAAGACCACGGGGGGACTTCAGTGACACGCACGGGGGATGTCATCTGCCTGCTCGCCGCCGCGGGCGCCGTCACCGGCGCCGGCTGGCTGGCGGCGGGCGTGGGGACCGGGGAGCGCTACGAGGCGGGGCTCGTCCTCGGCCTGGCCGCGAGCCTGTCCGTGGCGCTGCTGCGCCGCTTCACGGGGCTGCCGCTCGGCAGGAGCCGCCCCTACACCTTCGCCCTGCCGCGGCCCGCGCCCGACTGGCGCGCCCCGCTGCCGGACCCGCGCGGCGATCCGGAGGCGCTGCGCCCGCACGCCGTGGAGCGTGCCGGGCTGCTCGGCGACGCGTCCGCGCTGGGCGACACCCTGCGCCACACCTGCACGCTGTCGCCCCGGCTGCGCGGCGAACTGAACACGTTCGCGGTCACGGCGTCGATCCAGGCGAGCAACTCGGTGATCCACTCCGCGCTCGCCCCCGCCGACGCGGGACCGCGCAGCCCGGACCCCGCGTACGACGCCGCGTACGCGCTGGGGGAGCTCGTCGCGGGCGTGGAGTTCGGCCGCATCGGGATGCGCGCCCTGGAGGCGCTCGTGACGGAGAGCCCGCTGCGGCCCGACCCGCCCTGCTACTTCAATCCGCTGCACGAGCGCGGGCACGCGCGCGTGGCGCCCCCGGTCGCCGTGGAGGGCATCGAGGAGGTCGCCGCCTGCCACCGCTGCGCGGCGGATCCCGCGCCGCTCCTGGTGCCGTCCGCGGCGGGCCCGGTGCCGTACTACGAGAGCGACGCCGTCGACACGCGCTGGCGCCTGCTGGGCTACGGCGCGGTGGTCCCGGACAACGGCGCCACGATGATCGCCACGGCCCGCGACGGCTTCCGCCCCGGCGCCGGCAGCGGCGGCACGCGCACCACCAAGAAGCTTCGTACGAGAGTGAGTTGATGATCATGGGGGACCTGGCGACCGGGGTGCTGAGCGGCGCGCTCGTCGGCACCTGCGTCACGTATCCGCTGGTGCTGTGGCTGACCCGGAACCTGCGCGGGGGCGCCCTGCCCCCGCACCGCCGCGAGCGCAGGGCACGGGCGGAGCTGGACGCCTTCTTCGGCCGGCGGCCGTCCTGACCTCGGCCGGTCGCGCCCCGCGGGCAGTGGCATCCTTGAGGGACGCGTACGTTCACGAAGGGTGCGGGGATGACGACCGGCACGGGCCAGCAGGCGAGAGCGCCGCAGCAGGGGGCACAGTCGGCGCGGACCATGCGGGCCGACGCCCGCCGCAACTACGACCGGCTGCTCGCCGAGGCGCGCTCCGCCTTCGCCGAGCACGGCACGGGCGCGTCCCTGGAGGACGTGGCGCGCCGCGCGGGCGTCGGCATCGGCACGCTCTACCGGCACTTCCCCAACCGGCACGCGCTGATGAGCGCGGTCTGGGAGGACGCGGTGAGCGATCTGCTCGCGCGCTCGCGGGCGCTGCTGGACGATCCGCAGCCCTGCGCGGCGCTGGTGGCGTGGCTGCGTGCCATCGTCACTCATGCGGGTGAGTACCGCGGCCTGTCGAGCGCGCTCATGTCGGCGTCGCACGACGCCAGTTCGGCGCTCGCGCAGTGCTCCATGCCGATGCGCGAGGCGGGCTCGGCGCTGCTCGCCCGCGCGCAGGACGCCGGGGCCGTGCGCCCCGACGTCTCCATCTCCGATCTGCTCCAGCTCACCAACGCGATCTCGCTGGCGGCCGAAGAGACCCCGGACGACCCGAAGTTGGCCGACCGGCTGCTCACGCTGACCTTGCGGGGCCTGAAGGCCGACGGGCAGCCCGCGGCGTGACGCCCGCGCCGGCGGCCGTGCCGTCACGGTGCGTCACGTCCCGCCGCGGCCGTCCCGGCCCCGCCGGGGGTCAGCGGCGGCGCAGATCCGCGACCCGGGCGGCCCGCTCGCCGGGCGGCTGCTCCCCGAGGAGCGCGCTGCGCAGCTGCTGACCGGGCCCCGCCCCGTGGTTGCGACGCTGACCCGGCAGGGGCACGTCCCGGCGCGGCTGGCGCCCCGCCGGGACGGATTCGGCACCGGGCCCGGCGTTAGGGCCCGTGGAGCCGCCCGCCACCGCGATCTGTACGCCCTGGTCGGCCAGGGCCTGCAGCTCCGTGGCCGCCCGGTCGTCGTGCGCGGGCGGCTCGTCCGTGACCAGCCGGGTGATGACGTCCGTCGGCACCGTCTGGAACATCGTGTCGGTGCCGAGCTTGGTGTGGTCGGCGAGGACCACGACCTCGGCCGCCGCCTGGACCAGCGCGCGGTCCACGCTCGCGGAGAGCATGTTGGACGTGGACAGGCCGCGCTCGGCGGTCAGACCACTGCCGGAGAGGAAGGCGCGCGACACCCGCAGGCCCTGGAGGGACTGCTCGGCCCCGCTGCCCACCAGCGCGTAGTTCGAACCGCGCAGGGTGCCGCCCGTCATGACGACTTCGACCCGGTTGGCATGGGCCAGCGCCTGCGCCACCAGCAGGGAGTTGGTGACGACGGTCAGGCCGGGCACCCGCGCGAGCCGTCGGGCCAGCTCCTGCGTGGTCGTACCCGCCCCGACGACGATGGCCTCGCCCTCTTCGACGAGACCCGCCGCGAGATCGGCGATGGCCGTCTTCTCGGCGGTCGCGAGATGTGATTTCTGCGGAAAGCCGGACTCCCGCGTGAATCCGCCCGGCAATACCGCACCGCCATGTCGGCGGTCGAGGAGTCCTTCTGCCTCCAGCGCGCGCACGTCCCGCCGTACGGTCACTTCGGAGGTCTGGACGACGCGGGCGAGCTCGCGGAGCGATACCGCTCCGTTGGCCCGCACCATTTCGAGGATCAATTGGCGACGTTCTGCAGCGAACACGAAACTGACAGTAACCCCAACGACCGTCTGCTTTCAGCAGTTTGCGCCGAATTACAGAAGTTGTTCGCACGGCAGGGTGGGAAGTGGTATAGGTGCCTACTACCCCGGCCTATGCCGCGCGAATGGGTCGCAACAGCGCGTGACCTGCGAAGAGTTGATTCCCGCTGCTGCCGGGATCAGCCCTCGCCCGCGGCCTTCCGGGTGTGGAGTTGACGCGCCACCTCGGCGATCGACCCCGAAAGCGATGGGTACACGGTGAACGCATTCGCGATCTGCTCGACCGTCAGATTGTTGTCGACCGCGATCGAGATGGGATGGATCAGTTCCGAAGCGCGCGGTGCGACGACCACACCGCCGACCACGATGCCCGTGCCGGGACGGCAGAAGATCTTGACGAAGCCGTCGCGGATGCCCTGCATCTTCGCGCGCGGGTTGCGCAGCAGCGGGAGCTTGACGACGCGGGCGTCGATCTTCCCGGCGTCGACGTCGGCCTGGCTGTAGCCGACGGTCGCGATCTCCGGGTCCGTGAAGACGTTCGCCGAGACGGTCTTCAGGTTCAGCGGCGTGACCGCGTCGCCCAGGAAGTGGTACATCGCGATGCGGCCCTGCATGGCGGCGACGGATGCGAGCGCGAACACACCGGTGACGTCACCGGCGGCGTACACGCCCGGCGCGGACGTCCTGGAGACCTTGTCGGTCCAGATGTGCCCGGAGCCCTTCAGCTTGACGCCGGCCTCCTCCAGGCCCATGCCGCTGCTGTTCGGGATGGCGCCGACGGCCATCAGGCAGTGCGTGCCGGAGATGACGCGTCCGTCGGCGAGCGTGACCTCGACCCGGTCGCCGACGCGCTTGGCGGAGGCGGCGCGGGAGCGGGACATCACGTTCATGCCGCGGCGGCGGAAGACGTCCTCCAGGACGGCGGCGGCGTCCGGGTCCTCGCCCGGCAGCACGCGGTCGCGGCTGGAGACGAGCGTGACCTTGGAGCCCAGGGCCTGGTAGGCGCCGGCGAACTCGGCGCCGGTGACGCCGGAGCCGACCACGATGAGCTCCTCGGGCAGCTCGTCGAGGTCGTAGACCTGCGTCCAGTTCAGGATGCGCTCGCCGTCGGGCTGGGCGTCGGGCACCTCGCGCGGGTGACCGCCGGTGGCGATCAGCACGGCGTCGGCGACGAGCGTCTCCTCGCTCCCGTCGGCGGCGCGCACGATCACCTTGCGCGACCCGTCGATGTCCTGCTGCCCCTCCAGGCGGCCGCGGCCGCGCAGCACGCGCGCGCCCGCACGCGTGACGGAGGCGGTGATGTCGTGGGACTGCGCGAGCGCGAGGCGCTTCACACGGCGGTTGACCTTCCCCAGGTCCACACCGACCACGCGCGCGGGGGTGTCGATGTGCGGGGTGTCGTCCGCGACGATGATCCCGAGCTCCTCGTACGACGAATCGAAGCTGGTCATCACCTCGGCCGTCGCGATCAGAGTCTTCGACGGCACGCAGTCGGTGAGCACCGACGCCCCGCCCAGACCGTCGCAGTCGACGACGGTCACCTCCGCGCCGAGCTGGGCGGCCACGAGGGCCGCCTCGTATCCGCCGGGTCCGCCACCAATGATCACGATCCGAGTCACGTACTCCATTGTCCCGCACGCTTCAAGACAGCAACGCGCCGGGGCCCTCCGTCCGTGCGACGACCCCCGTCCGGGCGGTCCTTCCGCCGCGGGAGAGGCACAGCCGATTGCTGTCGTACCCTCGACCTCATGTCGCTCTACGCCGCGTACGCCGGCAATCTGGATCCGCGGCTCATGTCACGCCGCGCCCCGCACTCGCCGCTGCGCGCGACCGGCTGGCTGAACGGCTGGCGGCTCACCTTCGGCGGCGAGCACATGGGATGGGAGGGCGCCCTCGCCACCATCGTCGAGGCCCCGCGCTCCCAGGTCTTCGTGACCCTCTACGACATCGCCCCCATGGACGAGGACTCCATGGACCGCTGGGAGGGCGTCGGCATGGACATCTACCGGCGCATGCGGGTGCGCGTCCACACGCTGGAGGGCGAGGAACCCGCGTGGGTGTACGTCCTCAACGGCTACGAGGGCGGCCTCCCGTCGGCCCGCTACCTGGGCGAACTGGCCGACGCCGCGGAGTCCGCGGGCGCCCCCCACGACTACGTGATGGAGCTCCGCAAGCGCCCCTGCTGAGGGGTCTCGTCGGAAACGACAAGACAACGATCGAAATCCCGTGAGCATCGTCATCTACGCGCGTAGGGCGCGAGCGGCTACTCTCATCGACGTGAACGCTTCAGTTATTCCGGACGACATCCAGGGCGACCCGTACGCCGCCGCCGACGCCGCCGCCGCGCGCCTGCGCGAGCTGACGGGCGCCGAGACCCACGACGTCGCCCTCGTGATGGGCTCCGGCTGGGCGCCGGCCGTCGACGCGCTCGGCACCCCCGAGGCCGAGTTCCCGGTCACCGAGCTGCCCGGCTTCCCGCCGCCGGCGGTGGCGGGCCACGGCGGTCGCATCCGCTCCTTCAAGGTCGGCGACAAGCGCGCCCTGGTCTTCCTGGGCCGCACCCACTACTACGAGGGCCGTGGCGTGGCCGCCGTCGCGCACGGTGTCCGCACCGCCGTGGCCGCCGGCTGCAAGACCATCGTGCTCACCAACGGCTGCGGTGGTCTGCGCGAGGGCATGCGGCCCGGTCAGCCGGTGCTGATCAGCGACCACCTGAACCTCACGGCGACGTCGCCGATCGTGGGCGCGAACTTCGTCGACCTGACGGACCTGTACTCGCCGCGGCTGCGGGCGCTCTGCAAGGAGATCGACCCGAGCCTCGAAGAGGGCGTGTACGCGCAGTTCCCCGGCCCGCACTACGAGACGCCGGCGGAGATCCGCATGGCCCGCACGATCGGTGCGGACCTGGTCGGCATGTCCACCGTCCTCGAGGCGATCGCCGCGCGCGAGGCGGGTGCGGAGGTGCTCGGCATCTCCCTGGTCACGAACCTCGCCGCGGGCATGACGGGTGAGCCCCTCAACCACGAGGAGGTCCTCCAGGCGGGCCGCGACAGCGCCACCCGCATGGGCGAACTCCTGGGTCAGGTCCTGGGCCGCATCTGACGGCCGCGGGGCGCCTCGCCTGGCGGGGCGCCCCGCACCGTCCGGCTGCGCCGGGGCCGGAGCCACACTCATCGCTGCCCGGCACCGGGGTCTGTGCCCGCCTGCACCGGGCTTGGAGCCTCCTTTACCGGGGCGCGCCCGCACGCG
>NZ_LIRJ01000332.1 GCF_001419745.1 Streptomyces silaceus | reverse complement strand
AGGGTGGGCACAGCCCCCGGTACAGAGCGGCGATGAAGGAGGCTCCAAGCCCGGTGCAGGCGGGCACAGGCCCCGGGGCCGGGTGGCGCGAAGTGTGGCTTCAGCCCCGGTGCAGCCGGACCGAGCAGGCCCTCGGCCAGAGGTGGCTCCAAGCCCGGTGCAGGCGGGCACGGGCCCCGGGGCCGGGCGGCGATGGAGGTGGCCCCGGCCCCGGCGGGGTCAGAGGCGGCGTCGCAGATGGTGGCGGACCGCCCGCTGGGCGATGGGCCCCAGGTCCTCGATCGCCGTCACCAGGTGGGACAACTGCTCCAGGGACTCCAGCGCCCGCTCCGTACCCGCGGAGTCCACCCCTTCGTACAACTCCATGCCGACGAACGACGCCGCCACGGCCCGCGCAAGGCCCACGGGATCGGCGAACTCCCCGAGAGGGGAGGCGGCCAGCACGCGCGTCAGGACCTTCTCGATCTCCTCGACCCAGAGGGCGAGCCCCGCCGCCGTCGCCACGGCGAGCCGAGGCTGCGTCTGCGACCCCGCCAGCAGCTGACCGAGCACCGCGACATGCCCCGCCTCCCTCTCCTCCTCGTGCATCTCCCGCCCGAACGCGAGCAGTTCGGAGAGCGAGTCGATCCCGGCGAGCCGCTCGCGGTAGCGGTCGACCCGCTGCTCCGTGCCGTAGCGGCACGCCGCCGCCAGCAGCTCGTCGACCGAGCCGAAGTGGTAGAAGACGAGGGCCTGGTTGACCCCGGCGGACGCCGCGATGCTGCGCGCCGACGTCTTGGCGATCCCCTGCTCCGTGAGCGTCCGCAACGCCCCTTCGAGCAGCTTGGTCCGCGTCTCCTGGCTCTTGGCCGGATCCTTGGCCGCGCTCACGCCCGCACCTCCTCGCGCACGGGCCGCAGCCCGGCCCGCACCCCGCACGCCCGGACGTCGGAGTACGTCGCCGTGAAGGACCCCTCGTACCCGAAGAGCGGCCCGAAGTACGGGTTGGTGACCCGGACTTGGATGCGGAAGCACTCCGCCGCGTCGTCGTAGGACTCGCGGACCTCCGCGTCGCCGCGGATCAGGCCGGGGACGCGGCAGTCCACCGGCCCCTCCCGGAAGCGGTGGTGCCCGGAGCGGATCAGGAGCGAGCCGTCGGGCTCGGCCCGCAGGTACAGGTCGGTGGCGAGGTGCTGATGCGTGCCGAGGTAGTCGAGCACGCGGTCGCCCTTGGGGCTCATGACCATCTGGGCGTCGAAGCGGCGAGGGCCGCCGGGAAGATCGAAGGTGCGCACGAAGCTCACCGTCTCACGGCCGTACGTGTCGGCGTACGGCACGTTCTCGATGACGAAGGGGACGTTCCTGCCCTGGCGCGGGACGAGGATGTTCCGCGTGCCGCCCACGGCGAGGAACGGCTTCACGAAGCCCCGGCCGTGCCAGATGCGGTCCATGACGCCCCGCCCGGTGCAGGCCTCGCCGCTCGCGAGCCCGACGGAGAAGCGGCGCCGGATCTGCGGGTGCAGCCGCTCGAAGTCGGCACCCATCACGGTCCTGAAGATCGACGACGTCATGACTGCTGCTCCTTGGCGGTGGCGAGGGTGGTCAGGATGCGCGGGGCACGCGCGCGTTCCGGCGGGGTGCGCAGGCAGCGGCGGGCCGCCGGGGTCGTCGGCAGGGGCGGCAGCATCAGCATCAGGGCCGCCGTCGCCAGGGCCGTCATGGGGGCGAACAGGACCGCGGCCACGACGCACAGGACGCGGGCGACGCACTCGGCGGCGCCGTGCAGGAGGGCCCGCTCGGGGGTGATGCCGCGCTCCAGCCACAGGCGCAGCCGGTCGAAGGACCAGGCGGTCGCCCAGCCCATGAGGGGGCGGAAGACCGCGCGGTCGGCGATCCTCCCGAACCGTCCCCAGCGCGGGCGGTAGTCGTAGCCGGTGACGAAGCGGATGCCGTCGCCGTCGTTCGTCGGTACGTAGCGCCAGTAGCCGCTGCCCTCCTCCAGGAGGGAGAGGGGGTGCGGCGAGGCGAAGCGCAGGGCGGAGGTCCTGGTGCCGTCGGGCCGGCGCTTCTCCCCCGCGGAGATCCCGGTGCCGGCGACCATCAGGAAGGGCAGCACGCGCGTGGCGTACCGGAAGTGCTGCGGCTCGCCCTCCTGGCACGGGAGGTAGTCGATCTCGGTGAAGCGCAGGTCCCAGCGCTGGTGCGAACCGGGCTCCTGGGTGCGCGCCCAGAGGTCGTCGAGATCGGCGCGTATCCGCGCCTCGATGTACAGACTCACGGTGAACCCCCACGTCAGCATGCTTTTGAGCGACTGCTTAAACGGAAGGTACAGGTGTTTGAGCAGTCGCTCAAGTCGGCGTCGGGGCGCAAGAGGGCACAAGAAAAGCCCCCGCCCGGAGGGCGGGGGCTTTCAGGAGTGCGAGGGGTTACGCGGAGAGGTGGCGCTCCACCGTGTCGACCTTGGAGGTCAGGCCGTCGGTCACACCGGGGCGGATGTCCGCCTTCATGACGACCGAGACGCGGGGCGCACGCGCCTCCACCGCGGCGACGGCGCGCTTGACGACGTCCATCACCTCGTCCCACTCGCCCTCGACGGACGTGAACATCGCGTCGGTGCGGTGGGGCAGGCCCGACTCGCGGACGACGCGGACCGCGTCGGCGACGTACTCGCCGACGTCCTCGCCGACGCCCAGCGGGGTCACGGAGAAGGCGACGATCATGCGCCCACAACCCCCTCGCGGCGGGCGCGGGAGGCGATCACCGCGTTCTCGGCCTCACGCTTGAGCTTGCGCTCGGCGAAGAAGCCGCCGGTCGGCAGGACCGAGAGGACGAAGTACAGGGCGCCGGTCTTCAGGTCCCACTTCGTGCGGTTCCAGGCGTCGAGCCAGAACACCACGTAGAGCACGAAGAGCACGCCGTGGATCATGCCCATCGCCGGCACGGCGTTGAATTCCGTGGTCCGCTTCAGCACCGAGCAGACGAGCAGCAGCAGGAAGGAGACGGCCTCGGGGGCCGAGACCAGGCGGAGGCGGCGGAGTGCGGAAGCGGTCTTGATGTCCACGGATCACCTTCGGGTGGGTGGGCGGCGGGAGGGGGCGTACGCACGGCGCGCGCCGATCTTGTGAACGCGCGCACAAGCGACCCCCATTGTGACATCGGGGTGTTCTCGGGGTTCGCTCAGGGCCCTTCACCCTGTTCTGGGCGGGTACGCGGCGGCTACCGTCGATTCGTGGCTACGTTCCGGCTCCAAGGGAGCAGAGTGCTCGCCGTCGACATGACGGGCGACGCCGTCAAGGCGAAGAACGGCTCGATGGTGGCGTACGACGGCCAGATGGCCTTCAAGAAGATGACCGGCGGCGGCGAGGGGATACGGGGCATGGTGACCCGTCGCGTCACCGGCGAGCAGATGACGGTGATGGAGGTGAAGGGGCACGGCACCTGCTGGTTCGCCGACCGCGCCACCGAGATCAATCTGGTGCGGCTGCAGGGCGACAAGCTGTTCGTCGAGGCGAGCAATCTGCTGTGCACGGAGGCCGGCCTGCGCACGGGCACCAGCTTCACGGGCCTGCGCGGCGCGACCCAGGGCAACGGCCTGTTCACCACGACCGTCGAGGGCACCGGCCAGGCGGCGATCGTCTCCGACGGCCCGGCGGTGGTGCTGCGCGTCTCCCAGCAGTATCCGCTGACGGTCGACCCGGGCGCCTACATCGCCCACCAGGGGAACATCCGCCAGAGCTTCCAGTCCGGCGTGACCGTCCGCACGTTCCTGGGCGAGGGCGGCGGCGAGGCCTTCCAGATCCGCTTCGAGGGCGACGGCCTCGTCTACGTCCAGCCCAGTGAGCGCGCCACGATCGCGGGGGACGTGTGACATGCCCTTCCGAGAGATCAACTCGAAGATGATCGAGGCCACGGTGCAGCCGGGCGCCAAGATCTTCAGTCAGCGCGGCGCCATGCTCGCCTACAAGGGAGACGTCTCCTTCACCCCGAACATCCAGGGCGGGCAGGGCGGCCTGATGTCCATGCTCGGGCGCCGGGTCGCGGGTGAGGCCACCGCCCTGATGACCGTCGAGGGCAGCGGCACGGTCCTCTTCGGGCACGGCGGCCACCACATCCAGGTGATCGGCCTCTCCGGGGACACCCTCTACGTGGAGGCCGACCGCCTCCTCGCCTTCGACGGCACGCTCCAGCAGGGCACGATGTTCATGGGCTCACAGGGCGGCGTCATGGGCATGGTGCGCGGCCAGGTCAGCGGCCAGGGCCTGTTCACCACGACCCTCAAGGGCCACGGCGCGGTCGCCGTCATGGCGCACGGCGGCGTCATCGAGGTCCCCATCACCCCGCAGCGCCCGGTCCACGTCGACCCGCAGGCCTATGTGGCCCACCACGGCGACGTGCGCAACAAGCTGTCCACGGCGCTCGGCTGGCGCGACATGGTGGGCCGCGGCTCCGGCGAGGCCTTCCAGCTGGAGCTTTCGGGCAGCGGCGCGGTCTACGTCCAGGCCTCGGAGGAGAAGCTGTGAATCCGAACGTGTCCACACCCGCGGGCGCGCCCGCCGTCCTCGACCCCATGACGCTCCCGGTCGACGACAACGTCAACGCGTACACCTTCTGCGTGGAGCTCAAGGGGAACCAATGGTTCCTGCAGAAGGGGAAGATGATCGCCTACTACGGGCGGATCGACTTCAACGGCATCGGGCACGGCCGTCTCGACCGGCTGGTCCGGACCAGCTTTCATTCGCCGCTGCACGCAAGCGACTGGGTCGTGGCGGACGGCCAGGGCAAGATGCTCCTCGCCGACCGGGCCTTCGACGTGAATTCGTATGACCTGGAAGACGGCAACCTGACCATTCGCTCCGGCAACCTCCTCGCTTTTCAGCCAACTCTCGCGCTGAAGCAGTCGATCGTTCCGGGCTTCCTGACCCTGATCGGAACCGGAAAGTTCGTCGCCGCGTCGAACGGCCCGGTGGTGTTCATGGAGCCGCCGATCCGCGTCGATCCACAGGCCCTCGTGGGCTGGGCGGACTGCCCTTCACCCTGCCATCACTACGACCACGGATACCTCACAGGCGTGATCGGAGGCGTGCGGGCACTGACCGGCATCGGTGGCACGTCCGGTGAGGAGCACCAGTTCGAGTTCGTGGGCGCCGGCACGGTCCTGCTCCAGTCGACCGAGGCGCTGATGCCGGAGCAGGCCTCCGGAGAGGTGCCGCAGCAGGCCGGCGTGCCAGGCGGACGCGGCGCCCCTGGACAACCGGGCCAGCAGTCGGGGGTACCGCGCCTTCCCGGACAACTGGGGGACCTCCAGCGTCGCTTCGGGCTGTGAGCGGTAGTCTGCGGAGTGTGACGGCGAACGCCTGTGCCCCTCCGAGAGCCAGGGGGTGCGAGGCGCGTCACACCCCACCGTTCGTTCACCTTTCAACTTCTTAGGTAGAATCGATTCCATGGAGACCGAGACGGCCCCGCAGTGGCTGACCGACGAGGAACAGTGCGCATGGCGCACCCACGTGGAGGTCAACAGGATGCTGACATATCAGCTCGAAAAGGACCTTCAGCCGTTCAACCTGACCATGAACGACTACGACATTCTCGTGCATCTCTCAGAATCGGACGAGCTGCGGATGCGCATGAGCGATCTCGCCGCCGCCACTCTGCAGTCCAAGAGCCGCCTGTCCCACCAGATCACCCGCATGGAGAACGCGGGCCTGGTGCGCCGTGAGAACTGCGAGTCGGACCGGCGCGGCCTCTACACCGTCCTCACCGAGGAGGGCATGGAGACCATGCAGAAGGTGGCACCGCACCACGTCGCCTCCGTGCGGCGGCACTTCGTCGACCTCGTCTCCCCCGAGGCACTCGGCGATCTGCGCAAGGCCCTGGCCCCGATCGCGGAGCACCTGCGCGCCCAGCGCGGCAAGCCCTGATCCACCCCCGCGCGACCGGCCGTACCGTCCCTCAATCCGCCGACGACTGAGGGCTGGGCAGCCGGAGCTCGAAGAGCGCACCGCCCGACGGCGCCTCCCGGACCACGAGAGTGCCGCCGTGCCGCGCCGCCACGTCCCGCGCGATGGCGAGGCCCAGACCGGCCCCACCCTCGTCGCGGCTGCGGGCATCGTCGAGACGTACGAACCTCTCGAAGATCCTCTCCCGCTCGCCCTCCGGCACGCCGCTCCCGTCATCGGACACCTCAAGGACCGCCCAGGCGCCCTCGCGCCTGGCGGCGACCGAGACGCGGGAGCGCGCGTGCCGCTGTGCGTTGTTGAGGAGATTTCCGAGCACCCGCGCCAACTGGCTCCGGGAGCCCGCGACTTCGACGCTCTTCAGGTCCGCGCGCACCTCGATGCGGTCCCGGGTGCGCTGCGACAGCTCCTCGCGGACGAAGGCCGCCAGGTCGACCCGCTTGTCCCCCGGCCTCTCCCCCGCGTCGAGGCGGGCCAGGAGCAGCAGGTCGGCGGCGAGCTCCTGAAGGCGCACGGTGTCCTCCACCGCGCCGTCGACGTCCAGCAACTCGGGGTGGGCGGCGCCCACTTCGAGCTGGGTGCGCAGCGAGGCGATGGGGCTGCGCAGCTCGTGCGAGGCGTCGGCGACGAAGCGGCGCTGGCGCTCCACCGAGGTCTGCAGCGCGGTGAGCGTCTCGTTCGTGGTGCGGGCGAGCCGGGCGATCTCGTCGTGCGTGTGCGGCTCGGGGACCCGGCGCGCCAGGTCCTCCGACGCGGTGATCACGGCCATCTCCTCGGTGATGGCGCCCACCGGACGCAGCGCGCGGCGCGTCACCAGCCAGGTGACACCGCCGACGACCACCAGGAGCAGCGGGAAACCGATCAGCATCGACGTCAACGCCGTGGAGACCGCGCTCTGTTCGTCGGCGAGCGAGCCGCCCGCGTAGACGGTCAGGTCGCCCCGGGACTCCGTGCCCACCTCGACGGCGGCGAAGCGGTAGTCGGCGCTCTCGCCGTCGACGGTGGCCGAGCCGTTGCTGTAGTCGGTGTCGTCGGAGATGTCGCCCGTCTCGGACCCCTCGTCGCCCTTCCCCTCGCCCTTGTCCTCGCCGTCCCCGTCGTCGTCGGCGGGCGGTTTCCCGGCGGCGGAGCCGGGCGTGACCGCGTCGACCCCGGTGCCGCTGATCCGCTCCAGGTCGTCGCTCGCCGCCACCAGCCTGCCCCTCTCGTCCACGACCTGGACGGGGGTGTCCTCGTCGTCGGGCAGGTCGAGGTCGGCGTAGGGGCGGTCCGCGGCGAGTTGCAGGGCGACCTTGCGGGCGGCGGCGTCGGCCCGGGAGTCGGCCTGGTCGGTGAGGTTGGCGCGCAGCGCGAGCAGCACGGCGGCGCCCGCGGCGACCAGCGCGAGGGCGACGACCAGGCTCGCGCCGAGCGTGGCACGGGCCCGCACCGAGCCGAACAGCCGCCTCATCGCGGGGCCTCCAGACGGTAGCCGGCGCCGCGCACGGTCTTGATGAGGGCCGCGCCGAGCTTGCGCCGCAGCGTGCTCACGTACACCTCGACGATGTTGGGATCGCCTTCGTAGGCGAAGTCCCAGACGTGCTCCAGGATGTCGCCCTTGGAGACCACCTCGCCCGCGCGCAGCACCAGCTGCTCCAGGACCGCGAACTCCTTGGCGGTGAGGGTGACTTCGTCCTCGCCGCGGAAGACGCGGCGGGCGGCCGTGTCGACCTTGAGGTCGCCCAGGGTGTGCACCGGGGAGGGTCCCGCGGAGCCGCGCCGGCGCAGCAGCGCCTTCACGCGGGCGACCAGCACGACGTACGAGAAGGGCTTGGTGAGGTAGTCGTCGGCGCCCGTGTCGAGGCCCTCCGCCTCGTCGTACTCGCCGTCCTTGGCGGTGAGCATGAGGATCGGCACGTCGTTGCCCGCCGCGCGCAGGGTGGAGCAGACGCGGTAGCCGTTCATCCCCGGCAGCATGATGTCGAGGACGACCAGGTCGTACGTGCCCTCGCTCGCGCGGTGCAGTCCGTCGACGCCGTCGTGGACGACGTCGACGGCGTAGCCCTCGGCGGTCAGGCCCTTGGCCAGGGACAGGGCCAGGCGCTTTTCGTCCTCCACGATCAACAATCGAAAGGTGTGGCGCGTGGCGCCTCCGGTAGGGCGGTGGTGGGAGACGGCTGGGCGCATGGGTTCAGGGTCGCAGAGCGAAGCTGAAGAGTTCTTCAGGCGGCTTCAGCTCGGGTTCAGGATCGCTCCGCCAGATTGGTCCTCGTCGAAAGCGAACGGCCCCGGCGCCGGAGCACTCGGCAGCCGCCATCCGGCACCGGCGCCGCACCACTGGGCACCAGAGCCGACACGACTCGGGAGGAACCCTCATGAAGCGCAACATCGTCATCGCCACCGTCGCCGCCGTGGCCCTCATCGGTGGCGGTACCGCCACCGCCCTCGCGGTCACCGGCGACGACGAGGCGTCGGCCGCCAAGAAGTCGAGCGTCCAGCTCAAGGACGACGGCCGCGGGGACGACGACCGCGACGACGCCGCGGAGAACACCGTCGAGGCGAAGGCCGCGAAGGTGACGGCGGCGGACGCGATCAAGGCGGCCCTCGCGAAGACCGGCGGCACCGCGGTCTCCGCCGAGCTCGACGAAGAGGACGGCGGCCTGGTGTGGGGCGTGGACGTCCTGAAGGGCAGCACCTGGCACGACGTCGAGGTCGACCCCGGCACCGGCAAGGTGCTGGACACCTGGGTCGACAAGGACGACGACGGTGACGACGCGGCCGACGCCGCCCGGGTGAACGCCGCGCTGAAGGGCGCGTCCACCAGCGCCGAGGACGCCGCGCGGGCCGCCGCCGCCAAGGGCGAGGTCACCTCCGTCGACCTGGACGACGACGGCACGGCGACCGCCTGGGAGGCGGAGACGACGTCCGCCAAGGGCGCCGAGTCCGACTGGCGCGTCGACCTGAAGACCGGCAAGGTCACCGCG
>NZ_LIRJ01000331.1 GCF_001419745.1 Streptomyces silaceus | reverse complement strand
GGCACAGCCCACGGTGCCGAGAGGCGATAAGTGTGGCCCCAGCCCCGGCGCAGGCGGACCGTGCCGGGGGGGAGAGAAGGCGCCCGCCCCGGTGCAGCCGGGGCACAGGCCCCGGTGCCGGGTACGGACGAAGGGTCCGAGGCTCAGGAGCCAGGGCCCGCTGAGGCCAGCGCCGACGACAAGTCGACCGCCACCTCCTGCAGCACCGGCACGATCTTCTCCGTGGCCGCCTCCGTGACCCGGCCCGCCGGTCCGGAGATGGAGATCGCCGCCGCCGTGGGCGAGTTGGGGACGGGGACGGCCAGGCACCGCACCCCGATCTCCTGCTCGTTGTCGTCCACCGCGTACCCCGTGCGGCGCACCTCTTCGAGCGCGTCGAGGAATCCGTCCGGCGTGGTGATCGTCTTCTCCGTGGCCGCCGGCATCCCGGTGCGCGCGAGGAGGGCACGGACCTCCTCGGGCGGAGTGTGCGCGAGCAGCGCCTTGCCCACGCCCGTGGAGTGGGGCAGCACCCGCCGCCCGACCTCGGTGAACATCCGCATGGAGTGCTTGGACGGCACCTGCGCCACGTACACGATCTCGTCGCCGTCGAGCAGCGCCATGTTCGCGGTCTCGCCGGTCTCCTCGACGAGACGGGCGAGATAGGGCCGGGCCCACGTACCGAGCAGCCGCGAGGCCGACTCGCCGAGGCGGATCAGGCGCGGGCCGAGCGAATAGCGGCGGTTGGCCTGCTGGCGCACGTACCCGCACGCGACCAGCGTGCGCATGAGGCGGTGGATCGTGGGCAGCGGCAGACCGCTGCTGGCGGAGAGCTCGCTGAGGCCGACCTCGCCCCCCGCGTCCGCCATCCGCTCGAGCAGGTCGAAGGCGCGCTCGAGGGACTGGACGCCACCGCTCGCGGCGGATGGCTTGGTGGCGGCGACTTCAGCAGGGGCGTCGCTGGCGCTTGACGTCGGCACGGCGCGTTCCTTTCGGTGCTGGCAGGCAAGGAAGCAGCCTACCGGGCGGTTCTTCACGAGGGCTCTCGCGCGTCGTGACGTCGTCGCCGGTCAGGGGTCCTTTGTCCGTGTCTTCGCGGGGTTGTCCCGTGTTCTCTTGACGCTCTCGTTGTGCGTAGCTACGTTCTGTCAGGCGGAATTCTAATTCCACCTTGTGGAAACGTCCAGTGTGGCGGCGGTGGATACGGGGTGCGGAAGCACACCCTTGACGTCGCGAGATCGAGCGTGAAAACTCCTTCAACAGAACGTTGAATTCCGTTAAGCGGAAGCAAAAGGTCTGTGTAGCGGAACAGAAGAGAGGGGACACGGGTGTCCGAAAAGGGCGTGGGCGTGGACGCGAGTGGAGACGCGGGTGTGGAGCTGGTGCTTCGCTCCACCCGTGTCGTGACCCCGGAGGGCATCCGGGCCGCCTCGGTCGCCGTGTCCGGCGGAAAGATCGTGGCCGTCGGCGCGCACGACGCCGTGGTCCCCGAGGGCGCGCGGGTCGAGGACTTCGGCGACGACGCGCTGCTGCCCGGCCTCGTCGACACGCACGTCCACGTGAACGACCCGGGCCGCACGGAGTGGGAGGGCTTCTGGACCGCCACCCGCGCCGCGGCCGCCGGCGGCATCACGACCCTCGTCGACATGCCCCTCAACTCCCTGCCGCCCACGACGACGGTCGACAACCTGCGCACCAAGCAGGACGTCGCCCGCACCAAGGCCCACATCGACGTGGGCTTCTGGGGCGGGGCGCTGCCCGACAACGTGCAGGACCTGAAGCCGCTGCACGACGCGGGCGTCTACGGGTTCAAGTGCTTCCTCTCGCCCTCGGGCGTCGACGAGTTCCCCGAGCTGAACCACGACCAGCTCACCGCCTCCATGGCGGAGATCGCCGGATTCGGCGGGCTGCTCATCGTCCACGCCGAGGACCCGCACGAGCTCGACGCCGCCCCCAGGAACAAGGGCCCCAAGTACGCGGACTACCTGGAGACCCGGCCCCGTATCTCCGAGGACACGGCGATCGAGGGACTCATCGCCGTCGCCAAGCGGATCGGCGCCCGTGTGCACGTCCTGCACCTGTCCTCCTCCGACGCGCTGCCGCTCATCGCCGCCGCCAAGCGCGAGGGCGTCCGGCTGACCGTCGAGACCTGCCCGCACTACCTGACCCTGACCGCCGAGGAAGTCCCCGACGGCGCCAGCGAGTTCAAGTGCTGCCCGCCCATCCGCGAGGCGGGCAACCAGGACCTGCTGTGGGAGGCGCTGGCCGACGGCACCATCGACTGTGTCGTGACGGACCACTCGCCCTCCACCGCCGACCTGAAGACCGACGACTTCGCGACCGCGTGGGGCGGCATCTCCGGGCTCCAGCTGAGCCTGCCCGCGGTCTGGACGGAGGCCCGCAAGCGGGGATACGGCCTCGAGGACGTGGTGCGGTGGATGTCCGCCCGTACCGCACAGCTGGTCGGACTCGACCAGAAGGGCGCCATCGAGGCCGGCCGCGACGCCGACTTCGCGGTCCTCGCGCCCGACGAGACCTTCACCGTGGATCCCGCGGAGCTGCAGCACCGGAACCGGGTCACGGCGTACGCGGGCAAGACCCTCAGCGGCGTCGTGAAGTCCACCTGGCTGCGCGGCGAACGCATCCTGCACGGCGGCGAGTTCAGCGAACCCGCAGGCCGACTTCTGGAAAGGAACAACTGAAACAGTGACGGCGATACCTTCCTTCACCGGCGACGCGAGCCCCTACGGCGGCGGCGAGCCCTTTGCCGACTACCGCACGGCCGACTTCCCCTTCACCCAGTACGCCAACCTCGCCGACCGGCAGCTCGGCGCCGGTGTCATCGCCGCCAACGACGAGTTCTTCGCGATGCGCGAGAACCTGCTGCTCCCGCACGACGCCGTCTTCGACCCGGAGCACTTCGGGCACAAGGGCAAGGTCATGGACGGCTGGGAGACCCGCCGCCGGCGCGGCGTCTCGGCCGAGCACCCGTGGCCCACCGCCGAGGACCACGACTGGGCGCTCGTCCGGCTCGGCGCCCCCGGCGTCATCCGCGGCATCGTCGTCGACACCGCCCACTTCCGCGGCAACTACCCGCAGGCCGTGTCCATCGAGGGCACCAGCGTCGCGGGTTCGCCGACCCCCGAGGAGCTCCTCGGCGACGACGTGAAGTGGACGACCCTCGTGCCCCGCACGCCCGTCGGCGGCCACGCCGCCAACGGCTTCGCCGTGGACGTCGAGCAGCGCTTCACGCACCTGCGCGTCAACCAGCACCCCGACGGCGGCATCGCCCGCCTGCGCGTGTACGGCGAGGTCGCCCCTGACCCGCGGTGGCTCGCCGCGCTCGGCACGTTCGACGTCGTCGCCCTGGAGAACGGCGGCCAGGTCGAGGACGCCTCCGACCGCTTCTACTCGCCGGCCACCAACACCATCCAGCCGGGCCGCTCCCGCAAGATGGACGACGGCTGGGAGACCCGTCGGCGCCGCGACAACGGCAACGACTGGATCCGCTACCAGCTGGTGCAGCAGTCCGAGATCCGCGCCGTCGAGATCGACACCGCGTACCTGAAGGGCAACTCGGCCGGCTGGGCGTCGCTGTCCGTGCGCGACGGCGAGAGCGGCGAGTGGGTCGAGGCGCTGCCGCGCACCCGGCTGCAGCCCGACACCAACCACCGCTTCGTGCTCGACGCGCCGGTGGTCGCCACCCACGTGCGCATCGACATCTTCCCGGACGGCGGCATCTCCCGCCTGCGCCTGTTCGGTTCGCTGACCGAGGGCGGCGCCGCCAAGCTGGCGGCCCGCCACCAGGAGCTGGGCGGCTGATCCGCCCCCGCTGAACGTGGGGCGCACCGGGTGGACAGCCCCGGTGCGCCCCGCAACCAACTCCCCGTGCGGTCAGGCGGCGTGACCGCCGTCGACCGACAGCTCGGTACCCGTGATGTACGCGGCGTCGTTCCCGGCCAGATAGCCGACCAGGGACGCCACCTCGTCGGCGGAACCGAAGCGGCCGAGTGCCGTCATGGCGCTCTGTCCGTCGGCGAAGGGGCCGCCCGCCGGGTTCATGTCGGTGTCGATGGGGCCCGGCTGGACCAGGTTCGCCGTGATCCGGCGCTCGCCCAGCTCGCGTGCGAGCGCCTTGTTCAGCCCGATCAGGGCCGCCTTGCTCGACGCGTAGAGCGTGCCGCCGGGGCCCGGCACCCGCTGTGCCATGCAGCTGCCGATGGTGATGATCCGGCCGCCGTCCCGGAGCCTGCCCGCCGCCGCCTGCGAGGCCAGGAAGACCCCGCGTACGTTGACGGCGATCACCCGGTCGACGTCGGCGAGCGTCAGGTCGCCGATCGGCCCCAGGACGCCGATGCCCGCGTTGTTCACCAGGATGTCCAGGCCCCCGAGGTCGTCCGCCGCGCGCTCCACCGCGCCCGCCGTGTCCCCGGCGTCGGCCGCGTCCGCCTTGATGGCGAAGCCGCGCCGCCCCATCGACTCGATCTTCGCGACGACCTCCAGGGCCGCGCCCTCGTTCTGTACGTAGGTGATCGCCACGTCCGCGCCCTGCTCGGCCAGGCGCAGCGCGGCGGCCGCGCCCATGCCGCGGCTGCCGCCGGTGACCAGGGCCTTCTTGCCGGTGAGAGTAGACATGTCCGTACCTCTTCTGCGTATGTGTGCGGTGGTATCCGCCGCTGTGGGCGAGAAGTGCTTGCGGGTTCAATGAAACTCGTCCGCGTGGGCGGGGGCTGGCGGTAAACGGACGCGGATTTCGGCAGCGATGACTTCCGGGCCGACTACGGGTCTCAGTAGGTGAAGGACACGCCGCCCATCCGAGAGAAGGCACGCATCATGAAGCTCACGCTCACGCAGTTCGTCACCCTCGACGGCGTCTTCCAGGCGCCCGGCGGCCCGGACGAGGACCGCAGCGGCGGCTTCGAGCACGGCGGCTGGACCGTGCCCTACGCCGACGAGGACTTCGGCGCGTTCGTCGAGGAGGCCTTCGGCCGCGTCGACGCGTTCCTGCTCGGCCGCGGCACCTACGAGATCTTCGCCGGGTACTGGCCCAAGAAGACGGACCCCGCCGACCCGGTCGCCGCACGGCTCAACTCCCTGCCGAAGTACGTCGCGAGCACCACCCTGACCGAGGCCGGCTGGCCCGGCACGCGGATCATCGGCCGCGACGACCTGGTCAAGGACGTCACCGCGCTCAAGAAGCAGCCCGGCCGTGAGCTCCAGATGCACGGCAGCGGCAACCTCGCGCGCTCCCTGATGGCGCACGGCCTGATCGACACCCTGCACCTGCTGACGTTCCCCGTCGTCCTCGGCACCGGCAAACGGCTCTTCGAGGAGGGCGGCCTGCCCACCGCCTTCCGGCTCACGCAGGCGCGTACGACGTCCAAGGGCGTCGTCATCGCCACCTACGACCGCGCGGGCCGCCCGGAGTACGGCAGCTTCTGAACGGCGCGCACCCCCGAAGTCCCGCACCACCCCCTCGCGTCCCGCACGGGGCGCGAGGGCTTCCCGGTGCGATCTTCGTCGGATACGTTGTGCGCTCCGCGTGCGAGCCGCAGAAGTCTCCACACCCCCGACCCCGTTGGAGACCGCACCCCGTGTCGACGCTCGCCGCTCCCGCCACGCTCGCGCCGCGCCGGGCCTGGCTCACCGATCTGCCCGTGCTGCTCGTCGCCGCGGTGTGGGGCGCCAGCTACCTCGCCGCCAAGGGCATCACCACCACGCACACGGTCGTCGCCGTGCTCGTCCTGCGCTTCGGCCTGGTCCTGCCCGCGCTGGTGGCGGCCGGGTGGCGCTCCCTGCGCACGCTGAGCGGGGCGCAGTGGCGCGGCGCCGGTGTCCTCGGGCTGATCCTCGGCGGGATCTTCCTCCTGGAGACGTACGGGGTCGTGCACACCTCCGCGACCAACGCGGGCCTCATCATCAGCCTCACCATGATCTTCACGCCGCTCGCGGAGGCCGCGATCCGGCGCCGCCGCCCCTCGCGCGCGTTCCTCGCGGCCGCCGCGCTGTCCGTGCTCGGCGTGGTCCTGCTGACCCAGGGCGGCGGGTTCACCCGGCCCTCGGCCGGTGATCTGCTGATGCTCCTCGCCGCCCTCGCCCGCACCGTCCACGTCCTCGCCATGTCCCGCATGACGTCCGTGCGGGACGCCGACTCGCTCTCCCTCACCACGGTCCAACTGGGCGGCGCCGTCCTCGTGTTCGCGGCGCTCGCGGCGGCCGGCACGGGGGAGACGCCGTGGTCCGTCGCGGCGGGCTTCGGTGCGCGCGAGTGGGCGGGCCTCGCCTTCCTCGCCGTCTTCTGCACGCTCTTCGCCTTCTTCGTGCAGATGTGGGCCGTACGCAGGACCTCGCCGTCGCGGGTCAGCCTGCTGCTCGGCACGGAACCGCTGTGGGCCGCGGTCGTGGGCATCGCGATCGGCGGTGAACGGCTGGGCGTGGCGGGGCTGCTGGGCGGGGTGCTGGTGCTGGTGGGAACCGGGCTCGGGCGCCGGGCGCGGTGAACGTTCCCCGGGCCGCCGGGGAGGGACGACAGGAGGGCCAGCCGGACGTGTGCGTCGCCGAGCGCCGGTGGACCGAACTCCTGGCCTGGCCGGCCGGGTCGGTGCCGCCCGCCGTCGCGGGGGCCGTGCTGTGGACGAGCGGTTCGACCGCTCTCGGGCTGCGCGCGTACATGGCCGAGCACCGGGTGGCGGTGGCCGCGGCCGCCGCCGCGAAGAAGGACTGACGCGGTCCGTCGCCGCGGAAGGAGCGACGCGCGCCGTCGCCGTGCGGAAGGAGCGACGTGCGCCGCCGTCGCACGGAAGAAGTGACGTGGGTCGGCGCCGCGCGGAAGAAGTGAGGGAGAAGAGTCGGCCCTGCTCGGTTAACAGCCGGTAACTCCCGGAAAATTCACCGCACTTGTCGTTGACACGCCAACCTCTACGCGCGTCACACTGGACCCATGCGAATCCCCCCACGAATCATCAGTGTCACTGCCCTCGCCGCCGCCCTGCTCGTCGGCGGCCCCGTCGCGGCCACCGCGCAGGCGGCGCCGGCCGCCCCCGTCGCGTACTCCGTCACCGCGGTCGGCGACGTCTGCTACTCCGCGCTGCCCTCCCAGGCCCACGACACCCTCGATCTGATCGAGAAGGGCGGCCCCTACCCGTTCCCGCAGGACGGCACCGTCTTCCAGAACCGTGAGGGCGAGCTGCCCCAGCAGAGCTCCGGTTACTACCACGAGTACACGGTCATCACCCCGGGCTCGGACGACCGCGGCGCCCGCCGCATCGTCACCGGGGAGAAGAACCAGGAGGACTACTACACCGCCGACCACTACGCGTCCTTCGACCTGGTCGACTACGGCTGCTGAACCGCCCGCGCGCCACTCAGCGGGCCTTCTGGCTCCGTACCGCGGCGAACAGCGCGAACGCCAGCACGACCAGTGCCGCGCTCGCGTAGATCTCGTACCCGTCGAGAAAGCCGAGGCGCTGCACCAGGCCCCAGCCGCGCAGCTCACCGGTGAACCGGTTGACCAGGCCGACCACGCCCTGGATCAACAGGACCACACCGAGGAATTCCAGTAGCTGCTTCATGAGGAGATCCTCGCCCCGCGCCTTCCCCGCGGACATCCGCCGCGGGGCGAGGATCCCTCCGCCCGCCGGGTCCGAAAGTCGGTGACCGGCGCGGCCCCGGTACGACTTTGGTCGACGATCATGCCCGCGGCGCGGTCCCGGCGGCCATCTGTGCGTAGATTTGTCGACCATGAGCGGCACCGAACCCACGCGACGGCCCCGGCCCGAGCCCGCGGGGGACCCCACCCCCGAGCCCCTGGTCACCAGTCCGTGGACGCTGCCCTCCGCCGTCGCCCGAGAATTCGACCCGAGCCGCAGCGGCCGCAGGGCCCGGCGGACCGTGCGCGACTGGATCGCCGACTTCACCTGCTTCTTCGCCGCCGTCTTCCTCGGGCTGCTCGGCGCCGACGCCGTCAGCACCAACCCGCACGTCTCCGAGGGCTTCCGGGAACTCGACCAGGTCATCGGCGCGCTCGCCTGCGCCACGGTCTGGCTGCGCAGACGCTGGCCCGTCGGACTCGCCGTCGCGATGGTGCCGGTCTCGATCCTCTCCGACACGGCGGGCGGCGCGGCGGCGGTGGCCCTCTTCACCCTCACCGTGCACCGGCCCTTCCGGTACGTCGCGTGGATCGGCGGGGTCTCGCTCGCGGTGATCCCCCTGACCTACTGGCTGCGCCCCGACTCGGACATGCCCTACTTCGTCTCCATCGCCTTCGGCGGTCTGGTGACCGTGACGGTCATCGGCTGGGGCATGTTCGTGCGGTCCCGCCGCGAACTCCTGCTCAGCCTGCGCGACCGCGCCGTCCGCGCCGAGAACGAGGCGGCCCTGCGCGCCGAACAGGCCCAGCGGCTCGCCCGCGAGTCCATCGCCCGCGAGATGCACGACGTCCTCGCGCACCGCCTCACGCTCCTCAGCGTCCACGCGGGCGCCCTGGAGTTCCGCCCGGACGCGCCCCGCGAGGAGATCGCCCGCGCCGCCGGCGTCATCCGCGAGAGCGCGCACGAGGCGCTCCAGGACCTGCGCCAGGTGATCGGCGTCCTGCGCGGCGGCGAGGCCGACGACTCGGGCCGCCCGCAGCCCACGCTCACCGCCCTCGGCACCCTGGTCGCCGAGTCCCGCGAGGCGGGCATGGAGGTCGTCCTCGACAACCGCGTCGCCGACCCGGCGGCCGCGCCCGCCGCGCTCGGCCGCACCGCCTACCGCATCGCGCAGGAGGGCCTGACCAACGCGCGCAAGCACGCCCCCGGCGCCGAGGTGACCGTCGTCGTGGCGGGCGCCCCCGGCGAGGGGCTGACCCTGTCCGTGCGCAACCCCGCGCCGCCCGGCGACGTGCCGAAGGTGCCGGGGTCGGGACAGGGCCTGATCGGACTCGCCGAGCGGGCCTCGCTCGCCGGCGGCAGGCTCGGCCACGAGGCCGGGCCCGACGGCGGATTCCACCTGGAGGCCTGGCTACCGTGGGCGGCATGAACCCGATCAAGCTGTTGCTCGTCGACGACGATCCCCTGGTGCGCGCCGGGCTCTCCTTCATGCTCGGTGGCGCGGACGACATCGAGATCGTGGGCCAGGCGGGCGACGGCACCGAGGTCGCCCCGCTGGTCGGTGAACTCCGCCCCGACGTCGTCCTGATGGACATCCGCATGCCCACGATGGACGGCCTCGCCGCCACCGAGGCGCTGCGCAGACGCCCCGGTGCCCCGGAAGTGATCGTCCTCACCACCTTCCACGCCGACGAACAGGTCCTGCGCGCGCTGCGCGCGGGCGCCGCGGGCTTCGTCCTCAAGGACACCGCTCCGGCCGAGATCGTCGCCGCGGTGCGCTCGGTGGCCGCGGGAGAGCCGGTGCTCTCGCCGACGGTGACCCGGCAGCTGATCACCCAGGTGACCGGGGAGGACCCCCAACTCGACCGCAGGCGAAGGGCGTTGGCCCGGCTCGACCTGCTGGGGGAGCGCGAGCGGGAGGTCGCCGTCGCGGTGGGCCGGGGCGGCTCGAACGCGGACATCGCCGCGCAGCTCTTCCTGAGCGTCGCCACGGTCAAGGCGCATGTCTCCCGGATCCTGACGAAGCTGGACCTCAACAACCGGGTGCAGGTCGCGCTGTTGGCGCACGACGCGGGACTGCTGGACGAGGAGGACCCGTCCGGTGGTAGAAGTCGTCCATGACTGAGCCCTCGACGACCCCGGCGACTTCCGCGACTCCCGCGTCCGATCCCTCGAATCCTCCGGCCGCCGATGCCGCGGCCCTCGCGGCGGCCGGTGCCGCCGCCACGGAGCCCCCGGCCGCCGAACCGCCGGTCCCGCCCATCGACTTCTCCGTGGCCCAGCGGGTCCTGGACGCCCAGCCGTTCAGCCGGCTCGTCCAGGCGCGCGTCACGTGGTTCGGCGAGAGCGCGGCCACGCTGGAGATCGGCATCCGTGAGGAACTCCAGCAGCAGAACGGCTTCCTGCACGGCGGCGTGCTCGCCTACGCCGCCGACAACAGCATCACGTTCGCCGCGGGCACCACGCTCGGGCCCGCCGTGCTGACCTCGGGATTCTCCATCCAGTACGTCCGTCCGGCGACCGGCGTCAAGCTCGTCGCCCGCGCCGTCGTCGTCCACTCGGGCCGCCGCCAGGCGACGGTCCGCTGCGAGCTGTCCACCGTCGGCGGCGACGGCCTGGAGACGCTGTGCGCGATCGCGCAGGGGACGGTGCTGTCCACGGCCTGAACGCCGTGGGCGCGAGCGGGCGTCCGGGGTCCGGGGGAGGGCTCAGCCCTCGGGAATCTCCGCCATCCCCACCGGCCGCCGCTCCCGCCGCGACAGCTCGCACGCCTCCGCGATCCGCAGCGCGTGCAGCGCCTCGCGGCCGTCGCAGGGGTTCTCGCGCTCGCCGCGCACGACGTCGACGAAGGCGGCGAGCTCCGCCTCGTACGCGGGGGCGAAGCGCTCCAGGAAACCGGGCCAGGGCTTGACCGGCGCGGGCGGGCCCGCCGGCTCGGCCGAGGTGAGGGGAGTGCGCTCGTCCATGCCGACCGCCAACTGGTCCTGTTCCCCGGCCAGTTCCATGCGTACGTCGTATCCGGCGCCGTTGCAGCGCGTGGCCGTCGCCGTGGCGAGCGTGCCGTCGTCCAGGGTGAGGACCGCCGCGGCCGTGTCGACGTCGCCCGCCTCGCGGAACATCGCGGGGCCCGCGTCGGAGCCCGTCGCGTACACCTCCGTGACCTCCCGCCCGGTCACCCACCGCAGGATGTCGAAGTCGTGGACCAGGCAGTCGCGGTAGAGGCCGCCGGAGAGCGGCAGATACGCGGCCGGGGGCGGCGCCGGGTCGGAGGTCATGGCCCGCACGGTGTGCAGCCGGCCGAGCCTGCCCGAGCGCACCGCGTCGCGCGCCGCCGCGTACCCCGCGTCGAAGCGCCGCTGGAAGCCGAGCTGCAGCACCGTGCCCGCCGCCTCGACCTCGGCGAGCGCGGCCAGCGTGCCCGGCAGGTCCAGGGCGATGGGCTTCTCGCAGAAGACCGGCAGCCCGGCCCGCGCCGCCCTGCCGATCAGCTCCGCGTGCGCGGAGGTCGCCGCCGTGACCACCACGGCGTCCACGCCGCTCGTGAAGAGGTCGTCCACCGACGCCACCGGCAGCGCCCCGGTCCGCGCCGCGAGGTCCGCCGCCCGCGCCGCGTCCGCGTCGGCGACGACCAGGGACGTCACCTCCGGGAGGCGGCCCAGGGCCGTCGAGTGAAATGTGCCGATACGGCCCGTTCCGATCAGTCCGATGCGCATGGACCCACCCTCGCGCCGCCCCGCCCC
>NZ_LIRJ01000330.1 GCF_001419745.1 Streptomyces silaceus | reverse complement strand
CCCCCGCCCCCAGCCCCAGGACGTCGACGCCGCTCCCGGCGGGCGCCATCAGCAGGGCGCACCCGGTGACCGCGGCGGCCGTGGAGATCAGCCACGTGCGGGTGAGCCGTTCACCGCTCAGCGCCTTGCCGATCAGCCCGGTGGCCACGGGAGCGATCCCCAGGGCGACCGTGGTGGCCAGCGCCGCGCCGGTGCGGGCGGTGGAGCAGAGGAAGGCCGCCTGGTAGACGCCGGTTGCGGCGGCGCAGACCAGCAGCGGACGGATCAGGCCCTGCCGCATCGCCGGGACGAGGGCGAGCAAGTCACGGCGGGCGAGTACGCCCAGCACCACGCCGCCGACGACCAGCCGCCGGCCACCGAGCGCGGCAGGCCCCAAGGGGGTGCCGGCCAGGGCCTGCGCGGGACCGACCGTGCCCCACAGCAGCATGGCCCCCAGGACCGGACCGGCACTGCCGAAGAACCCGTACGTTTGTTGCCTCATGACGCCATAGGCTAGGCACTAGTACGCCAAGGTATTCAGGTCAGCGCATGATGTGTGCCAGAAGGGTGGAATCATGGAACTTGATGCGGTGGACAGGGCTCTTCTGCGGGAGCTGCAGCACGATGCACGGCAGACGAACCGGGACCTGGCCGCGAAGACCGGCGTCTCGCCGTCGACATCGCTGGAACGGGTACGGCTGCTCCGCGAACGGGGCCTGATCACCGGCTTCCACGCCGCACTGGACCTGGAAGCGGCCGGCCGCCCCGTACAGGCGCTGATCTCGGTACGCATCCGACCTCCCGCCCGACCGGTCATCGAAGGATTCCGGGAATGGGCACAGCAACTGCCCGAAGTGATCGCCATGTTCGTCACCTCCGGTGCCTACGACTTCCTCCTGCACATCGCGGTACCGGACGTGAACGGCGTATACGCCTTCGTCATCGACCGACTCACCGAACGCCGGGAGGTCGCCGACGTGCAGACGACCATGGCCTACGAACACGTCCAGCCACGCATCATCGAACCGGCCACCCCCACCGAACCCCTCCGCCACGCGCGCCGGCACCGGTAACGGCGGTGGTCCTGTGCGTCCGACGCCGAAGCGAGGCCGGCCATTCCCTCTGAGGAGTCCTTCGGCGCCCGCTGGGACGGGGTGCCGTCTTTCACGTGAGGTACGGGGTTCCGAAGACGGGGGTGCGGTTCGTCGTCCGGGCCCGGTTGGCTGCTGTGCGGAAGGCTGACGGTTCTGGGACGGCGCTGCGCGGCGACACCACATCCGCGAGCGGCGGCAGCCACTCGGACGGATCGTTTCATCCCTGCTTGCGCGGGACCGCAACTGGTGGCACAGGCCGACGCACAGCGGGTCCGGGTTACCCCGCTTGCGCCGGGACCACACTTGCTGAAGGGGTCATGAGACGCCAGCCCCTACGACACCAGGCTCAAGGGCTGTAGTACTCAAGTCCCCTCAGTCCTGGTCCGATTGTCAGTGGCGATCCCTGCCTTGGAAGAGAAGGTTCTGCGCGCTGCTACCGGGGTGGGGTATCTGTGGCAAATGGTGTATTGCATTCCGGCCTCCAGCGAATCCTCGAACTCGATAAGGAGGACCTCGGCTTGGGCAGTGCATGGCCGTCCCTGCCCGAACTTCTCGAGAGCCTGCTGCAGCCGGTCGCTGAGCGAGGTCGTGAACTGCTGGTCTGTGCGGAAAGCAGCCAAGGAAACCAGTGCAAGGCTGAACGGAGCGGGGTCAAGAGCCCGCACATGTACGTGCGCAAGCACCGCGTTCCAGACGGTCACCAGGGCAACACCCGCGGGGTCACGGTCGGCCAGACTTTGATCGGCGCGGCCACCAGAAGCGTGGCCCCGCTGTTCGCCTCTTCCCGCAAGGATCAGCGCTCGGGCGCCTACATGTGGGTGGTATGGACGACCGGACCCGGTGGGACGACTACCAGAGTGAGAATGCAACTGTTTTCGAAGAGCAGCAGGCCTCGGAAGGACACATCCACTATTCAGGTAGAGACGCGGACACCACCTGCACCTTCGGCGATGACACCTGGATCTCCAGTGCCCCCTTGGAACGCCGCGGCATCTATGGAGTTGACCTGACGCTCACAGCCGACGACCCAGCACCAGTTCGAACTGCCACGTTGGCCCCTAGAACCCCGGACGCTCCGCAGCCCCAGCCCCAGCCCCAGCCGGACGGTCGGCTCCCTCCGCTGGATTCGAATGGCGCCGCACCCAGCATCGCGAGTACAAACCGGGCCTCAGATCAAGTCGGTACCAGGATGCCGATGCCGCACGTGCTTGCCCAGCCGCTGGAACCGGTGAGCGAAGCGGTTGCATCCGACTCAGCAGACGGGGCAGGGTGCAATCCGCCGCCCTCTGGGGAGGGACCGGATCAGACTGGCTTGCCCCCTCGCTGGTTGCAGCGCAGCGAGCCGCCGATCTCGAACGCAAGAAACTGGATCTGCTCGACTGCCACGATGAGCGAACCCGTCAGCCCCAGGCCTGGTTCGGCGCGGCGGCCACGGCACAGGACACGCCATCACCCGCTATGCCAAGGCCGAGCGACTGAACCGTCTCGACGTCGAACAAGAGGTACGTCGTGTCGCGAGGGACTGACGGGCGCCCGGCGGGCCGCTGGCGGGCGTGTCGGCGTACCCCTTGAAGGCTCAGCTTGGTAATCGTCAGGATGCCGGTCGTGTGGTGGGAAATCTCAGGGAGGTGTCTCCTTGTCGTGGGTAGCAGAGAGAACGCATGATCGGCTCATGCGAGGTGTCTTCGACGATGTCCCGTTGACCACGCCGTTTCCCCGCCTGTCGCCTGCCGGCGTGGCATGCCTGGAGCAAGCCGCCCGTGCGGTCGATGCGGCTCGCGGGGACGGAGACACGGCGGAGTGGGTGTGGGCACTGGATCACGTGGTCTTCCCGGGCCCGCAGCCTGGACGCCCATCGTTCTCGGCCTCGATGTCATCGAGCATGCAGACGGGGACGACCAACTGGATTTCCTGCTTCACGTGGTGTGGACAGACTGGGGTCGGCTCGCGGTCGACGCGGCGGTGAACGTGGCCTGCTGGTGCGACAGGGATCAGGCTAGCCATGACGCCGACGCGCTCAGCCTTGTCGTCGGTGAGGAGACCTCACTGCCCCGCGCTTTCCACGCAGATGCCGAGCGTCTGATCGGATGGCTCACCGGCCCTCGCAACGCAGATTTCTGGCGTGCCCGAGCGGCTTTCCCTCCCCGTCGGCCCGTCCAGGGCGGTGCCGCTGTCGGGATACCGCTTGCACGGCCCACCGCCATTCACAGGAAGGCCCATCCGCTGAACCCGACTTCCGGAACGTTGTCCGAGGATTCCTGGGTCCTCACTGCTTCGGGCCCCTACCCGCTGTGGCGCCTGGAAGGCAGGCGCATCCGCGTCGCGCGCGCCCATGGCCCCGGCTTCGTCGAGGCAGAGGTCTCCGCCGCGGGCCCTGCCCTGCTGCGCACCTTCCGTCTGGACGGCGGTCCGGTCCTGACCGCCTGCCCACATACCCTGCTGGCCGCTGGCGCAGTGAGGCCAACTCCGCCCCTGCCTCCGCGCCAGCGGCACGGTGTCGCGGCTGTGCGGCCCCGGCCTGCCAAGCGCTTCCTGCCTCCGTCTCCGGTGGCCGCCGGTGCCCTGGCTCCCGCTGCCCGGGTGGGAACCGCAGTCCTCGACGGCGCGCAGTGGTCGGGTGAGGGCGATGCCCGAGACGGGTACTTGACGGGACACCTCATCGGTGACGGTCACTTCGTCCAGACCACGGCAGAGCTCAATGTCTGGGGCCATGCTGAAGGTGCGCAGCGGGTGCGGGAACACATCACCTGGTGCGCCGAGGACTTTCCCCGCCGCAGCGACGCCCGCGGATGGTCCTACCTGGCCCGGCATGACAAGTGGCGGTACAAACTCCCCGTCGCCGCCCTGGAGATGGTCCTCAGCTACGGGGTTGCGCCGGGCAGCAAGCGGCCCGGACGGCTCTGCGAGGAAGGCGTGGCTCCCGCCTTCCTCGCCGGCCTCCTCCGGTCGCTCTTTGACTGCGACGGACACGTCGAGGGGACCCCTGCCACTGCGGGCGTCTCCATCCGGCTGTCCCAGTCCGATGCCAAGATGCTGCTGCGAGTACAGCGGATGCTCTCCTGGCTGGGTGTCCGCTCGAGGATCCGCCTCGGGCACCCGGCGCGCCGTCACCGCATGCCGGATGGTCGTGGTGGCAGCCGCCTGTACGAGGCGAAGGAGGGCTGGAGGCTGATCATCTCCGGTGCCGATACCCTCACTTACCTCCAGCGGGCCGGGTTCGCCGACACCGACAAGCAGAACAAGTACTGTGCCGCTGTTCAGGGGCACACCTTCTACCAAAAGGCCTACCACGACCGGCTCGCCTCCGCCGCGCCGCCCATTCCCGGATGGGGGGTACGTCTGACTGCGGGGGAGGAGGCCTGGATCGCCGTGGACGGTGTTGCCGTAGCCCTGCGCCCGGGGATCACCCGCCCGAGAATCCCCCGAGGAGCAGCCGGTGTTCCGCTGCGCGCCCGGGACAGAGAGGTGCGGCCATCGGCCCGGCAGGTCGCCGACGAGCACGTGCAGGGCGAGAACGTCACCGCCCTGGCGCTGCGGCACGGTGTACCGCACTCCCAGATACGGGCCCTGCTGCGCGAGGCGGGGCAACGGGAACTGCGAGGACCGGAGCTGATGCCCAACGCGGCCCGCGCCCTGCCGGCCGGGGAGCTCGAACAGCTCTACGCCCGCCACGAAACCCACGAGCTGGCCGTGATGCTGGGGGTGCGCCCAGACCAAGTCTTGGACGCACTCGCCCGCGCCGGGGTGAAGCGCAGGGCCCGCAACCAGCGCCTGGGCCTGGAACGGCGAGTGGATCGGCAGACCTTGGAGCGCGAGTATGCCCAGGCATCGTTACGCGAACTGGCCACTCGGTACGGGGTGAGTGTTTCGACGGTTCGCAACTACTTGGTGCGCTGGGGCATCGCACGGCGGCCCACCGGCACCCGTGTGCCACGGGATGGATAGCGCGGAGGCGGGGCGCGGGGTATCAGCGGGGCGGGCTTTCAAGAGAAGCGGACCGTATACGCAGACCGCATCACCGGAGCGGCCGGAGGCGACGAGCGGCGGCGTCGGCTGGGTCACCACGCCGCACTCTCGCCGCCCGTGCGCAGTAGCGCGCGGGTCGACTCGAAGTCCTCTTCGG
>NZ_LIRJ01000033.1 GCF_001419745.1 Streptomyces silaceus | reverse complement strand
CAGCCGCGCGGCTGGGTGGAGCGCGTGCTGCGCGCCCAGCGGGGCGTCCTGCTCGTCGACGGGATCGACGAGATCGCCGCCGACCGCCGCGAGTCCGCCCGGCGCTGGCTGCGCGAGCTGACCCGGACCTTCCCCGGCAACCTCTGGCTCGTCACCTCCCGCCCCTCAGCCGTCCCGGAGAAGTGGCTGGACACGGCGGGCTTCAGCGAGCTCACCCTGTCGCAGATGTCGCGCGACGGCGTGGCGACGTTCGTGCGCCGCTGGCACCGCGCCGCGGGCGCCGACGAGGCCACGGGCACGGCCCTGCTCCAGGCCGTGCGCGGCACCACCGAGCTGAACCGCCTGGCCACCAACCCGCTGATGTGCGGCATGCTCTGCGCCCTGCACCGCGACCGGCGCGGTTTCCTGCCGGAGGACCGCAAGTCGCTCTACGAGGCGGCCCTGACCATGCTGCTCGAACGGCGCGACCGGGAGCGGGAGCTGGAGCACCCCGACGGCGTGCGCGTCCCGTACGCGATCCAGGTACAGCTGCTCCAGAAGCTCGCCTGGTGGCTGATCCGCAACAGCCGCCTGGAGCTGGACCGTTCGGACGCGCTGCACATCCTCGGGCAGGCCGTCCCCTCGGTGAACCTCACCGCGACCGCCGAGGAGGTCTACACCTCGCTGCTGCTGCGCTCGGGCCTGCTGCGCGAACCGGGCGACGGCCGCGTGGACTTCCTGCACCGCACCTTCCAGGACTACCTGGGCTCCCGGCTCGCCGTGCAGGAGCTCGACTTCGACCTGCTGCTCAACAACGCCGACAAGGACCAGTGGGAGGACGTCATCCTCCTGGCCGTCGCCCACGCCCGCCCCAAGGAGGCCGAGCAGATGCTGCGCCGCTTGGTCGGCCTCGGGACCTCCCGCAGCAAGCTCCTCGCGGCGGCCGGGCTGCCCTACGCCGCCGAGGTGGACCCCGCCGTGCGCCGGGTGGTCCAGGAGGGCGTGAGCACGCTCATCCCGCCCGACTCGCTCCCCGAGGCCAGCGAACTGGCCCGCGCGGGCGGCGACCTGGTGCTGCCCCTGCTGCCGGGCCCCAAGGGGCTCGACGACCAGATGGCCGACCGCGTGGCCTGGACGGCCGCCCAGGTCGGCTCCGAGGCCGCGCTGCACTTCCTGACCCGCTTCCGCAAGCACACCAGCGCCGTGGTCCAGGCGACCCTGACCGAGGCCTGGCAGCACTTCGAGCGCGACGCCTACGCCCGCGACGTCCTCGCCCACCTGCCGCAGCAGCACACCGTCGACGTGCGCGGCGCCGACGACCTGCGGGCGCTGCGCGCCATCGGCGGCTGGGAGGACATCCGGATCCAGGGCGCCTACCGCGTCGAGGACCTCACCGACCTCATCGTGCGCGAGCGGCTCGTGCATCTGTGGCTGGAGGCGCCCCACCCCGTCGAGGGCCTGTCCTGGCTGTCGGTGTTCCCGCACCTCAAGAGCGTCTTCGTGCCCACGGAGGTGCCGCCCGCCGTGGCCGACCAGGTGCCCGCGTGGAGCACGCTCATCACCCAGCGCGCCCGGCGGGGCTGAGGCCCGTGGAACCGGTCGTACGCACCCACTCCGCCGCCTCCGCGCCCCTGGTGCGGCGCCTCTTCCGCGCCCCGGACCGCCCGCCGTCGGCCCCCGAGCCCGTCGCGCCGCTCACCACCTGGCGCGGCCCCGACGCCCCGGCCGACCCGGACGAGGTCCACCGCACGGCCGCCGAGTTCCTCCAGCTGGCCGCCGAGACGCACACCACCCCCACCGCCGAACTCCCCGCGGTGGCCGACGTGCTGACCCGCACCCTGCTCGCGATCGGCGAACTCGACCTGACCGACGCCGACGCGGTGCGCCTGGGCCCGCAGGACTACGCGCGGCGCCTGCGGGGCGCCGTCCAGGGCGCGGACCGCGGCCTGAGCCCCGAAGCCGCCTGGTTCCACGACGAGCTGCTCGTCGCCGTCTGCCTGCACGTCCTGCACCACCTCGTGCGCCGCTCCCCGCACATCCAGCGCCATCTGCCCGAGCGGGCCAGCCGCATCCGCCAGCTCGTCGACCTCAACGACGCCGAGGCGGCCGCCGCGACCCGCCGGACCGAACCCTCCCAGGAGGACGCCGAGTTCGAGGCCGCGTACGCCGCCGAGGTCATGCGCCAGCACGGCTGGCTGACCATCGTCGGCGTCGACTTCGCCCACGCGCCCGACCGCTGGCCCCTGGAGGACACCTACCTCAGCCTCCAGGCCGAGGAGAACGGCGGCGGCCCGGCGGCCGGCGCGCAGCAGCGCACGGTGCTCCTCGCCGACCGGGCCCTGGAGGGCCACGAGCGGGTCCTGCTGCGCGGTGTCGCCGGGTCCGGCAAGACGACGCTGGTGCAGTGGCTCGCCGTGGGCGCCGCCCGCGAGGGGGCCCGCGTGCCCTTCGTGCTGCCCGTGCGCCGCTTCGCCCGCGAGGGCTTCCCCGCCCCGGACGACTTCCTGCACGCCGTGCGCCACCCGCTGGCGGACCGGGCGCCCGAGGGCTGGGTCGTCCGCACGCTGCTCGCGGGCCGCGCCCTGCTCCTGGTCGACGGCATCGACGAGGCCCCCGAGGAGACCCGCGGCGCCCTGCGCGACCAGCTCAGGCGGCTGCTGCGGATCTTCTCCGGCACGGCCTGCCTGGTCACCTCGCGGCCCTCCGCCGTGGAGGACGGCTGGCTCACCCAGGAGCGCCTCGCCGAGGAGGGCTTCACTGAGCTGTCGCTCGCGCCGATGTCCCGCGACCAGGTCACCCGCTTCATCCGCGACTGGCACTCCGCGGCGCGGAGCGACGCCGGGCAGGACGCCGACGCCCTCAAGGAGTACGAGCAGCGCCTGCTGCACTCCGTACGCCTCTACCGCGAGCTGCGCCAGCTCGCCACCAACCCCCTGATGTGCGGGCTGATCTGCGCCCTCAACCGCGACCGCGCGGGCTCCCTGCCCCGGGGCCGCAAGGAGCTCTACGACGCCGCCCTGGAGATGCTCCTGCAGCGGCGCGACCCCGAACGCGACGTGCTGTACGCGGACGACGTGCGCCTGCAGCGCGGCGCCCGCGAGCTGCTCCTGCGCAAGCTCGCCCACGCCATGCTGGCGGAGGGCCTCTCGGAGCTGCCGCGCCACCGCGTCGTCGGGGTCCTGGACGCGGCGCTGCCCGCCATCCCCTCGGCCCGCGCGGCGGGCGACGGCGAGAAGATCTTCCGCCATCTCCTGCACCGGACCGGCCTGCTGCGCGAGCAGGCGGGCCTCTCCGTCGACTTCATCCACCGCACCTTCCAGGACTACCTGGCCGCGAAGGAGATCGTGGCCCGCGGCCAGCTGCTCACGCTCGTCGACCACGCCCACCAGCCGGAGTGGGAGGAGGTCATCCGCATGTCCGCGGCCCATGCCCGCCCCGAGGAGTGCGCGCGGTTCCTGGAGCGGCTCCTGTCCCCCGTGCCCGGCCTGCGCCGCCCCTACGTCAACCACCGCAGGCTGATGGCCGCCGCCTGCATGGAGCACGTCAGCGAACTGGACCCGGCCGTCCAGGAGCTCGTCCACCGCCGCACCAAGAACCTCCTGCGCCCCACCACCGAGCAGGGCGCTCGCAGCCTCGGCTGGGTCGGCCCCATCGTCCTCGAACAGCTGCCCGACCCCGAGCGGGTCCCCGGCGACCAGCAGGCGCTGCTCCTCGCCATCACCGCGACCCGCGTCCAGGACGACGCGGCCATCGACTACCTCGCCCGGCTGCGCACCCGTGCGTCCCTGGCGATCCGCACCGAGCTCGCCCGCCCCTGGCGCCACTTCGACACCGAGCGCTATGCGCGCGAGATCATCGCCCACCTCGATCCGGAGGGCCTGTACGTCCCGGTCTCCGACGCGGCCGAACTGGCGGCGCTGCGCGGCCTGGGCGGGCGCCCCATGATCCAGGTGGCCGGCGTCATGCGCACCGACGAACTGCTGGCGGGCCTGGTACCCGACCGGCTCACCCACCTGTGGGTCAACGCCGAACTGCCCGACACGGACATGGCGTGGCTGGACCGGTTCCCCGCGCTGCGCGTCCTGCGCGTCAATCCGCGCCTGCCCCGGCTGCGGAACGTCCCCGAGGGCATCACGATCACGGCCTGACCCCGTTCCGCGTCCCGAGGGAATTCACGGGGCGCCGGGAAGGAAGCAGAACACGGCGGAAAGGGGCTGCCCCGGAACCGTACGAAACGGTTCCGGGGCAGCCCCTTCAAGCGATCGGCTCAGAAGAGCGTCACGCCTCCTTGCTCAGGTTCGGGCCACCGCCGGCGGCCGACTCGATCGGCGGCACGTCGGGCAGCGCCGCCTTCTCCTCGCCGCGGAAGGTGAAGGTGGCGTTGTCGCCCTCGCCCTCCGTGTCGACGACCACGATGTGGCCGGGACGCAGCTCGCCGAAGAGGATCTTCTCGGAGAGGGTGTCCTCGACCTCGCGCTGGATCGTGCGCCGCAGCGGACGCGCGCCGAGCACCGGGTCGTAGCCCTTCTTCGCGAGCAGTTCCTTCGAGGACTGGGAGAGCTCGATGCCCATGTCCCGGTCCTTCAGGCGCTCGTCCACCTTGGAGATCATCAGGTCGACGATCTGGAGGATGTCGTCCTGGCTGAGCTGCGGGAAGACGACGACGTCGTCCACGCGGTTCAGGAACTCCGGGCGGAAGTGCTGCTTCAGCTCGTCGCTGACCTTGTTCTTCATCCGCTCGTAGTTGGACTTCGTGTCGCCCTGGGCCGCGAAGCCGAGGTTGAAGCCCTTCGAGATGTCACGGGTGCCGAGGTTGGTCGTCATGATGATGACCGTGTTCTTGAAGTCGACGACCCGGCCCTGGGAGTCGGTCAGGCGACCGTCCTCCAGGATCTGCAGGAGCGAGTTGAAGATGTCCGGGTGGGCCTTCTCGACCTCGTCGAAAAGGACGACGGAGAACGGCTTGCGGCGGACCTTCTCGGTCAGCTGGCCGCCCTCTTCGTAACCCACGTATCCGGGCGGGGAACCGAAGAGACGCGAGACCGTGTGCTTCTCGCTGAACTCCGACATGTCGAGGGAGATCAGCGCGTCCTCGTCACCGAAGAGGAATTCGGCGAGCGCCTTGGACAGCTCGGTCTTACCGACACCGGACGGGCCCGCGAAGATGAACGAGCCGCCGGGACGCTTCGGGTCCTTCAGACCCGCACGCGTACGCCGGATCGCCTTCGAGAGCGCCTTGACGGCGTCCTTCTGGCCGATGACGCGCTTGTGGAGCTCGTCCTCCATGCGCAGCAGACGCGAGGACTCCTCCTCGGTCAGCTTGAAGACCGGGATGCCGGTGGCGGTCGCGAGGACCTCGGCGATCAGCTCGCCGTCGACCTCGGCGACGACGTCCATGTCGCCGGCCTTCCACTCCTTCTCGCGCTTGGCCTTGGCGGCGAGGAGCTGCTTCTCCTTGTCGCGCAGGGACGCGGCCTTCTCGAAGTCCTGCGAGTCGATCGCGGACTCCTTGTCGCGGCGGACGCCCGCGATCTTCTCGTCGAACTCGCGGAGGTCGGGCGGCGCGGTCATCCGGCGGATGCGCATCCGGGAACCGGCCTCGTCGATCAGGTCGATCGCCTTGTCCGGCAGGAAGCGGTCCGAGATGTACCGGTCGGCCAGCGTCGCGGCCTGGACGAGGGCCTCGTCCGTGATCGAGACGCGGTGGTGGGCCTCGTACCGGTCACGGAGACCCTTGAGGATCTCGATCGTGTGCGGCAGCGATGGCTCGGCGACCTGGATGGGCTGGAAGCGGCGCTCCAGCGCGGCGTCCTTCTCCAGGTGCTTGCGGTACTCGTCGAGCGTGGTGGCACCGATGGTCTGCAGCTCACCGCGGGCCAGCATCGGCTTGAGGATGCTCGCGGCGTCGATCGCGCCCTCGGCGGCACCCGCACCCACCAGGGTGTGGAGCTCGTCGATGAACAGGATGATGTCGCCGCGGGTGCGGATCTCCTTGAGGACCTTCTTCAGGCGCTCCTCGAAGTCACCGCGGTAGCGGGAACCGGCGACCAGGGCACCGAGGTCGAGGGTGTAGAGGTGCTTGTCCTTGAGGGTCTCGGGCACCTCGCCCTTGACGATGGCCTGGGCGAGGCCCTCGACGACGGCGGTCTTGCCGACGCCGGGCTCACCGATGAGGACCGGGTTGTTCTTCGTACGGCGGGACAGCACCTGCATGACCCGCTCGATCTCCTTCTCGCGCCCGATGACCGGGTCGAGCTTGGACTCACGAGCGGCCTGGGTGAGGTTCCGGCCGAACTGGTCGAGCACCAGGGACGTGGAGGGCGTGCCCTCGGCAGGACCGCCGGCGGTGGCGGTCTCCTTGCCCTGGTAACCGGAGAGCAGCTGGATGACCTGCTGCCGCACCCGGTTGAGATCGGCGCCCAGCTTGACCAGGACCTGGGCGGCGACGCCCTCGCCCTCGCGGATCAGGCCGAGCAGGATGTGCTCCGTGCCGATGTAGTTGTGGCCCAGCTGAAGGGCCTCGCGGAGCGACAGCTCCAGGACCTTCTTGGCACGGGGGGTGAAGGGGATGTGGCCGGACGGGGCCTGCTGGCCCTGACCGATGATCTCCTCCACCTGCTGGCGGACCGCCTCGAGCGAAATCCCGAGGCTCTCCAGGGCCTTAGCGGCGACACCCTCGCCCTCGTGGATCAAGCCCAGGAGGATGTGCTCGGTGCCGATGTAGTTGTGGTTGAGCATCCGGGCTTCTTCCTGAGCCAGGACGACAACCCGCCGCGCGCGGTCGGTGAACCTCTCGAACATCGTTAATCGCTCCTCAGAGCGGTCAGGCAGTAAGGGGTCGGTCCCCTCCCTGTCCTTCCGCAGCTTAGTCCCGCAAGCGGGGACCGCTCATTCCAACTGCCGACACCCGTCGATGGCCTCCTGACCCCGAACGCCGACAACTGCTCCAACCCGATGGTGCGAGACGATGTTCCCGCAGGCCAGGCAGTTACCCTCACCATCACTACGCCGATGGCGAACGTGAGACGCCAAACCCTGCGTGTCGCCCCTCCCCACTAGGGATGTCTTACCCGTAAGGACTGACACTCCATGCGGCGCGCCCCGGTTCCCTCCGCTATGGGCGAACACTCTTGCGCCGCCGAACACGCCCTTACGCCCCCTTTCCGGACACGGTACGCGTTCACTTCGCGACTATGCGTAACTCCGGCGCCCTCAAGGCTGTTGCTCGGACATGGCCCCCACAGTTCCTCACCCCCGCGTGCCGGTCGAGCAGAGCGACCCGGTGCGGCAGTGGTACGAGAACGAGCTCGGCTGGGCGACCGCGCCGGAGCCCGGTCCGGTGCGCCTGCTGACAGGGCTGCGCTTCGACGTCCTGGAACTTCCCGCGGAGGCGGGGTTCGCGGCACTGCGCCATCTCGGGCCGAAGGCTCCGGTGGCGCTGCGCGGGGAAACGATGCGGCTCCTGGTGGGCGCGGGATGCGCGGACGAGCTGCCGGGGCTGCTCGACTGGCTGGAGTGGAGGGGCATTCCCCTCGGTCTCACCGCGATCGGGGTGGGCGGGCGTATGGACGCGCCCACACCGCCCGGCTGGTCCGGCTCACAGGGGGCCGCCGTCTGGCTGCGACCCCCGGAGCCCGGGTGCGAGGTGGAGCCGACGCTGCCGGCGCTGCCGTCCCTGCCCTGTGTGGGGGGAGGCGGGACTGCGCCCCACAGCGACCCCGCCGTGGGCTCCGATCTCGTACGACTGGTGGACACGGCGGCAACGCAGTGCCACCGGGTCCGGCTGCGGCGTCGCAGCCGTCAGCCGTTGGCCTTTTCGTAGGCCTCACGGATGGACGCGGGAACGCGGCCGCGGTCATTGACCTCGAAGCCGTTCTCCTTTGCCCAGGCGCGGATCGCGGCGGTGTCCTGACCGCCGCCGGTCGCGGCTGCGCGCGCCTTGCCACGACCGCTGGAACCGCGGCCTCCAGTACGCCGACCGGCCTTGACGAAGTCCTCAAGGGCCCCACGGAGCTTGTCCGCGTTGGCCGTGGTGAGGTCGATCTCGTAGGACTTGCCGTCCAGCGCAAACGTCACGGTCTCGTCCGCCTCGCCACCGTCGAGGTCGTCGACAAGAAGGACCTGAACCTTCTGTGCCACCGGATTTCCTTTCATCGATAACTTCGAGGCCTGCCCGCACGACGTGTGCCGCCGATTCACCGGCCCCTGTTATATGCAGTACTGCAGTACGTCGGAAAGCAAACCGCTTTTGCTGGAAAAACACAAACCCCTAGGAGAGACCTGGCACCCCTAGAAGCCTGGAAACATGCGCGTTTCGGACATAGGCCACCGGGGCAGGAGGCAGCCGTGAATACCACGGCGGCGATCACAGATGCAGAAGCATCCGGCTGTTGCCCAAGGTGTTCGGTTTCACTCGTTCGAGGCCGAGGAACTCCGCGACACCCTCGTCATAGGAACGCAGGAGCTCGGTGTAGACATCTCCGTCCACGGGAGTCTCGCCGATCTCCACGAAGCCGTGCTTCGCGAAGAAGTGGACTTCGAAGGTGAGACAGAAAACCTTCCGGACACCGAGCCACCGAGCGGTCTGCAGCAACTTGTCCAACAGCTGGTGCCCGATGCCGGCTCCCTTGACCTCGGGGTTCACCGCGAGGGTGCGCACTTCCGCGAGGTCTTCCCACATCACGTGCAGAGCGCCGCAGCCGACCAACTCCGCGTTGTCGTCGCGTTCCGCCACCCAGAACTCCTGGATGTCCTCGTAAAGCGTCACCGTGGCTTTGTCCAGGAGGATCCGCTCACCGACGTACGCGTCGAGGAGGCGACGCAGCGCCGGCACATCGGACGTTCGCGCCCTCCGTACGGAGACCGCTTTTGCGCTGAGTTCGCTGAGTTCGGGGACCTCGGGTGCCATGAGCGGACGCTATCGCTCTGCCTCGCGCTCCGCCGAGCCGGGGTTCTCCGGCCCTTGGACGATACGCATCGCGTCGCTGAGAGCGTCGCGCTGTTCCGGCGACATCATGCCGAAGAAGGCGACGAGAGCGGCGGCCGGGTTGTCGCTGTGGGACCAGGCTTCGTTCATCAGTGCGGCGGCGTAGGCGGCACGAGTGGAGACCGCCTCATATCGATAGGCCCGCCCCTCCGCTTCGCGGCGCACCCAGCCCTTCTGATGGAGATTGTCCAAAACGGTCATCACGGTCGTGTACGCGA
>NZ_LIRJ01000329.1 GCF_001419745.1 Streptomyces silaceus | reverse complement strand
AGCCCGGCTCCCCCTACAGCCCCGCCCACTTTCGCTGCCCTCGTTCGAATCCCCGACGGTCGACCACGGTGCAGCGAATCCACTTGACCAGCACCGCGCCATCGTACGGCGCGGAGCAGGGCCAGGGTCACGCTCCGGCGTAGTGCACCCGGATCAGCGCGGCCGAATCGTCCGCGCCCAACTCGACACCGAACTCTCGTGCGAGAACGTCCGCCAATTCGCCCACAGGAACGGCTCGTTCCTCCACCGAGCCGTCCGCACGCGTCACCGTCAGCTGATCGCCCACCAGTCTGCGACGGACCTCCGGAGTGGCCCTTTGCACCACCGGACGGCGAATGAAGGACGACTTGGGGTGGGTCGACGTGTAGTGGTTCATCACTACGTAGTCGACGGGCAGACGCCTCTCCTGGCCGTACGCGTAGAGATCGAGCCACCCGTCGGGGCTCCACGTCCGCAGCGCCAGGACCCCGTCGTCCTCCTGCTGGAGCGCGAAACGCCATTCTCCTTGTTGCACTTCCCCACCGGCATGCAGCGGGATCGGTTCGAGCAACCCGTCCCCGCCGAACCCCACGTCGCAGTGCCACGCCTCGCCGTCCACCTCGACCTTCAGAAGCATGTGCGTCACCGCGCGCGTGGTGGACGCACCCGCCCTGACCCGTGCACCGAGTCCGGTGACATCGAAGCCGATGCGCTCCAGGGCCGCGGCGAAGAGCAGGTTCTGTTCGTAGCAGTAACCGCCCCGCCTCTTGCGCACCATCTTGTCCTCAAGTGCCGCCAGTTCCAGCGGGACCGGACGGCCGAGCATGATCTCGAGGTTCTCGAAGGGGATCGCCAGCACGTGCGCCCTGTGGAGCGCGCGCAGAGTGTCCAGATCCGTCTTCGTCGCGCCTGTGTGCCCGATTCTCGCCAAGTAGGCGTCGAGATCGAGTTCTTCCCCGTTCCATGTCATGAAGCAATGATCTCCGCGACCGCTCCCCGCACCAACCCGATTCACTCCGGGCTCAGTTGCCCCACCTGACCAGAAACGCTACGTCGCTGTCAGTCCTACGTCGTAGCGTTGGTGTTGGGCACGCCTGGGGCGTCCACAGCCACCGGTCACGAGGAGGGGAAGTCCGTTGAGCAGTGTCAGCAAGGGGATCAAGAAGGTCGAGGTCGGCCTCAAGTGGGATCCGAGCCCGATCGGGGAGTCGCCCAACGACCTCGACATCATCGCCGCGACGTACACGGCGGACGCTCCGTACGGCAGCCCCGTGTACCTCGTGCACTTCGACAGTCGCTCCCCCGACGGCACCATCGCCCTCAACCGGGACAGCAGGACGGGCCAGGGTTTCGGTTACGACGAGGTCATGACGCTGGAGCTGGACCGGCTCGCCCCCACGATCACCCGGGTGGTGGTGGGCGTCGCCATACAGCAGCACGAGGAGCAGAAGGTGTTCGGCGACATCGCGAACGCCGCGTTCCGGATTCGCGAGGGTCACACGGAGCTGGCACTGAACGACCTGGCGGGCGTCTCCGGAAGCACCGCCTCGACCGTCGCCGAGTTCACCCGGGACGCGTCCGGGGCCTGGTCGTTCCGCGAGGTCATCCACGGCTTCGACGCCGACCCGACGTCGTTCGCCTCGCGCATGGGCGGCGAGCTCATCTCCGTGGACCAGGATCCGGCGGGCCCTCCGGCCACCTGACGCGGCCCCAGCTCCTCAACAAGGCATCACGGGACCGGGCGACACAAACGCCACGGGCGGTGGCGCCGAGACATCGGCACCACCGCCCTGACCGTTCAGTTCAGCCCCGAGAGGCCGATCCCGGGATCAGCTGCAGCCGCTGGTCGAGCCGCAGCCCTCGCAGATGTAGCAGGAGCCGGCGCGCTGCATCTTCGTACCGCAGGAGAAGCACAGCGGCGCATCGGCCTGGATGCCCAGCTGCATCTCCACGAGCTCGGCGCTGGTGTGCGCCTGCTGCGTGGCGGGCTTGGCCGTCTCGGCCTCCGCCTTCGGCGCGGAGACCGCCTTCAGGGACTCGGTCTGCCGCGGGGCGGACTGGGCCAGGCCCTCGACGTCGACCTCGTCCTCGGCGGGCTCGTACGAACCCGTCTCCAGGTGACGCTGACGCTCCTCGGCGGAGTGGATGCCGAGCGCGGAGCGCGTCTCGAAGGGCAGGAAGTCCAGCGCCAGGCGACGGAAGATGTAGTCGACGATCGACTGCGCCATCCGCACGTCCGGGTCGTCCGTCATGCCGGCCGGCTCGAAGCGCATGTTCGTGAACTTGGAGACGTACGTCTCCAGGGGCACGCCGTACTGCAGACCGACGGAGACGGCGATGGAGAAGGCGTCCATCATGCCCGCGAGGGTCGAGCCCTGCTTGGACATCTTCAGGAAGACCTCGCCGAGACCGTCGTCCGGGTAGGAGTTGGCGGTCATGTAGCCCTCGGCGCCGCCCACCGTGAAGGAGGTGGTGATGCCGGGACGGCCCTTCGGGAGGCGCTTGCGGACCGGACGGTACTCGACGACCTTCTCGACGGTCTCGCGGATCGTCGCCTCGGTCTTCTCGGTGATCTCGGCCTTCTCGTCCTCCTTCTTCTTGGCGGAGAGCGGCTGGCCGACCTTGCAGTTGTCGCGGTAGATGGCGAGCGCCTTGACGCCCATCTTCCAGGCCTCGAAGTAGACCTCTTCGACGTCCTCGACGGTGGCGGTCTCCGGGAGGTTGACCGTCTTGGAGAGGGCGCCCGAGATCCACGGCTGGATCGCGGCCATCATGCGGACGTGGCCCATCGCGGAGATGGAGCGCTCGCCCATGGCGCAGTCGAAGACCTCGTAGTGCTCGGTCTTCAGGCCGGGGGCGTCGATCACATTGCCGTTGTCGGCGATGTGGGCGACGATCGCCTCGATCTGCTCCTCCTGGTAGCCGAGACGACGCAGGGCCTGCGGCACGGTGCCGTTGACGATCTGCATCGAGCCGCCGCCGACGAGCTTCTTGAACTTGACCAGGGCGAGGTCGGGCTCCAGGCCGGTGGTGTCGCAGGACATCGCGAGACCGATGGTGCCGGTCGGGGCGATGACGGACGCCTGGGAGTTACGGAAACCGTTCTTCTCGCCGAGACGGAGCACGTCCTGCCAGGCCTCCGTGGCGGCGGCCCAGATCGGCGTGTCCAGGTCGTCCATGCGCACGGCCGCGGTGTTGGCGTCGGCGTGCTGCTTCATGACGCGCTTGTGCGGCGTGGCGTTGCGGGCGTAGCCGTCGTAGGGACCGACGACCGCGGCCAGCTCGGCGGAGCGCTTGTACGACGTACCCGTCATCAGCGACGTGATGGCGCCGGCGAGGGCACGGCCGCCGTCGGAGTCGTACGCGTGACCGGTCGCCATCAGGAGGGCGCCGAGGTTGGCGTAGCCGATGCCCAGCTGACGGAAGGCGCGGGTGTTCTCGCCGATCTTCTGCGTCGGGAAGTCCGCGAAGCAGATCGAGATGTCCATCGCGGTGATGACCAGCTCGACGACCTTGGCGAAGCGCTCGGCGTCGAAGGACTGGTTGCCCTTGCCGTCGTCCTTCAGGAACTTCATCAGGTTCAGCGAGGCGAGGTTGCAGGACGTGTTGTCCAGGTGCATGTACTCGCTGCACGGGTTCGAGCCGTTGATCCGGCCGGACTCCGGGCAGGTGTGCCAGGCGTTGATGGTGTCGTCGTACTGGATGCCGGGGTCGGCGCACGCCCAGGCGGCCTCGGCCATCTTGCGGAAGAGCGACTTGGCGTCGACCTCTTCGATGACGTCACCGGTCATGCGGGCACGCAGGCCGAACTGGGAGCCGGTCTCGACGGCCTTCATGAACTCGTCGTTCACGCGGACCGAGTTGTTGGCGTTCTGGTACTGGACGGACGTGATGTCGTCGCCGCCCAGGTCCATGTCGAAGCCCGCGTCGCGCAGGGCGCGGATCTTCTCCTCTTCCTTGACCTTGGTCTCGATGAAGCCCTCGATGTCGGGGTGGTCGACGTCGAGGATGACCATCTTGGCCGCGCGGCGGGTGGCGCCACCGGACTTGATCGTTCCGGCGGAGGCGTCGGCACCACGCATGAAGGAGACGGGGCCAGAGGCGTTGCCTCCGGAGGAGAGCAGTTCCTTGGAGGAACGGATACGGGAGAGGTTCAGGCCGGCACCGGAGCCGCCCTTGAAGATCATGCCCTCTTCCTTGTACCAGTCGAGGATCGACTCCATGGAGTCGTCGACGGCCAGGATGAAGCAGGCGGACACCTGCTGCGGCTGGGGCGTTCCGACGTTGAACCAGACCGGCGAGTTGAAGCTGAAGATCTGGTGCAGGAGGGCGTACGCCAGCTCGTGCTCGAAGATCTCCGCGTCGGCGGGTGAGGCGAAGTAGTTGTAGTCCTCACCGGCCTTGCGGTACGTCTTCACGATGCGGTCGATCAGCTGCTTGAGGCCGGTCTCGCGCTGCGGGGTGCCGACGGCCCCGCGGAAGTACTTGCTGGTGACGATGTTGACCGCGTTCACCGACCAGAAGTCGGGGAACTCGACGCCACGCTGCTCGAAATTGACCGAGCCGTCGCGCCAGTTGGTCATGACGACGTCACGGCGCTCCCAGACCACCTCGTCGTACGGATGCACGCCGGGGGTGGTGTGGATGCGCTCGATACGCAGACCCTTGCTGGCCTTGGATCCCTTGGCGCGGGAACCTCGTGCCGGGCCGCTCGTCGTCTCGGTCATGCCGCCTCCCTGTATCAGGCTAAAACGCCCTGAAGTGCCACGTTCTTCCCGTGGCACGGATGTGTGTCTTGTGTTGCGGGCACCCCGAAGGACACCCTCAACAGGTCTGGTTCGCCGCCGGCCGGTCGGTCAGCCGGTCAGTCGACGGCGGTGGCGGGCACCGGGACTTCGACAGTCCCTCCGGGCCCGCAGTCGTTCACGACGCGCTCTCCGTCCGCGTCGAGCCGCTGTTCCCTCAGCTCCCCGATGGCAGCCTCGAAGTCCTCGAGCGAGTCGAAGGCCCGGTACACCGACGCGAAGCGCAGGTAGGCGACGAGGTCGAGCTCCTGCAGCGGACCGAGTATGGCAAGGCCCACGTCATGAGTGGTCAGCTCGGCGCTTCCGGTGGCACGCACCGCCTCTTCGACCCGCTGGCCGAGCAGAGCGAGGGCATCCTCGGTGACCGGCCGCCCCTGGCACGCCTTGCGGACACCGTTGATGACCTTGGTGCGGCTGAAGGGCTCGGTCACACCGCTGCGCTTGACCACCATCAGTGAGCACGTCTCCACGGTCGTGAAACGACGGGAGCAGTCGGGGCACTGACGGCGCCTGCGGATCGACGTGCCGTCGTCCGTGGTGCGGCTGTCGACTACGCGGCTGTCGGGGTGCCTGCAGAAGGGGCAGTGCATGGAACTCCCAACCCTCCTTCACGGCACGACTCATCGACCTCAACGGCCCTTCGGGGCCCTCGAAGCAGCCCCAAGCATAGGCGATCCCCGAGGCCTCGAAAGACCAGGGACCACAACTTCTGGGCCGCTGCCGCAATCCAACCACTAGATCTGGGGTTTGGCCGCTTTTCCCGCCCTGCGCGTGTCGCGCCGCCCCGGACCACGCCCGAACCGCACCAGAGCCACATCAGACGCAACGAAGCCGTCACTCGCGCCGCTCGGGAGAGGGGCCGGTGCCGGGTTGACGGGGTGCCGGGTGGCAGTATTGGGAGCGCCACCGAGGGGCTCACTGTCCCGGCGGTGAAGCGTACCGTAATGAACCGAATTGCCATTCGGCCCGAACGCTAGCCATACACCCGGACACATGATCACGTCAGGTAATCTGCGATTTTTCACTCGAACGTGTGTTTGGCGCAACCTTTCGAAAGCAACTACCGTTGGCTAGCTAGGGAGAGAACATCTCGAGAGGGGCCGACCGACGTGACCACCACCGCAGACAGCGCCACCATCACTGCCCAGGACCGCTCCCAGAGCCGACTCGAGCCGGTGCATGCCATGAATGACGCAGCCACGAACCAGGAGGGGCCCAAGCCCACCCGCTCCCTGCCGGGCCGACCTCCAGGTATCCGCGCCGACAGCTCCGGCCTCACCGATCGGCAGCGCCGGGTGATCGAGGTCATCAGGGACTCCGTGCAGCGGCGCGGCTACCCGCCGTCGATGCGGGAGATCGGTCAGGCGGTCGGGCTGTCGAGCACCTCCTCGGTCGCCCACCAGCTGATGGCTCTGGAGCGCAAGGGCTTCCTGCGCCGCGACCCGCACCGCCCGCGCGCGTACGAGGTGCGTGGCTCGGACCAGCCGAGCAGCCAGCCCACCGACACCACGGGCAAGCCGGCCGCCTCGTACGTCCCGCTTGTCGGCCGCATCGCGGCCGGTGGCCCGATCCTCGCCGAGGAGTCGGTGGAGGACGTCTTCCCCCTCCCCCGGCAGCTCGTGGGTGACGGTGAGCTCTTCGTGCTCAAGGTCGTCGGTGACTCGATGATCGAGGCCGCCATCTGTGACGGCGACTGGGTCACGGTGCGCCGCCAGCCCGTCGCGGAGAACGGCGACATCGTGGCCGCCATGCTGGACGGCGAAGCCACGGTCAAGCGCTTCAAGCGCGAGGACGGGCACGTCTGGCTGCTCCCGCACAACTCCGCGTACCAGCCGATCCCCGGCGACGAGGCGACCATCCTCGGCAAGGTCGTGGCGGTGCTGCGGCGGGTGTGAGCCTCCGCCCCTGACCGGGCCCCGGGACCAACTGCGCCGGTTCCGGGGCCCTGCTGCGTCTCCTGGGCTCTCCGGGCTACGTCCGGGGAGCTGAGGAACCGTGAGTGTGCTGCCGCCACAGCAGCGGCAGCACCCAAGCAGTCCTCGGCCTCTTCCAGCCCTAGGCCTCGTCGGCCTTCGCCTCGTCCGCCTTGGCCGCGGCGTCGATCGCCGCCAGGGAGCGGCGCGCCTGATTGCGGTCCGTCGTGTACCAGAAATCGGGCAGCGAAGCCTTCAGATAGCTTCCGTAGCGCGCGGTGGCCAGGCGCGGGTCCAGGACCGCGACCACTCCGCGGTCCCCGGACGCTCGCACGAGACGCCCCGCTCCCTGCGCCATCAGAAGCGCCGCATGCGTCGCAGCGACGGCCATGAAGCCGTTGCCCCCGGCATCGTCGACCGCCTTCTGGCGTGCGCTCATCAGCGGATCGTCGGGGCGCGGGAACGGGATCTTGTCCATGATCACCAGCTGACAGCTCGGCCCCGGCACGTCGACACCCTGCCAGAGCGAGAGCGTCCCGAAGAGACAGGTCCGCGGGTCCGCGGCGAAGCCCTTGATCAGCTCACCCAGGGTCTCCTCGCCCTGAAGGAGGATCGGCATGTCGAGGCGCTCCCGCAGCTCCTCGGCCGCGCTCTGGGCGGCACGCATCGAGGAGAACAGGCCGAGCGTGCGCCCGCCGGCGGCCTCGATCAGCTCCGCCAGCTCATCGAGCATGTCGCTGCGGGTGCCCTCGCGCCCCGGGCGGGCCAGGTGCTTGGCGACGTACAGAATGCCCTGCTTGCCGTAGTCGAACGGCGAGCCGACGTCGAGGCCCTTCCAGACAGGGGCGTCCTCGGACTCGGTGCCCTCGGGGGCCAGGCCCAGCGAGGCCCCAACTCCGTTGAAGTCACCGCCGAGCTTGAGCGTGGCGGAGGTGAGGATCACCGAACGGTCGGCGAAGAGCTTTTCCCGGAGGAGCCCCGACACGGACATCGGGGCCACGCGCAGGGAGGCACCGAACCGCTCGTGGCGCTCGTACCAGACGACGTCGTACTCGGAACCGTTCGTGATCCGCTCCGCCACCCCGTGGATCGACTCCACCGAGGCGAGCGCCTGCTTGCGGACCGCGTCCTCGTCCTGGACCGACTTGTCCCGCGTCGAACCGAGCGCCGTGATCACCGTGCGGGCGGCGTCACGCAGCGCCATCAGCGCGTACCCGAGGTCTTCGGGGATCTCCTCCAGTCGGCCGGGCAGAGCCAGCTCCATCAGCCGCTCGAAGCCCTCCGAAGCGGTCTGCAGCTGGTCGGCGGCCTTTTCGTTGACGAGCTTGGCAGCCCGGCGCACGGCTCGGTTGACCTGCCCGGGGGTCAGCTCGCCCGTGGCCACGCCGGTCACGCGGGACACCAGCTCATGGGCCTCGTCCACGATCAGCACCTCGTGCTGGGGCAGGACCGGGGCGCCCTCGATGGCGTCGATCGCGAGCAGCGCGTGGTTCGTGACGACGACTTCGGAGAGCTTGGCCCGCTCTCGGGCCGCCTCGGCGAAGCACTCCGCCCCGTAGGCGCACTTCGAGGCGCCGAGGCACTCCCTGGACGAGACCGACACCTGCGCCCAGGCGCGATCGGACACACCCGGAGTGAGATCGTCGCGGTCGCCGGTCTCGGTCTCGTCCGCCCAGTCCCGCATCCGCAGCAGGTCCTGGCCCAGCTTGCTGGTGGGCGCGGCCGCCTCGAACTGGTCGAACAGCCCCTCCTCCTCTTCCTGCGGCACGCCCTCGTGGAGGCGATGCAGGCAGAGATAGTTCGAGCGGCCCTTGAGCATCGCGAACTGGGGGCGGCGGCGGAGCAGCGGATGCAGCGCGTCCACCGTGCGCGGAAGGTCCCTCTCCACGAGCTGACGCTGGAGGGCGAGGGTGGCCGTAGCGACCACCACACGCTCTCCGTGCGCCAGGGCCGGGACCAGGTAGCCGAGGGATTTACCTGTGCCGGTACCGGCCTGGACCAGCAGGTGGGAGCCGTCGTCGATCACCTCGGCGACGGCCTCGGCCATGGACACCTGGCCAGGGCGTTCCGTGCCGCCGACAGCGGTGACGGCGGCGTGCAGGAGCTCGGGGAGGGAGGGCTTCGTCATAGCGCGACCACCCTACGGTGCCCCACTGACAATCCGGCGATCAAGGCTGATGGAGAGGGTTGGGCACGGTGCCGTGGACCGCGGCGTGGGGACGCTGGGGGCGGTCCCGGTATCCGTCGAGGTGGAGGCGGTTCCGGTTCAGGCACAGCCGCTCGATACGGGGTGTGAGCAGGTCGAACATCTCGTACCGCTCCTTCAGCTCCGGAGCGCGCGCCTGGTGCCGGAGGATCTCGGTCCGCAGGAGGGACCAGAAGTCGGCCTCCGTGACGCCCAGTTGTTCCTCGTACAGGGGCGCGAGATAGCGGAAGACGCCTACGAAAAGCCCGGAGTGGATGAACTGGGTGAGGAACCCGGGGGGCTCGGTCAGCAGTACGTCACGTACGTCGGCCGGCATCGAGGCGTGCTCGGGAAGCGGTACGGCGCTCACGTTGACGTCGTCCACGAAGTCCTTCACCGCGAGCCGGACAGGCACCTCCTTGTCGTCGAAGACGACGATGGTGTTCTCCCCGTGAGGAGAGAACACCGTTCCGTAGCGGTAGAGGAACTGCAGCAGTGGCGGCATCAGGGCCGCGAAGAAGCGCCGCAGCCAGGCGACGGGCGCGAGCCCGGAGCGTTCGACGAGCTCGGTGACGAAGGCCCTGCCGTCGGGGTCGGTGTGCAGCAGTGAGGCGAGGGTGCGGGCGCGCTCTCCCGGGGCGAGGTAGCGGGTGATCGGCTCGCGCCAGATGGCGCCGAGCAGTTCCCTGTACTGGTACGGGACTTCGGCCAGTCCGTCGTACTCCGGGTGCTCGACGGCCACCGATGCCACTTCGCCCAGGAGGATCACTCCGCATTCGTCGCGCAGGAAGGGATCGGCATCGCGCAGGGCGTGCATCCAGGCCGTCACGGCGGGGGCCGCCATGGTGCGCTCTGTGGGGAGACCGCGCCACACCAGAGTGTTGAGGACCGACAGCGGCAGTTTCACGGTGTGCCGGTCGGGCCGGGAGACGTTGAGAAACGTACGAATGGACTGCTGGGGAAGGCGCTGGTCACCGTCGCTGCAGAGCGGGACGATGGCGTCGGTGGCGACGGTCGGGGCGAAGAGCGGCAGGACGACCTCGTCCCACTGCCAGGGGTGCACCGGCAGGTAGAGGTACTCCTGGGGGTCGCGCCCCCGCGCGCGGAGTAAGTCCTCGAAGGATTGCTGGACGTCGGTGGGGAGTTCTCGGTCGTAGAGCCGCTGGGCGGTGTCCAGTCTCGCGACGCCCCGGTAGGTGGCGAGGTCGGTGTGGACGGCGATCCACGGGAGCGTCGTGGCGCGGCGGGCCTCGGGGGCCCACTGGTCGGTGTCGCTCGCGGAGAAGCCGATGCGTCCCTTGTTGAGGACGAGCCAAGGGTGGCCGGTCTGGTGTCCTTCGAGTTCCGCGTAGCCGAGATCGGCGAGTTGGGCGGCGCTGAGGGCCGTGTGGTCGATGCGGGCGTCGGCGCTGAGCGTGACGGTGAGTTCGCGGATGAGGTGGCCGAGCGTGGCGCCGTCCAGGCCCAGGGTCCGGCGGGCCAGCACGAGGAATCGAAGAGGGTCACTGAAGGGGAGCGCCGGGCCTTCGCGCTCGGCGAGGGCCAGCCCTGCCGTGTCGACGTGCCAACTTCCGTACGACCCGCGGCGCGCCCGGAAGGTGAGGCGGCTGCCGCCCCGTCGCTCGGACGTGCCCGCGGATCCGCCCGGTTCGGGAGATTCGAGCGGGAGTTGATAGCTGCCGCTCCCTCCTTCCGCCGCCGGCACCGGCCGGATGATCTCCTCGTACGCGAACTCGCCGATCATCTTGGCGAGGAGCCGGCGCCCGGCCTCTTCCCATCTGTCCTGGGTCAGCTCGGGCGGGTCGTAGAGCTCCGCGGTGGGGCGGGAAATCTGGCTGGCTGACGGATTCGGCACGGGGACTCCTCAGGGAGGGAACCAGATCGGGTCGAGCGGTGTATCAAAAGTGATCGGGTCAGAGGACGGCGCGCAGGGCCCGGTCGCGGACCATGAGCGCCGCTTGTTTGTCGGGCAGATCCACTTCTGCCGAGAAGCGGAAGCCGGCGCTCAGAAATGCGGAGACGGAGGGGGTGTTGCGCAGGTCGGGTTCTGCTACGACTCGTGCGCAGGCGGGGCGGTGGTCGAGGACCAGGTCGGCGACCGCTCTGAGCAGCGAAGTGCCCAGGCCACGGCCGCGGTTGGCGACACCGCCGATGAGGAGGTGGATTCCGGTGTCGTGCGGACGCGCGGGGTAGTGACGGGCGAGCGGGTCGAGGTCCGCCCGATAGATCTCCCAGTAGCTCATCGGCGTGCCCTCCAGCGCGCCCAGACAAGGGACGCTGCGTCCGTCCCCTTCCAGCTGGGGACGCAGGTGGGCCTCTGTGACGGCTTCGGGGCCCGCCAGTTCCCAGAAGGCCGCCACTGCAGGGTCGTTCATCCACCGGCTGATCAGAGGGAGGTCGCGTTCGAGACGTACGGGTACGAGCTGGAACACACCGGCAGCGGTGGTGACCGGCCCCCACCTCGCGACTCCGTCCAGGAGATCGTCCCCCGCCATGGCCGCCGCTCCGTCGCCCTCGGCGGCCAGCAGGGCGACGAGCTCGTCGGGCAGGCGCAGGTCGAGGGTGTCGGTGCCGTCGGCGCCCGTGGTGGCGGATTCGGTCCCGGTGTCGGTGTCGGTGCTCGCGTCAGTGGGGGGCACGGCATCGCTCCTGTCAGAAGAGGTGGGGCATGTTCCTCAGGAATGAAGGGGGTTGGCGATGGTGACGTAGACGGACTGGGTGTCGACTGGGCCGACGAGTTCGTCGAGGCCGTGGAGCCTGGTCATCAGGTTGGCCTTGCACCGCAGCACGGGTGAGTCGAGCAGGGTCGCGGGCAGCGGGGTGCGCAGCCGGTCGGGTCCCGAGGCGACGTCGCGGAGGAAGCGGCGGAAGGCGGCGAGCAGCAGCTTCTCGTCCGCGAGCCGTTCGGCGCCGAGGGCTCCGATGAGGCCGAGCACGTTGTTGATGCCGAGGTAGTAGGCGAATCGCTCGTCCGTGACCTCGTCGGAGACGAAGGTGTCGCTGTCCTGACCGATGCCGGGAAGCCTTCGGTCGAGGTCGGCGCGACGGGACTCGCGGAAGTAGTAGCCCTGGTTGTCGCGGTAGCGGCCGCCCACGGGCCAGCCGTCGGCGTCCAGCAGGAGGATGGTGTTCTGCTGGTGCGCCTCCAGGGCGACGCCCGCCTCGCTGTCCAGCCACAGCACGGGACGGACGACGGTCTCGAGGTAGCGCAGGAACCACTCCGTGGCGACGGCTCCTCGGGGGCGGCCCGTTCGGCCGGCGAGCCGGGTGATGGTCTCGCAGAGTCTGGAGTGCATCGGGCGGCGGTCCTGGCCGGCGGAGAGGGCCGACGGTCGGGGTGAGACGAGCCCGGCGATGCAGGTGGCGTCGTCGCCGGGGCCGAAGGGGTTGTGCCGGATCATGACGTCGAGCCCGGGTACGGGTGCGCCGTCGGAGCCGGTGACGGCGAGCCACGCCGGGTCGCGGACCACGTCGAAGCCGGGGTGGACCGATTGCCACTCCTCGGCGAGGCCGCTGCGCAGCAGCCGGTGGACCTCGACGCCGCGGTGGAGTTCCTTGCGGAGGTTCTCGCGACGGGAGTTGGTGATGCGCAGGCCGAGGGAGAGCTTCAGCATGGCGGCCGCGCCGGAGCTGTACAGGGTGCGTACGGAGGAGGTGGGGTGCCACGGGGTGCCGTGCGGGCCGAGGTCCTGGAGGAGCCCGGCGTCCAGGAGTTCGGCGGCCTCGGGGCGGTGCCGGAGTTCCCGGATCTGCCAGGGGTGTACGGGCAGGGCGACGCGGTCGTCCGGCAGTGGCAGGTCGGGCCCGGCGAGGCGGGCGGTGAGCTGCTCGGCGGAGACGGTGCGGCCGCGCTCGGTCCAGGCCGAGTCGGCGGCGAGCACCGAGCGGTCGACGGCAAGCCAGTGCAGGGCGAAGGCGCCGCGCAGTTCGGGTGAGTAGAGGCGGGATTCGGTGTCGGACAGACCCTCGCGGCTCTTGGGGGTCGGATGGAGGGGGTGACCGAGGAGCAGCGACTGTTCAGCGGCGAGGAAGAGGTCGGGGTGGTCACCGGGTGTACTGCGCCGGTCGGCGATGAACTCGGCCGTGCGACGGACGGAATCGGCGACGCGGCCGACCAGGTCGGCGCCGTCGACCGGGGCGAGGCAGGTGTGCGAGTGGGCTGACCTGTCCGCGCCGGTTGCGCTGTCCGTGCCAGTTACGCCGCCCGTGCCGGTTGCACCGTCCGTGTCGGTCGTGACGGCAGCACCAGTTGCGCCGTCCGTACCGGTTGTGACGCCCGCGTCGGTTGCGCCGTCCACGTCGGCCGATCCAGCGGAGTCGACCGGGCCGTCCGAGCCGGCTGCGTTGCCTACGCCGTCCGTCAGACCCGACTCCCCCGGCTCGTCCAAGGTGCCCGGGCCATCGACGGGCTCCACCGCCGGCCCCGCCTGCGAGGGGTTCGCGGTACTGCGGCGGGCGGACTCGCGGCCGAGGAGGGCGGCGACGGTGACGGCGTCGACGGGAGGGGCGCTCGCTGGGCCGTCCGCGAGGTAGGGCAGGCCGAAGCGGTGCCAGCCGGTGGCCGACCAGTAGTGCACGGGGACGAGCAGGGCCGTTCCGCTGGCGTCGAGAGGGATGCGCAGGGCTCCGTGGTCCGGAGCGGGGAGGTTGTTCTCCCTGACCCAGCAGCGCAGCAGGTTCTCGACGGCCGCTGCCTGCGCGGCGGTGTGCGGGTCGGGGTGCTCCAGCAGGTCGGTGGACGTCCCGCGCAGGCGCTCGGCCTCCTGGCCGCCACCCTTCTGCCGGGGGACCGTACCGGACTCCGCCACCAGTGAGGTTTGGGTGCCGCACGCGCCTGAGGCGTGGGAGTGGGGACGGCCTTCGGATGCGGGGGTGGCGTTCAAGAGGGCTTCCTTGTGAGGTTGTTCGAGCTCCGTATGACGACGGGGGTCGGGCTGTGCCCGGCGGAGGACGACCGCCGGGGACGACCTGGGTCCGTCTTGGTTATCCGTTCGGTTGTCCGTGATGGGCGCGCGCCGCGGTGGCCAGCGCGTCGGCGAGGCGGTCGAGGATCGCGGACGCCTGCTCGTCGGTGATGGTCAAAGGAGGAAGGAGTCTGACGACGCTGGAGTGGCGGCCGCCCAACTCGACGATGAGCCCACGGCGCAGGCACTCGCGCTGTACGGCGGCGGCGAGTTCGGGTGCCGGCGGGTGGGGCCGTGCGGTGAAGGGGAGACCGTCCGGGGCTTCGACGGACGGGGTGGGCGAGGTGGACCGGCCGGGCAGGGAACCCGGGAGGGAGGACGACGAAGGAGCGGCATCGGCCCCTCCTCCTCGGACGGGCACGGTCTGCGACGGAATCGTCAGGCCCGCTCCATCGTCAGGCGTGAGCCCGCCCCCGTAAGACGTGAGCC
>NZ_LIRJ01000328.1 GCF_001419745.1 Streptomyces silaceus | reverse complement strand
GACGCGGACGGGGGAGCGGGCGACGGCGGGGGCGCGGGACCGGAGTCGTACACGCTGACCGTGCGGGATCAGAAGGTGCGGATCGCCGCGCCCGCCGCGGCCGGCGTGTTCTACGGGACCCGTACCCTCAAGCAGGAGGTCAGCGGCGGCCGAACCGCCCCCGAGGGCGTCGTGAAGGACCGGCCCGCCAAGCCGCGGCGCGGATTCATGCTCGACATCGCCCGCAAGCACTTCGACGTGGCGTGGATCGAGGACCGCGTCCGCGAGCTCGGCGACCTGAAGTACAACCAGCTGGGCCTGCACTTCTCCGACGACCAGGCCTTCCGCATCGCGTCGGACTCGCACCCCGAGATCGTCTCCACGGACCACCTCACCAAGGACCAGGTCCGCCGCATCGTGAAACTGGCCGAAAGCCGTCACATCACGGTCGTCCCGGAGATCGACTCGCCGGGACATCTGGGCGCGGTCATCCGCCAGCACCCCTCGCTCCAGCTCCGCGACGCCCGCGGGATCGCCCAGCGCGGCGCCGTCGACATCTCCAAGCCGGGCGCGGCGGAGATCGTCGACGATCTGCTCAAGGAGTACGCCGAGCTGTTCCCCGGCGCCTACTGGCACCTCGGCGCGGACGAGTACCGCGCCCTCACGGTCAAGGACCCCGAGGCCTCCTACCCGCAGCTGGCCGCCGCCGCCCGCGAGCGCTACGGCGCCGACGGGCGCGTGCAGGACCTGGCGACGGGCTGGCTCAACGACCGGGCCGACACCGTGCGCCCGTTCGAGAAGAAGCTGAAGGCCTGGAACGACGGGTTCTTCCGGGGCGGCACCGAGCAGGCCGCCGACGACCTCGAAGTGGCGTACTGGACGGGCAAGGAGATCGGTGCGCGCGAGCCCGCCGAGTATCTGCGGGCGGGCCGCAGCCTCGTCAACTACAACGACGAGTACCTCTACTACGTGCTCGGGCAGCCCAACACCTTCCGCTATCCGACCGGACAGCGGATCTACGAGAGCTGGACCCCGCTGGTGCTGCGCGGCACCGAGCCGGTGAGCGAGAAGTACGACGACCAGATCCTCGGGGCCACGTTCGCGGTGTGGTGCGACCTGGCGGGCTCGCAGACCCAGGAGCAGGTGGCGCGGGGCATCCGGATGCCGTTGCGGGCCATGGCACAAAAGGTGTGGGACCCCCGCAAACCCGCTCTGTCCTGGAACGACTTCGTGAAACTCGCTGATACGGTCCCGTAGCCGCCGTCGGCGCCCTGGGGAGGGACGCGGGCGGTTCTCAACCGCTCGTGAACCACCCGTGGGGGTCGCTCGACCATGCAGTACCAGCCCTTTCCGCCGCGGCAACCCCATGCGCCGGCGGGACCGCCCGCCTGGCTGCGCTCGCCCGTCGGGCTGAGCCGGGCGGTCATGGTGCTGCTCGGCGTCATGATCGCCGTCGACCTCTACTCGCTGTGGGCGGGCACCGTCATGCGGGGCGTGACGAGTGACCTGATCTCGGGGAACTACGGGGCGGACGTGGAGCGGGACGCCGAGCGCGCCGACTCGCTGTACAGCGCCTCCGGCGGGCTGCAGCTGATGGCGCTGATCGCGACCGCCGTCGTCTTCATCGTGTGGTTCCACCGCGTGCGCGTGAACGCCGAGGTGTTCGCGCCGGACGAGCACCGGATGCGGCGCGGCTGGGCGGTCTGGGGCTGGCTCGTGCCGATCGTGAACCTCTGGTTCCCGCGGCGGATCGCCCTGGACGTCTGGCACGCGAGCGAGGCGCGCCGCCCCGTGACGGAGGACTCGCCCGGCCTGCTCAACGCCTGGTGGTCGCTGTGGGTGGCGGATCTCCTCGTCGGGCGGTGGGCCAGCAGGACGTACCTGAGGGCCGAGGACCCCGAGGAGATCAAGTCGGCCGTCGCGAACATGATGATCGCGGACGTCCTCGACATCGTGGCCGCGGTCCTCGCCGTCGTCTTCGTGCACCGCCTCACGCGGATGCAGGACCTCAGGGCCAGGTCGGGCCCGTCCCCGCTGCCGCCGGTTCCGGGGCCCGTCCCGGCCCCGTGATTTCCGCTTTCTGGTGGCGAACTCGCGTACGTCTGTGGTGTATTCGGCCCCAGAACGCAGTATGGGCACAACGGGGGGACGTGGCATGGGCTACTGGGGGTACTACATCGTCGGCAGGAGCGAGCGGCCGCTCGCGGAGCTCGCCGCGGTGGCGGGCGTGCGGGACGAGCTGACCCTCCTCGAACAGCGGGCCGACGGCTGGCAGGTGTGGGAGGTGCCGGGCGGCGACGGCACGCGTGACGTCGGGAACATGAACACGCTGGCCCAGGAGTCGGGCGCGCCCGCGCTCTTCGGGTACGTGATGGACAGCGACTGCGTGGTCGTCGAGGCGGCGGCGCCCGAGAGCGGGGCGTGGACCACGTGTCTGGCGCGGCGCGCGATGGCCGGGTACCTCGGCGACGCGGAGCTGACCGTGGAGGACTACTTCCTGGAGCCGCGCGACGCCGCCGAGCGGGCGGTCGCCTGGGCCGCGGAGTCGGGCAGGACGGTGCGGACGGCGCCGCTGCTCGACGTGCTCAACGCGGACGCCGAGCCGTCGGCCGAGCAGCTCTTCTTCCGCTTCCTCGACCGGCTGGGCGTCCTGCCGCAGTGAGGCCGGCGCGCCCGTCGCGCCCGTCGCGGAGGCCGCGCCGGTGACCGCAGTGACGTTCCTGCCGCCCCGCACGCAGTAAGGGGCAGTGCCGGGTCCGTGACGGGAGACGTACAGCATGAGCCTCGTGGAGCTGATCGCGCAGGCCGATGAGAGAGGCCTGGCGGCCAGCGGTCTCGCCTGCCTGGACCGGTGTGTGCCGGTGCTCGGCGGCGACGACGACCTGCTGCGCCCGCTGTGGGCGAGCCTCGCGGAGGGCGGGGACTGGGGCGGCCCGCTGGCCGAGGCGCGCACGGCGCTCGGTGCCGCGTCCGCCCCGGCGGGTGAACCGGCCGTCCCCGGCTCCTCCGGGGCCGCCGCCGCGCTGGCCCGGCGCATGCTCGACGCGGTGCCGGCGGCGTACGCGGGCGCCGGGGTGCGGGAGTGGGCCGACGGCTGCTCGGTCGCCGCGCTCCAGGTCCACCGGCTCCTGGACACCGCGCCCGGCGACGGCGACGGCTCGGTGACGGCGCGCCGCGAGGGCCGCACGGACGGCATGACCCCGCTGGTCGCCGCCGAACTCCGCCGCCAGGTGCGGATCCTGGAACTCCTCGCCGACAAGGGCGCGGCCCCGACGGGTGCCCTGCGCCAGGCCCTGGACGTCTCGACGGAGGGCCGCAGGGTGCTGCGGGCGGTGGTGTCGCGGAGGGCGCGGGGGCACGGGCAGGGCCAGGGCCAGGGGCAGGACTGACGGGGAGGTCTCCTGTGGTGCGGTTCGGTGGGGTGACCGAGAGGGAGAGGCTCGTCGTGGTGACCGGGAGGGAGCGGTTCGAGGGGGTGACGGGGCCGGAGGCGCCTGCCGTGGTGGCGGGGCGAGACGGGTCCGCCGCGGTGACGGAGTCGGACGGGTCCGCCGCGGTGACGGAGTCCGCGCGGCTCGCCGTGCTGACCGAGCTGGAGAGGCTCACCTCCCTGCTCCCGCCACCCGGCAGGCCGTCAGCCGTCGTGTGGGAGGGGGTCGTCGCGTCGTGGGGCAGCCGATTACCCGCCGACTACGCCGCCTTCATGGACCTGTACGGGCCCGGGACGATCGAGGACTGCCTCGTCGTCGAGGGACCCGAGGCGTGGCACGAGCGGCTCGGGGACGGGATGTCGGCGGAGTCGCGGACGGCCCGTCTCACCTGGGACAAGGAGCCCGAGGGGCGCTTCGCGACGGCCGTGCCGCCGCGGCTCGTCGCCTGGGGCGTCTCCGACAGCGCGGACATCCTGTGCTGGGACGCGGCGTCGGGCACGCCCGAGGAATGGCCGGTCGTCGTCTGGAACCGGCACGACGGATGCTGGACCCGGTTCGCCTGCGGCATGGTCCAGTTCCTGGCCGACCTGATCGAGGGGCGGGTGGAACCGGTGCCTCCGGGGCTGGAATCGCTCGACGGCATGCAGATCGCCAGGATGATCCCGCAGGACGAGCTGCGCCGGACGTGGGCCGCGGGCATCGACCCCTGGGCGGGATGACGTCGGCCCGTCCGCTGCCAAGGGCGCCGAAGGGCCCGTCCGCACGCGAGAACCGGCCGAATGTCAGCGGCATGTGGAAACTCTCCCCAAAGCCTGGGGCGCCTGGCTAACCTGACGAGCCATCATTCGCGATCGGCCGCCCCGGCCACGGAGAGGCCCGTGCCTGATGAACTCGGATTCGGCGAGCTGCTGGACGACGGCGGTCTGATCGCCCGGCTGCTCGGCAGGACCGCGGCCGGGCGCAAGCGGGACCTGCTCTACGGCGACGACCTGCCCGTGGTGCTGCTCGTCGGCGGGCCCGGCACGGGCAAGGGGCGGCTGCTGCGGTGCGTACGGCAGCGGTTCGGGCCGCGCGTGCCCACCGCGTACGTCGACTGCGCCCTGACCGACTGCCGGGAGCAGGCCGAGGAGCAGCCCAGGAGCCGGTCCGAGGTGACCGAGGTGCTGCGCAAGATCGCGCTGCAGTACGGGGACTGGGGCGGCGACGGCGGCGGGATCGCCGTACCCCGGCTGTACGCGGGGCTCGCGGCCGTCGCCGCGAGCGACCGGCTCGCCGGCGCGGCGCCCCTGGTCGACGAGGTGGGCCGCCTCGACGGGATCCTGCCGCCCGGCTCCTTCTGGCGCGGGGTGCTGAAGGGGACGGCCAAGAACTATCTGGGCTACCTGGCGGGGCTGGTCAGCAGCCCCCTGGTCGGGCCCTTCCTCAACGCGCTGCTCGACGGTCTCCTCGCCCGCGCGTCCGCGGAGGGCAGGGCCGCCCTCGCCGCCTGCTACGGCGAGTACCCGGGCGCCGGGGGCCAGCCGCTGGCCGGACTGCGGGCGCTGGGCGACGACTTCCAGCAGGGCGGGGAGGCCCGGCGGATCGCCGAGGGGTTCCTCTTCCGCGCGCTGCGGCAGGACATCGACGCCGCCTACCACTCCGTGCGCGGACGCATGTCGCGCGTGGGGCGGCCCGCCCTGCTCCTGGACCACGCGGACGGCGCACTCGGCCGACGGCTGGTCAAGCCGGCGCTGGAGGACCGCGAGCGCGGCCACCACGACCGGCTCGTGATCCTCGCGACCGCCCGGCGCGAGGACGGCGGCCGCTTCCTGCACCGGGCGGGCAGCAGCCACGAGGGCATGGCGAGCTGGCGGTCCTTCATGGGGACGCTGCCCGCGTGGAGCCGTCCGCCGGGCGGTGTGCCCGACCACGCGCCGCTGTGGCGCGGCGTGCTCCTCGTCCGTATGCCCGTGCTCACCCGCGACCAGCAGAAGGACGAGCTCAGCCGGCTGCGGGGCGGCCACGAACGGCAGGACAACGCGGTCCGGCTGCGCGTCCACAGCGGCGTGCACCGGCTGAGCGGGGGCCGCCCGCGCTTCGTGACCCGGCTCGGCGAGGCCACCGCCGCGGCGACGTTCCCCACCCCCGAGGAGTGCACCGACTGGGCCATCCTCGACGCCCGCGTGCCCGGAGGAGAGGACGACGCGGGACGCCCCGTGGCCGACCGGCCCGTCGCCGACGTACTCGTCGACGAGCTCATCGACCGCGAGCGCCCCGAGGAACTGCCGCCCGAGCACCGCGGCCACTGGCTCGACCTGCTCACGCACCTCTCGGTGGCGCACGACGTGGAGTGCGCCCAGACCCTGGTGCGCGCCGTCCAGGAGGGCCGCACCGAGCGGCTCAACGCCTACCGCATCGCCGAACTCCTGGAGGACACCGGCTGGCCCCGCTGCCCCCGGCACTTCGTCGGCGACCTCGGCCTGCGCCGGCTCCTGACGCGGCGCCTGTACCGGATGCGCGCCGGCGGCGCGGCCTGGCACGCCGACCACGCGCTGCTGCAGGGCCACTACCGCGACCTGGGCGACGGCCACGCCGACGCCCTGTTCGGCACCGCGGCGGCCCACCGCATGCACCACCTCCTGGCCTCCGACGGCGCCGACCTCGTCGCGCGGTACCTGTCCGGCACCTTCCTCACCCGGCCCATCGCCGACTGGTGCGCGGAACTCCTCGCCGTCGCGGACGCCGCGCTGATCGGGGCGGACGACGACCGGTACGCCCGCGCGCTCGGCGAGCGGCAGGTGCGCGGCGACACCCGGCTGCGTCAGATCGACCGGCTGCTGCACGCGGTGTGGCTCACCGAGGACCGGACGCAGCCGCTGGACGAGGCCGTGCCCGGGATGCTGCGCGGCCCCCTGCGCGAGCTGAGCGAGGAGCTGTCGAAGATCGCCGACGAGGCGGTGCGCGACCAGGGCCCCGAGGGCGCCGACGTGGCCAGGGCGGCCGACGGGGCGGCGCTGCTCATCCGCATGGCCCGCGACTGGGGCGACCGGGCCGAGGACAAGCAGCCGCTCCAGCGGTGCGTGTGCACGGAGCACATCGGGTTCGGCTGACCGGGCGGGACGAGGGCTCACGGCAGAGGGAGGGGCAGCGTTGAGACAGTTCGGGAACTGGCTGTACAACACGTTCTGGGCCAACTGGATGCGCAGGGGCGCCACGCTCCTCGGCCTCGCGGCCGCGGGCGTGCTCCTGTGGGTGTTCCTGCCGCCCATCGGCGAACCGGACAGCTGCGCCCGCGGCGTCGAGAAGCACGGCGGCGAGTGCATCGGCGTCAACGGCACCGGCTACGACTTCGGCACGCCCGAGATCGCCGCCGTCGCCCGCGCCATCGCCAAGGAGAACGAGGAGTTCGTCGGCGACAAACCGCACGTGACCGTCGCGATGATGCTGCCGCTCCAGCCCGACATCGCCGCCGAACGCGCGCAGCTGCGCAGCGAGATCCAGGGCGCCTACCTCGCGCAGTACCGCGCCAACCGCGAGGAGAACACCCCGCTGCTGCGCCTGGTCCTCGCCAACCCCGGTGACGCGTACGGCCAACAGGCCCGGGTCGTCGACCAGTTGGGGGACATGGCGGCCGACAAGCGGGACAACCTCCGCGCCGTCACGGGCTTCAACCTCAGCCTGGACGCGACCGAGCAGGCCATCACGCGCCTGACCAACGACCTGCACATCCCCGTCCTCGCCAGCCGTGTCAGCGCGGACGACTTCGCCAACCCGGAGAAGAGCACGGGCAAGGACCCCTTCCCGGGCCTCGCGCGCATCATCCCGACCAACCGCCAGCAGGCGGACGCGCTCGCCAGTTTCCACCGCGGCCTCAAGGACGAGGACACCGTCCTGGTCAAGGACACCCGCCCGCACGACATCTACAACGACTCGCTCGCCAAGGCGTTCGGCCGCGACGAGAAGGGCCCACCGGGGCCCAAGGACCAGCCGTTCAGGTCCCCTTCGATCACCGACCCGGGCGAGACGGGCAACGACTTCACGCTCATCGCCCAGAACATCTGCCAGTCCTCGGCCCGTTACGTCTACTTCGCCGGACGCCCCGTCCATCTGCGGCTCTTCGCGCTGAAACTGGCCGACGTGCAGTGCAGCGGCAAGAAGTACACGATCGTCAGCGGCTCGGGATCGGCCACGCTCGAACGGTACTTGAGCGACGACGACTGGGCGAAGCTGCGCGGCGGCGGCAAGGAGCCCGCCATCACGGTGCAGTACGCGGCCCCCGGCCACCCGCAGGCCTGGAACAAGGAGCTGAGCGGCAAGGACACCGCCAAGGCGCGCCCGGCCCACTTCACCGAACCCCAGGAGGAGATGGACAAACTGCGCGCGCTGATCGAGAAGAGGACCGCCGGGGACATCGGGCCGGTCCGCCTGGAGGACTCCCGCACCATGCTGGTGCACGACGGCGTGCGCACCGTCGCCCGCGCCGTCGTGCTCTCCAACGCCCGGACCAAGGGCACGGTGCCGCCCCTGAACCGGGTCTCCGACATGTGGCAGCGCCTCGAAGCGGTCAACCGCGTGCGCGGGACCAGCGGCTGGATCTGTCTGACCAACGCGGGGAACGCCTACGACAAGCCGGTGGCCGTGGTCCAGCTGAACCCGCGCATCAAGAAACTGGAGTTCGTCGGCATCGGCTGGCCCCTGGGCAGGCCGCAGCCGCAGGACTGCCGGGTGCCCAGCGGGGCGGGCTGAGCGGCCCGCCCCGCCGAGAAGGCCGATCGGGTGATCAGCCGCCGCCGTCGGTCACGGCGTCAGCGTCCGCCCCAGGTGCGCCCCGGCCGGAGTGCCGAGCAGCGTACGTCCGTAGGAGACGCCGCTCGACCCGGGCACCCCCGAACTCCCGCTGTCCAGCTGGAGGATGGTGCCGTCGCCCGCGTCCTCGCCGTCGACGCCGATGGCCAGGTCCGCGCGGCCGAAGCCCGACAGGTCGGCCAGCGTCACCGAGGAGCCGAGGCGGTCGCCGGACTCCGTGGAGCCGGGGACACCGGGCTCGTCCTGCGAGAACGCCTTCGCGCCCGTGCCGGTGAGGCCGGACGAGGAGCCCTTCAGGAGGAGGGACGTGCCCGCGTCCGCGCGGTTCGAGGTGCGGGTGATGTCCTCGCCGGGGGCACCGGTGAGGACGTCCGCGTAGCCGTCGGCGTTGTAGTCGCCCGCCGCGACCGACCAGCCCATCGCGTCGCCCGCCTCGGCGGCGCCGGGCACGCCGGACGTCGCCTGGTGGACGGTCTTCATGCCGGTCGTCGTGAAGCCCGTCGACGTGCCGGGGACCACCGTCACCTGACCGCCCGCGTGCGCGCCGGACTCGGCGGTGTACGGCTGGCCGATGACCAGGTCGTCGTAGCCGTTGCCGTTGACGTCGCCCACGGCGACCGAGCGGCCGCCCGGCACGGACAGGACCCCGACCCGGCTCAGCCCGGAGCGGCCGCCCCGGAACCACGCGACCTTGCCCTTGCCGGCCTGGTCGCGGTAGGCGAGCGCCACGTCCGCGTAGCCGTCGCGGTTGAAGTCGCCGGACGCGGCGTCCGCGTACGCGATGGCGGTGTCGCCCGAGGTGAGGCTGCCGCCCGACTCGTGCTCGGCGTCCAGGCGCGCGGCCCACGAGCCGCCCGTGCCGGTCGCCGCGGCGAACACGTCCGCCTTGCCGTCCGCGTTGAAGTCGCCGGACGCGACCGCGGCGCCGAACCGCGCGCCGGGGTAGTGGAAGTCGTCCGAGAGCTGCATGTCCGTGCCGGAGGTGAACTTCGGCCCGTACAGCATGGTGACCGCGCCGCGGTCCTTGTGGCCCGACGCGTCGTCCTCGCCCGGCGCGCCGATGACGAGGTCGGCGTACCCGTCGGCGTTCAGGTCGCCCCACGCGGTCGCCGCGCCCCAGTCGTCGCCGGTCTCCGAGGCGCCGGGGACGCCCTCGCTCGCCTGCGTGAGCGAGATCCGCGAGGCGCCGACCGGGCCGTCGAGGCCGCCGGGGACCACGGTGACGCGGCCCCGGTTCGACGAGGCCTGCGGGGTGCCGGCGATCAGGTCCGTGATGCCGTCGCGGTTGAAGTCGCC
>NZ_LIRJ01000327.1 GCF_001419745.1 Streptomyces silaceus | reverse complement strand
CGCCCTGCGCCTGGACGCGGACGGCCGCCGCCATCTGCACCGGCTCACCGCCAGGCCCGTGTCACCGGAGGCGCCGGCCGCTCCCGAGGTGCCGCGGACGGCGCTCGACCTGCTGCGCGGCCTGACGGTGTGGCCCGCGTATCTGGTCGGTCCGATGCGGGACGTCCTCGCCTGGAACGAGGCGGCGGCCTGGCTCGTCACCGACTTCGGGGCGCTTCCGCCGCACCGCCGCAACCTCGCGTGGTTCGCGCTCTGCGACCCGGCGGCCCGCGATCTGTTCGTGGACTGGGAGGCGGTGGCGCGCGGCAACGTCCACCGGCTGCGCAACGCCCTCGCCGGCCGCGCGGACCACGCGCCCCTGCTCGCCGAACTCGCCCTGCACGGCGGCGCGTTGTTCCACGACGCGTGGAACGAGCACGAGGTGCGCGGCCCGAACACCGGCCACAAGCGGCTCCACCACCCCGAGGCGGGCCCGATGACCCTCGCGTACACCGGCTATCTGCTGCCCGGCCCCGCGCAGGTGGAACTGGTCGTCATGACCGCGCCGGAGGACAGCGACGAGGCCGCCCTGCTGCGGGAGCGCTTCGGCTCCCGGGACTCCTGACCTCGCGCCGTCCAACGGACGTGTACCGTCTGCCACTTCCGGGTCAGCGGGCGGACGGGTGCTCCGCGTGCGGCGCGACATCGGCGTACCGCGCGTAGGGCACGTACGCCTCAGGGGCGGGCTGTCCGGCCGGTGCGGCGTCGTGGTCCCGGGGCCTAGCCGACCGGCGCGGCCACCACAGCGTGCGGCCGAGGAGCGCGGCGAGCGCGGGGACCAGGACGAGGGAGAGCACGAGCGCGGAGAGCAGGATGCCCAGGCCGGTGGCGAAGCCGAGTTCCAGGGTGACGGGGCTCGCGGCCAGGCCGGCGAAGGAACCGGCGAGCACGATGCCGGCCGTGGCGACGGCGGGCCCGGTGTGGCGCACCGCTTCGGACACCGCGTGCCGGGCCGTGACCGGCTTCGCCATCTCCTCCCTGATCCGGTCGGTGATCAGGATGTTGTAGTCGGTGCCGAGGGCGACGACGAAGAGGAAGAGGACCAGGGGCAGCGTGAAGGAGACGCCCGGCCGGTCGAGGGTGTGCTGGAAGACCAGCGTGCTCGCGCCGAGCGTGGCGACGAACCCGAGCCCGACCGCGGTCATCAGGACGACCGGGGCGAGCAGGGAGCGCAGCAGCAGGAAGAGGATCACGGCGATCAGGAGGGCCGCGACCGGGAAGACCAGGCGCAGGTCCTTCTCCACCGCCGTCGAGATGTCGGCGAAGACGGCGGCCGTTCCCGTGACGTACGCCTCGGTGCCGCGCGGCGCGGTCCGGTCCGCGGTGTCCCTGATGGGGCCCGAGACCAGGTCGCGCGCGTGCTGCGTGTCGGACTCGACCTTCAGGAACAGGTCGAGGCGCGCGGCCGTGCCGTCCTTGCTGAGCACCGGCCTGCCCACCTCGCCGACGCCCTCCGTCCCGGCGAGGGCGCGCTTCATGCGGGTGAGCGAACTCGCGGTGACGCGGCCGTCGTCGGTGCTGCGCACGTAGACGCTGTGCGGGTCGGAGACTCCGGCGGGCAGGCTGCGGGAGATCTGCTCGGCGGTCCTGGTCGCGGCGGTCTCGGGCAGGCCCTGCTGGTCGTAGCTCATCTTGATGCCGGCCGTGCCCGCGCCGAGCGCGCCGAGGAGCACCAGGCCGGCGAGCGCGTACCGCACCGGCCGGTTGCTCACCGCGTGCCCCAGACGTGCGGCGGTACCGCCGGTGCGCTCCTTCTTCCAGGCGCGGGCCGGCCAGAACATGCCGCGTCCGAGCACGGCAAGCAGCGCGGGCATCAGCGTGAGACTGGCGAGCAGCATCACGAGCACGGAGATCGCGATCGCGGGGCCGAGCACCCGGAACTGCCCGAAGCTCGCGAGGCCGAGGGTCGCGAAGGCCGCCACGATCGTCAGCGCGGCGGACGTGATCGCGCCGCCCACCCGCCGGGTCGTCTCGGCGGCGGCCGTCCGGGCGTCCTGCCCGGGGTGGTTCCGCAACTGCTCCCGGAACCGGAACATCAGGAAGAGGAAGTAGTCGATGCCGATGCCGAGGAGCACGACACCGATCAGTGACGGAGTGGACGGGTCGAGGTCGATGCCGAAGAGCTTCGCCGCGCCGACCACCGCTCCGGAGGCGACACCGCCGATCAGCGCGACCGCGATCAGCGGTACGAACGCGGCCGCCGGGCTGCGGAACACCAGGATGTTCAGAAGGACGATGAGGCCCGTCGTCAGCGCGCCGACGACCTTCCCCGTGGTCTCCTCCGCGTCCGTGTTGTCCACCGTGGAGGCGATGCCGCCGGTGAATCCGACGCGCAGGTCCGATTCCGCGAATTCCTTCTTCGCCGTGTCGCGGAACTCCTTGTAGACGTCCTGGAGTCCGGGGTCCTGGGGATTCCCGTCGAGCGACACCGTGAGGAGCTGGAAACTCCGGTCCGGGGCCACGGCTCCCGGCGCGACCCGGGGCGTCTGGGAGTGGTCCTTCATCAGCGGTTCGGGCGTCGGCGCGGTGAGCCGCTCCCGGCCCAGGAGGTCCCCGGTGCGGGCGATGTGGCGCTGGTCGCCCGCCGTGAGCGGCGCGCCGTCGTCCCTGGCGACGAGCACGGTCAGGGCGTTGGGGTCGGGCTTGGTGCCGAACTCGTCCTCGGCGATGCGCAGCGCCACGGCCGAGTCGTACTTCTCGGGCAGGAAGTCGCCCGACTGGGAATCGGTGACGTCGTACATCATCGCCTTGCCCACGAAACTCAGGGCCGCGCCGAGCAGGGTCCAGACGACGACCATCATCCATCGATGTCGGGTGGAGAATGAGGTCAGCTTGTGGATCATGGTTCTTCTTCCCTGCTTCTTGCCGGGCTGCGGAATGCGCCACGAGGGCTTCTCGGGGCTCCCCACAGGCCATCACGCGGCGCCCGTCGAAAGCGTCGGCCGCCGGAACGGGAAGCGTCCGGGACTCCGGTCCGGTACGACATCGTGGGCAGTACCCGAGTACTGGGGAAAGGCCCGACCCCGCGCCGATCCGCGTCGCGGCGGGCCGGGATCTAATGGTGTGGAAAGAACGCGAGAACAAGGGCCGGCGACCGGCCCGACCAGGAGGCGCCCGGATGGGACGCGACTACTTCCCCCCGGTACCGCCCGAAGGCCGGCAACGGCCCACGCGGGGCGACGTGGTGCTCGCCGTCGTCGCGACGGCGGTCGAGGTGCTGGCCTACGTCATGCCGGTACCGGCGGGCGCCGCCGCGGGCGGTCCCGCGATCACCCCGTCACGCGTGACCGTGGCCGGGGTCCTGCTGATCGCGACGCTCGTGGTCCCGCTGCTCGTGCGGCGCCGCAGCCCCGCGCCGGCGCTCGGCGCGGTCCTCGCCGTGCAACTGGCCTCCAACCTGGGGATCGCGGCCGACCCGGGCCGCCCCATGACGCACAGCTTCGGCGCCGCCGTCACCGTCGCGCTCTACACCGTGGCCCGGTACTGCGGCCCGCGCGCCGTGGCGTGGGGCGCCGCCGCCTGCGTACCCGTGCAGTTCGTGCGGGACGCGGGGAGCCCCGAGCCCTTCGCGATGACCGCCACGATCGACGTGGTCATCACCGCGGCCGTCGTCGCCGTGGGCCTGGGCGTGCGGCAGTGGAAGCAGCAGCTGGACATCAACCGCGAGCTGCTCGCCGACCGCGCGGTGGCCGAGGAGCGGCGCCGCATCGCCCGCGAGCTCCACGACGTCGTGGCGCACCACGTCACCACCATGTACCTCATGTCCGGCGGCGCGCGGGCGACGCTGGACCGCGACCCCGACACGGCCCGCGAGGCGCTGCTGTCCCTGGAGCGGTCGGGCCGCACCGCGCTGGGCGAGATGCGGCAGCTCCTCGGTGTGCTGCGCGGCACCGACGCCCCGGAGGAGGCGTCGTCCGCGCCGCAGCCCGGCGTCGACGACATCGACCGGCTCATCGCCGATTCGACCGCCGCGGGACTGCCCGTCGAACTGCACGTCACCGGGCGGGCCCGGCCGCTGCCGACGACGGTCGGCCTCACCCTCCACCGCGTCGTCCAGGAGGCGCTGACCAACACCCGCAAGCACGCGGGGCCCGCCCGCGCCACCGTGCGGCTCGCCTATCTGCCGGACCGTGTCACCGTCGAGGTGACCGACGACGGCGTCGGTGACGCCAGGGCGCCCGGCGGCTCGGGCAGGGGCGGCGGATACGGTCTGCTGGGCATGCGGGAACGCGTCGCCCTGCACGACGGTTCGCTGAGTACCGGCGGCCGTGCGGAAGGCGGCTTCGCGGTCACCGCCACGGTGCCGCTGCCCGCCGACGCCCACGAGGGCGCGGACGAGAAGGACAGGACCACCACCCGATGACCGCTCCCACCGAGCAGCCGCCCGAGCCGGACCGCGAACAGCCGCCCGAGCCGGACCGCGAACAGGCGCCCGGGCCGGTGCCCGAGCGGATCACCGTGCTGATCGCCGACGACCAGCCCCTGGTCCGCCACGGCCTCGCGCTGATCCTGCGCTCGGACCCGGCCGTCGAGGTCGTCGGCGAGGCGGGCGACGGCGAGGAGGCCGTCGCGGCGGCCCGCAGGCTCTGCCCCGACGTCGTCCTGATGGACATCCGCATGCCGGTGCTCGACGGGGTCGGGGCGACCGCGCGGCTGGCCGCCGAGCTGCCCCGGTGCCGGGTCCTCGCGCTGAGCACCTTCGACCTGGACGAGCACGTGGTCGGCGCGCTGCGCGCGGGGGCGGCGGGCTTCCTGCCCAAGGACGTCACGCCCGAGGAGCTGGTGGCCGCGCTGCGCACCGTGCACCGCGGCGAGGCGGTGGTCGCGCCGCGGCTGCTGACCCGGCTGCTCGCCACGTTCGTGGCACCGGCCCCGGCCGCGCACCCGCTGTCCGGGGACCTCTCCGCGCTGACCCCGCGCGAGGTCGACGTCCTGCGGCTGATCGCCGCGGGCCTCGACAACGCGGAGATCGCCCGGCGCATGGAGATCGGCGTCCAGACCGTGAAGAACCACGCCTCCGGCGTCTTCACCAAGCTGGGGGTCCGCGACCGCGCGCAGGCGGTGATCGTGGCGTACGAGTCGGGGCTCGTGCGGGCCGGGGAGCGGAGCGCGGGGACGATCTGAGTCTCGGGACGGGTTGTGGCGCGGGGACGGACCGGGGCGCCGGCCGGCGCCCCGGGGTCAGCGCTGGTATCGCTTGAGGACCAGGTTGCCGTCCTTCACGAGGCGTTCGCGCAGCTCGTCCAGGCCGATCGCCCCGCTGTAGTACTCCTGGAACGCCGGGGTGGCGACCTTGTCCTTCCACTCCGGGTAGCCCCGCACCGACTGGGCGGGCGCCGAGCGCAGGTCCGCCGCGAGCGCGGTGCCGGCCGCCCAGTCGTCCTTCTCCGTGTGCAGGGCGGGGTCCTTCAGCGCCTCCTTGCCGGTCGGCAGCATCCAGTCGCCGCGCGCGAGCTTCACCATGTTCTCCGGCTGGAGGAAGAAGTCGATGAACTCCGCCGCCTCCTTCTTGTGCGGGCTGTCCTCGGAGACGGACAGGGTCTGCGGGCTGACGCCCTGCGCGAGCCCCTCCTTGCCCGCCGGCGCGGGCAGCACCTGCCACTCGAAGCCGTCGGGTGCCTGCTGGACGATCTGCTGACGGTAGGAGAACCCGAGCGGGACCATCGCGTACTTGCCGCCGAAGAAACCGGGCAGCGTGTCGGAGCCGCCCATGCCGAGCGTCGTACCGGACGCGCTCTCGTCGGTGTTCACCTGGTCGTGGACGGTGCGCGGCATGATCTCGTCGGCCGCGTCGAAGCGGACGTCGACCTTGCCGTCCGCACCGCGGTGGAACATCTGCCCGCCGGTGGACAGGGACAGGTTGAGCGTCGCGGAGACCGGCTCCTTGAGCGGCCAGGCCACGCCGTACTTCCCGTCCTCGCCGTCGCCCAGCTCCTTGCTGATCCTGCGGAACTCCGCCCAGCTCCACGGCTTGCCGGGCGTCGGGATCCGCACCCCCGACTTCTTCAGCCAGGTGCTGTTGGCGATCAGGACGCGCGGCTCCTGGAGGAACGGCACGCCGTAGACCTTGCCGCCGAACGTCGTCGTCTCCCAGCTCCGCTGCGGGATGTCGGACGTCAGCCGCTCGGGCAGCAGGTCGCCGAGGTCCGCGAGGTACCCGCCGTACGCGAAGTCGGCGAGGTCGTCCGAGGCGTCGTGGATGATGTCCGGCGCCTCGCCGCCCTCGAAGGAGGTGAGCAGCTGGTCGTGGACGCTGTCCCAACTGCCCTGGACGTACTCGACCCGCACGTCCGGGTGGGTGGCGTTCCACTCCTTGACGAGCGCCTTGTTCGCGTCGACGGACTCCTTCTGCCAGGCCAGGGACTGGAACTGGAGAGTGATCTTCCCGTCGTCCTCGCCGGAGTCGCCGCAGCCCGTGAGCAGCAGCGCGAGGGCCGCCGCGGTGGCGGTCAGCAGCCGGGGTGCCCCGCGCATCAGGCCTTCACCGCCCCGGCCAGCATGCCGCCCGTGATCCGCTTCTGGATGATCGCGAAGATGACGAGGGAGGGGATGGTCGCGAGGAACGCCGCCGCGGCGAGCGGCCCCAGGTCCGCGACGCCCTCCGTGCCGATGAAGCGGTTGAGGATGACCGGCAAGGTCTGTTTCTCCGGGGTCTTGAGCAGGACGAGCGCGAAGAAGAACTCGTTCCACGCGGTGATGAAGGCGAACATCGCCGTGGCGACGATGCCGGGCGCGAGCAGCGGCGCGACGACCGAGACGAAGGTGCGCACCTTGCTCGCGCCGTCCACGGCCGCCGCCTCCTCCAGCTCGGCGGGGACCGCGCGGACGTATCCGACGAGCATCCAGAGCGCGAAGGGCAGCGACCACACGACGTACACCATGATCAGACCGAGCAGCGAGTTGATCAGGTGCAGGTTCTTCAGGACGAGGAACAGCGGGATGATGATCAGGACGAAGGGGAACGCCTGGCTGATCACCACCCAGCCCGTCGCCGCCTTCGCGACGCGGTTGCGGTGCCGGGCCATCACATACGCCATGGGCGTCGCGATGACGACCGCGATCAATGCCGCGCTGAGCGCCGCGACCAGGGAGTTGCCCGCGGCCTGGAGGAGCGGCTGCTCGTCGAAGGCCTGCCGGAAGTTCTGCAGGGTCGGGTCCTTCGGGATCCAGGTGGGGTGCAGACTGCCCAGTTCCTTGGCGGGCTTGAACGCCGTGGAGATCAGCCAGAGGAACGGGAAGGCGAGGAAGACCAGATAGGCGGCGAGCGCCACGTACTGCGCCGCGCGTGTCGTCCGCTTCGTGCGCGTCATGCCTCGTCGCCTCCCTTCAGCCGGCCCACGAGGTAGACGGCGAGGATCACCGAGATCACGGCGACCATCACACAGCCCATGGCGGCGGCGTAGCCGAACTGGCCGTACCGGAAGGCCTCTTCGTACGCGAAGAGCATGGGCAGGCGGGTGCGGCCGCCGGGGCCGCCCTGGGTCAGGACGTAGACCAGGGCGAAGGAGTTGAAGTTCCAGATGAAGTTGAGCGCGGTGATGGCGAGGGCGACCGGTTTGATCGCGGGCCAGGTGACGGTGGTGAAGCGGCGCCAGGCGCCCGCGCCGTCCATCGCGGCGGCCTCGTGCAGCTCGCGCGGGGTGTTCTGCAGACCGGCGAGCAGGGCGACGGTGGTCTGCGGCATGCCGGCCCAGACGCCGACGACGATCACGGCGAGGAGCGCGGTGGAGGTGCCGGTCAGCCAGTCCTGTCCTTCCCCGAGGCCCAGGTTGGCGAGCGTCTCGTTGAGCACGCCCGCGTCCGGGTGGTAGACGAGCCGCCACATGATGCCGACGACGACCTCGGGCATCGCCCAGGGGATGATCGCGAGGGCCCGCGCCAGCCAGCGGAAGCGCAGGTTCTGGTTGAGCAGGAGCGCGAGGCCGAGCGCGAGCAGGAACTGCGGCACGGTGACGCCGAACGCCCAGAGCAGCCCGATGCGGAACGACTCCCAGAACAGCGTGTCGTGCAGCAGGTCCTGGAAGTTGAGGGCGCCGACCCACTGCGTGGGCTCGGTGCGGCCCGACTGGGCGTCGGTGAACGACAGCGCGATGCCGTAGAGGAGCGGGCCGACGCTGAGGACGAGGATCGGGATCAGCGCGGGCAGGACGAGGAACCACGCGCCGTGGTCCGCTGGCCTGCCGGCCGGTGCGCCTCTCGCTGACCGCTTCGTCGCGGTCGCCAATGTCACGGAATCGGCTCCTTCGGGCGGCTTGTGCGGGTCTGGCCGCCCCGGCGGCCCCCGTCATCGTGCTGATGTGATCTTGATACGTCAAGCATCCGGGTTCCCCGCACACGGCTGTTGGCCAGTGCGAATGCGAGACTGTCGGGCGAACGGGGCAAGAGGTGCGGGAGGCACGTCATGGATGAGGCGCGGGCGCGGGACGTACTGGACGCGGCGGAGCTGCCGGTTCCGGTGAACGGGGCGCGGCTGCTCGCGCTCGGCGAGAACGCGGTGTTCGCCGTCGGCGACCTGGTCGTCAAGGTCGGCCGCGACGCGCCCGAGCTGTTCGACCGTGCGGGGCGCGAGCTGGCGGTCGCCGCGTGGCTGGAGCGGGCGGGTGTGCCCGCGGTGCGGGCCGCGGAGCCGGAGGCCCGGCTGGTGGACGGGCATCCGGTGACGCTCTGGCACCGGCTGCCCGAGGCGGTGCGGGCCGCCGAGCCGCGGGATCTCGCGGGGCTGCTCCGGCTGGTGCACGAGCTGGACCCTCCCTCCTTCGCACTGCCCCGGCGCGAGTTGCTCGGCGGTGTGGAGCGGTGGCTGCGGCTCGCGGGCGACGCGATCGATCCGGCCGACGCGGACTATCTGCGGGAGCGGCGGGACGGGTTCGCGGCGGCGGCCGCCGCGTTGACTCCCCGGCTCGCGCCGGGGGCCATCCACGGGGACGCGCTGCCCCGCAATGTCCTGGTCGGGCCGGACGGTCCCGTGCTCGTGGATCTGGAGACCTTCTCCTCTGATCTGCGGGAGCACGACTTGGTGGTGATGGCGCTGTCCCGCGACCGGTACGGGCTCTCGCCGGAGGCGTACGACGGGTTCGTCGACGTGTACGGGTGGGATGTGCGGGAGTGGGAGGGGTGTGCGGTGCTGCGTGGGGCGCGGGAGACGGCGAGTTGCGCCTGGGTGGCGCAGCACGCGGGGTCCAACCCGAAGGCCCTCGCGGAGTTCCGTCGCAGGGTGGCCTCTTTGCGGGACGGCGACGAGGCCGTCCGCTGGTACCCCTTCTGAACGCCCCCTCTCCCGCCCCGCGGCACGCCTGCCCGCGGAGCGGAACGGCGGCTATTCCGTCGCCCGCAGGGGCCAGGTGCCCTCGATCACCGCGTCCTCGTTGCCCTTCTTCCTGAGGAAGTTCTGGAAGTCCGCCGCCCATGCCGCGTACCACTCGATCTGGCGGCGGTGGAGTTCCGCCGGGCCGAGGGAGGCGATCTTGGGGTGGCGGTCGGCTATCGCGCAGGCGAGGCTCGCCGCGGCCTGGGCGTCGGCCGCCGCGTCGTGCGCGGACTCCAGGACCACGCCGTACTCCGCGCAGACCGCCGACAGGTTCCGCTTGCCGCGGCGGTAGCGGTCCACGGAGCGGTCGATCGTGTAGGGGTCGATGACCGGGCCCGGGGCGCTGCCGCCGAGGCGCTCGCTCAGGGACGGCAGGCCGTGCCGCCGCAGCTCGGCGGAGAGCAGGCTCAGGTCGAAGACCGCGTTGTACGCGACGACGGGGACGCCCGACTGCCAGTACGAGGTGAGGACGTCGGCCAGGGCGTCGGCCACTTCGGCGGCGGGGCGGCCCTCGGAGGCCGCTCTCTCGTTCGTGATGCCGTGCACCGCGACCGCGTCGGCGGGGATCGGGACGCCCGGATCGGCCAGCCAGGTGCGGCGGCCCAGCGTCTCGCCGGCCTTGACCTCGATCACCGCCCCCGTGACGATGCGTGCCTCGCCGGGGTCCGTCCCCGTCGTCTCCAGGTCGAAACCGATCAGCAGCTCCCGGTGCCAGCCCATGGCCGCCCCCTTCTTCGTGGTGCTTTCCCCCAGTGACCACCACGATCCCATGCGCCACTGACAATCCGACGGCCGCATTCCGTTTCCCCGGCCAAGCTGGCCCCGGCCCGCCTCACGACACCGGCCGCGAGTCCGCCCACGCCAGCTCGAACTCCTCGCGGTAGGTCGTGAAGAGTCCGCCCTCGCCCTGGTCGCCCGGCTTGACCACCCGGCCGCCGCCGCGCAGCACGAGGACCGGCGCCTCCATCCCGCGCGTCCTGCGCAGATACGACTGGACGACCGCGATGCCGTCCGCACCGTCCCCGTCGACCAGGTACGCGGTGAAGCGCGGCGTCTCGTCGAAGACCTGGATCTCGAAGGCGCCCGGGTCGCGCAGCCGGGCCCGCACCCGGCGCATGTGCAGGATGTTCATCTCGACGGAGCGGCTCAACTCGCCCTTCTTGATGCCCAGTTCCCGCTCCCGGCGCTTGACCGCGCTGCTCGCCGGATTGAGGAAGAGCAGCCTGGTCCGGCAGCCGGACTCGGCGAGCCGGACCAGGCGGCGCCCCGAGAAGTTCTGCACGAGGAGGTTGAGGCCGATGCCGATGGCGTCGAGGCGGCGGGCGCCGCCGAAGATGTCCTCCGCGGGGAACTGCCGCAGCAGCCGCACCCGGTCCGGGTGCACGCCGACCACGTCCGCGTACCGGTCGCCGACGAGGTCCTCGACGGCGTCCACGGGCAGGCGCCGCGCGGAGGGCGTGTCCGTGCCCGCGCCGAGCATGTCCAGGAGACGGGCCGAGGCGCGCTCGGCCTGGGCGAGGACCGCCTCCGAGAGGGCGCGGTTGCGCGAGACGACGTTCCGGGTGACCTCCAGCTCGTCCAGGGCCAGTTCGACGTCGCGCCGGTCGTCGAGGTAGGGCTCGAAGCACGGCCAGTGCTGCACCATCAGCTCCCGCAGCTGCGGGAGCGTGAGGAAGCTGAGGACGTTGTCGTCGGCCGGGTCGAGCAGATAGCCCTTGCGGCGGCTCACCTCGCGCACGGCGACGGCCCGCTGGACCCACTCCTGCCCGGCGGGCCCCGCGGCGGCCACGACCCAGTCGTCGGCGTGGACGGGTTCGTAGACGGGACGCAGAACAGCGGCCACGACCGCGCGCAGCCGCTGCTCCACCAGATTCAGCCAGATGTAGGCCCGGCCGGCCCGCTGGGCACGCGTACGGACCTCGCGCCAGGCGTCGGCGCCCCAGTCCAGTTCCGGTCCGATCTGGGATCCCATCTCCATCGGCCGTGCCAGGGACACCGCCCCGGGAGGTACGTCCGCGGAGCCCCCCTCGTGACCCTCGTCACCAGGGGTCAGCTCCCGCCCACCCGAGCTCACCCGCGCACCGCCTTCCGCTCCCCCGAGCCACTCCCCCGGTCAACGATCAAGGAAGGGTACTCCGGGAGCGGCGGACGGTGCAGCCCGATGGGCAGGGTGGTTTCTCAACCGCCGAGCGGCGGCTGGCCGTTCTGGTCCGCGAGGTCCTGCGGAGTGAGCGGGCTCATAGCGGTGACATCGCGCGCGGCCAGGGAGAAGCCCTGCCAGTGGACCGGCATCGGCTGCTGGTCCTCGTCACGGGCGATGTGGTGGAAACCGATGTGCACCCAGGTGACCGGGTGCGTGAGGGTCTGGCCGTTCACCCACTTGTCGACGCTCGTCGGTGTTCCGTTGGGGCAGCCCGGGTTGTTGCTCGCGTACTGCTCGCACTTCTTGTACTCGGTGAAGTACACGTCGTGCTTGGTGAAGGGCCGTCCGGCGTGCTTGTTGCTGGGTCCGGGCACGATCTCGTACGACCTGGGGTGGCCGTCCTTGTTCTTGCCGGCCCCGCTGACCACGCGCCACCAGCGCATGTCCTTGCGGTCGCCCGCGAGTTCCTTGGTGACCTTGGTGCGGGTGGTCTTCGTGGTGGGGCTGCCGTCGCCGGTGGGCGGGGTGACCTTGGAGTCGTACTGCTCGACCTTGGCCTTCGGCGAGCCGTCCAGGCCGAAGTTCAGGCGCCAGAAGACGTTGTGGGCGTGGCTCTCGGCCTTGGCCTGGTCGCCCTTGCCGATGGGCCAGCCGCGGCTGTCGCCGCCGTCGTAGTCGTAGGGCGAGAGGCTGCCGGTCGCGCCGACGTTGGACGTGATGGTGCCGTCGGACGAGAACCGCCACTCGGTGATGTACTCGTACCAGGAGGCCTTGTTCACGGTGTAGACGAGCAGGTCCTTGCCCTGGCCGGTGTAGACCTTGCCGTTGCCGCCGGTGGACGCGTCGTCGTTGAGGCGGTACGCGTGCCCACGCGCGCGCGTGGTGGTGCACAGGCCCTTCACGTTGCCCCGGTGCGGGACCTTGACGGTCTTGATGGTGCCGCCGGGACACTCGCCGGCGTTGAGGTTCTGCAGGGCCTGCCCGAAGTCGGTGCCCGTGACGTCGTCGTACTCGGCCTCGCCGTCGTCGTAGGGGACATGGACCTGCGCGAGGCGGGCACTGGTGAGGACGGGGATCGGCTTCGGCTCGCCCTTGGGCTGGTAGCTGATCTTGTCGAGGATCAGACCGGAGAGCGTGTTGTAGTGCCAGCACATGCGCCAGGTCGTGCCGCCGTCGACCGTCTGCTCGATCTTGTAGGCGTCGCTGCAGTCGGCCGCCGCCGCGGGCGCCTGGGGCGGGGCCGCGGAGGCGGTTCCCGCGGTGGACATGAGGGCGCCGCCGAGGAGCGCGGAGACCGCGACGGCCAGCGTGGCGCGTCTGCGGGCACGCGAAAGTCTGTTGACGTGCATTGCGGAGTGGACTCCCTCGTACGAGGAGAAGTTGATGTGTGGTGTCGGGTGCGGGCGGCCGTCGTCAGCCGAGGCGGCCCACGGAGCGGGTGCTCAGGTCGACGACGAAGGACCTGGTGTCGATCCACGGGCCGTTCTTGACCTTGGTGACGACCTGGAGGCACCGGTTCTTGCCGCACGCGGCGAGGTCGGCGGGCACGCGCTCGACGGTCTCCTTGCGGAAGACCATGCCGCTCAGCTGGAGCTGGTCCGGGCCGGTCAGCGCCTTGCCCGTGGCGTGCTTGAAGTCCTTCTTGAGGCCCTTGCCGAGCGGGTCCGCGATCAGCAGCCTGGCGCCCTCGGCGAGCTCTTCCTGGCTGGGTGGCGGCTGGACGTTCTGCGTGGTGGTCGTGTCGTCCACCTTGCCGGTCTCCAGGTTGACCGTCCTCGTGATGACGGCGTCCTTCTTGTAGTCGTAGTAGACGACCTCGGCCCTGCGCGGGGCGGCCGCGCCGTTGTCGCCCGGCTCCGGCTCGCTGAGGTTCGTGGACAGCAGCTGCGGGCCGCGGTCCCCCTCCACGTCACGGGCGCTGGAGCGCATCTGGCCGGAAACCGAGGCCTTCTCCGCGCGCTTGATCTCCTCGTCGGTCAGCGGGTCGCTGCCGATGCCCTTCGCGCCCTCCTCGGGCGCCGCCTCCACGACGCCGTCCTTGGCGATGGCGTCCTGCTGCGCCGCTGCCGCGTTGGCCTGGCGGTCCCCCGACTCGCCCGCCCCCGATCCCGGCAGATTGACGCCCACCAGCACGGCGGTCGCGGCCGCGGCAACCGCCGCGCCCGCCACCACCTTCCCCAGGTGGCGTCTGACTATCTCTCGCACTTACTCCCCCTACTCCCCTGGCGCCCCATTCATGGGCATACCGAGTATGTGGTCAGACGGTTAGACGGGTTCAACTCCTGGGTGGTTGCCCCACTTTCGGGGAGACTCTGGCCAAAGTGGCCCCGACCCGAGGGGGCGTTAGTGGAAGAGTCGATTGCATGCAGGTCTGGCCTGGACAGGCGTACCCCTTAGGTGCCGCGTACGACGGAGCCGGCACGAACTTCGCGGTCTTCTCCGAGACCGCGGAGCGCGTCGAGCTGTGTCTGCTGGGCGACGACGGCTCGGAGACGGCGGTCGAGCTGCGCGAGTCCGACGCGTTCGTGCGGCACGCCTACCTCCCCGGGATCATGCCCGGACAGCGGTACGGCTTCCGGGTGCACGGTCCCTACGCACCCGCGAGCGGGCACCGCTGCAACTCCGCGAAGCTGCTCCTCGATCCGTACGCACGCGCGGTGAGCGGCCGCGTCGACTGGGGCGAGGAGGTGTACGGCTACCACTTCGACGAGCCCGACAAGCGGAACGACCTGGACTCGGCGCCGCACATGATGACGTCGGTGGTGGTCAATCCGTACTTCGACTGGGGCGACGACCGGCCGCCCCGCACGCCGTACCACGAGACGGTGATCTACGAGGCCCATGTGAAGGGCCTGACGATGCTGCACCCGGACCTTCCGGACGAACTGCGCGGATCGTACGCGGCGCTCGGGCATCCGGCGATCGTCGAGCACCTCACGAAGCTGGGCGTCACCGCGCTGGAGCTGATGCCGGTCCACCAGTTCGTGAACGACCACCGCCTGGTGGACATGGGCCTGAACAACTACTGGGGCTACAACACCATCGGCTTCTTCGCCCCGCACAACGCCTACGCCTCCTGGGGCGACCGCGGCGAGCAGGTCCTGGAGTTCAAGCAGGCCGTGAAGGCGCTGCACGAGGCCGGCATCGAGGTGATCCTCGACGTCGTCTACAACCACACGGCCGAGGGCAACCACCTGGGCCCCACGCTCTCCTACAAGGGCCTGGACAACGCCTCGTACTACCGCCTCATGGACGATCCCCGCTACTACATGGACACCACGGGGACGGGCAACTCGCTCCTGATGCGCTCGCCGCACGTCCTACAGATGATCATGGATTCGCTGCGGCACTGGGTCACGGACATGCACGTGGACGGGTTCCGCTTCGATCTCGCGGCGACGCTCGCGCGGCAGTTCCACGAGGTGGACCGGCTGTCGTCGTTCTTCGACCTCGTGCAGCAGGACCCGGTGGTCAGCCAGGTGAAACTGATCGCCGAGCCCTGGGACGTGGGCGAGGGCGGCTACCAGGTGGGCAACTTCCCGCCGCTGTGGACCGAGTGGAACGGCATGTACCGCGACACGGTCCGCGACCTGTGGCGGGGCGAGCCGCGCACGCTCGCGGAATTCGCCTCCCGGCTGACCGGCTCCTCCGACCTCTACCAGGACGACGGACGGCGCCCGCTGGCGTCGATCAACTTCACCACCTGCCACGACGGCTTCACGCTGCACGACCTGGTCTCGTACAACGAGAAGCACAACGAGGCCAACGGCGAGAACAACCAGGACGGCGAGAGCCACAACCGCTCCTGGAACTGCGGCGCCGAGGGCGAGACCGACGACCCGGACGTGCTCGCCCTGCGCGCGCGGCAGATGCGGAACTTCATCGCCACCCTGATGCTCTCCCAGGGCGTGCCGATGCTCAGCCACGGCGACGAGTTCGCGCGCACCCAGGGCGGCAACAACAACGCGTACTGCCAGGACAGCGAGCTGGCCTGGGTGCGCTGGCCGCACGGCGAGAGCGAACTGCTGGGCTTCACCCGTGCGATGGCGATGCTGCGGCGCGACCATCCGGTCTTCCGCAGGCGCCGCTTCTTCCACGGCCGCCCGGTCCAGGGCACGCACGACGAACTGTCCGACATCGCCTGGTTCACCCCGGAGGGCGAGGAGATGCGGGAGGACGACTGGAGCGCCTCGCAGGCGCAGGCGCTGAGCGTCTTCCTCAACGGCAACGCCATCTCGGAGCCGGGCCAGCGCGGCGAGCGGATCAACGACGACTCGTTCCTGCTGATGTTCAACGCGTCGCCGGAGCCCCTGGAGTTCACGGTCCCGGTCAACCACGGCAGGCAGTGGCAGATCGTGGTCGACACGGCCCACGACGACGGCGTTCCGCCGGACCCGGCGAAGGTGCGGGCCGGGGACAGGATCACGCTGGCCGACCGGAGTCTCGCGGTGCTGCAGCGTCCGGCGTGACGGCGGCGCGGGGCGCGTCGTGGGGCGCGTCGTGGGGCCGCTCGCCAAGCGGCTCCCGGAGCGGCCCGTGCGGCTTCGTGTCGCGGGCCTGCAGGGCCACCACGAACGCGGCGCAGGCCGCGGCGGCGCCGAGCGCGAACGCCGCCGCGGCGCCCCGCGACTCCGCGAGGCGCCCGGCCGCCGCCAGCGTCACCGCCTGCCCGCCGACGAAGGCGCTCGACGCGAACGTCATGCCCTCGGCGAGCCGTTGCGGCGGCACGGCACGCTCGGTCAGCGCGAAGCCCGTGATGAGGTTCGGGGCGAAGATCGCGCCGAACAGCGTGACCGCCACGTAGAGCCCCGGAAGGCTGTCCGTCCACACCAGCGGCAGCACCAGGAGCGCCGCCGCGGCCGTCGCCACGCGCCAGCGCGCCGGCAGCCCGAACCGCTCGGGCAGCGCCGCCATGGACAGCCCCGTGACGGCGCTCATGACGCCCATCGCCGCGTAGACGAGCCCGGCCTGTCCGGGCTGCCCCAACTCCTCGGTGAGCGCCGTGATGCCCGCCCCGCAGGCGCCGAGCAGCACTCCCAGGAAGACCAGGCCGGTCCGCACCACGTACACCGAGCGGGGCAGCCCGGGCCGCTGCCCACGCGCGCGAGGCGTGCTCGGCGCGAGCGCGCGGGCCTTGCGTCCCGTCGGGTGGAGCGCGAAGCCCGTGCCGCAGACGGCGACCAGGAGCGCGGCGGCCCCGAAGGCGTACGCCGGGTTTCCCGCCACGGCCGCGAGCCCCACCAGGGCGGGGCCGAGCACGAAGGACAGCTCGTCCATGGTGCTCTCCAGGGACAGCACCGTGCCCGCGAGCCGGTCGTCGCCGCCCTGGGCGCGCACCAGCGGGACGACACGGGCCCGGGCGAGCGGGCCGATCCCGGGGATCGTCGCGCCCGCGAGGACGCCGAGCGCGGCGAGCGCGGGTGTGGGCAGGTCGGCGACCGCGCCCAGGGTGTAGGCGGCGATCGCGACGGCGTTCACGAGGGAGAAGGCGAGCACCACGGCGCGCTGGCCGCGCCGGTCCGCGAGGCGCCCGACGAACGGCCCCGCGGTGACCTGCCCGAGCGCGAGGGCGCAGGCGACGATGCCGCCGGTGGCGAGCGACCCGCTGGTCTCGGTCACCAGGAGCACGCTGCCGAACTGGATCATGGCCACGGGGAGCCTGCCGAGGAACGAGACGACGGGCAGCGCCGCCCCCGTCATCCGGATCACCGTGCGGTACGCGTCCCATGTGTTCTCGGCCATCGTCCGAAGCTAACGACGTGGTGGCGCGGACACGCATGAGTCGATGGCACGAAAGCCGCCCAGGCGGGTACGTACGTTCGCATGACGCCCATGACGCCGGAGCGCTCCGGGCCCGTGGTTCCGCCGCCGCCCACCGCCACGTACCGGCTCCAGCTGCAGCCGGACTTCCCGTTCGCGGCCGCCGAGGCGGCCGTTCCCCACCTGGCCTCGCTCGGGGTCTCGCATCTGCATCTGTCGCCGGTGCTGGAGGCGGTCCCCGGGTCGGCGCACGGGTACGACGTCGTCGACCACGCGCGCGTGCGCGAGGAACTGGGCGGCGAGGACGGCCTGCGGTCGCTGTCCGCCACCGCCCGCCGGGCCGGGCTCGGGCTGGTCGTCGACATCGTGCCGAACCACATGGCGGCGGTGCCGCGGCACAACCACGCGCTCTGGGAGGTGCTGCGCGAGGGCCCGCGGTCGCCGTACGCGCGCTGGTTCGACATCGACTGGGAGGCGGGCGGCGGGCGCGTCCTGCTGCCGTTCCTCGGGGGCAGGCTCGGCGACGAGCTGGAGCGGCTGCGGGTCGACGGGGACGTGCTGCGGTACCACGACCACGCGTTCCCGCTGCGCGAGGGCACCGCGCGTCTGCCGCTGCCGGAGCTCCTGGACGCGCAGTGGTACCGCCTGTCGTGGTGGCGCCTGGCCCGCACCGAGCTCAACTACCGCCGCTTCTTCACCATTTCGGACCTCATCGCCGTGCGCGTCGAGGACCCCGAGGTGTTCGACGCGACCCACGGGACGATCCTGCGACTGCTGCGCGAAGGCGTCGTCGAGGGGCTGCGGATCGACCACCCCGACGGCCTCGCCGACCCGGGCGCCTACCTCCAGCGGCTGCACCGGGCGACCGGCGGGCGCTGGACCGTCGTCGAGAAGATCCTCGCCGACGGCGAGCACCTGCCCGCCGCGTGGCCGGTGGCCGGCACCACCGGCTACGACGCGCTGCGCCACGTCGACGGCGTCCTCACGGACCCGGCGGGCGCCGGTGAACTCCTCGGCCAGTACCGGCGCTTCGCGGCGCCGCCGGCCGACCGGGGCGGCGACTGGGACGCGACGGTGCGGCGTGCCGCGTACAAGGTCGTCACGCACGAGCTGGCCGCCGAGGTCGACCGGCTGACCCGCGAGGCGGCCGCGATCTGCGCGGCCGACCCGGCGCTGCGCGACCACGCGCCGTGGGCGCTGCGGACCGCGCTGCGGGAGCTGCTCGTGCGGATTCCCGTCTACCGGCCCTACGTCGCCGGGGGTGCGCCTCCCGAGTCGGTGCTCACCGCGCGCGCCGCCGAGGAGGCCGGGGCGGCCTTCGGCGTGCCCGAGGAGGCCAAGGCGGTGGATGTCGTGCGGGACCTGGCGCTGGGGCGCGGGGGCGGGGTGTCCGCGGCGGCGAGCGACGCCTTCCGCGCGCGGTTCGCGCAGACCGCGTCCGCGCTGCGCGCCAAGGCCGTCGAGGACACGGCGTTCTATCGGCACGCGCCGCTGCTGTCGGCGGCGGAGGTGGGCGGGGCGCCGGAGCGTCCCGCGGTGGGCGTGGGAGCGTTCCACGCGTACTGCGCGCGCGTGCAGCGCGACTGGCCGCACTCGGGCACGGTCCTGACGACCCACGACACCAAGCGCAGCGCCGATGTACGGGCGGCGGTCTCCGTCCTGACGCAGTGCCCCGGCCGGTGGGCCGACCTGCTCGTCGAGCTGACCGAGCAGACCGCGCGCGTGGGCGGCACGTGCGCGCCCGACCCCCAACTGGCCTGGGCCGCCTGGCAGACGGCCGTCGGCTTCGGCCTCCCCGACGAGGAACGGCTGCAGAACAACCTCCTCAAGCACGTGCGCGAGGCGGGCCTGCACACCAGCTGGACCGAGCCCAACGAGGCGTACGAGAAGGCCGTGGCCGCGTTCGTCGCGGCCGGGCCGTGCGGGCCGCCGCGGCACACGGTGGCCTCCTTCGCCCAGGAGCTGGCGCCGCACGTGCGGGTGAACGTCCTGGGGGCGGCGCTCCTGCATCTGACGATGCCCGGGGTGCCCGACCTCTACCAGGGCACCGAGGGCGAGTACCGCGCCCTGGTCGACCCGGACAACCGGCGGCCGGTGCGGTTCCGGACAGACGCCCTGGAGGAGCCGGGGACCCGGCCCGCGGGGGACGACCTGTCGGAGGAGAAGCTGAGGCTCACCGCGGCGGCGCTGCGGCTGCGCGCGCGGCGGCCCGCGCTGTTCGGTGACGCGGCGACGTACGAGCCGCTGGCCGCCCAGGGGCCCGGAGCCGAGCACTGTGTGGCGTTCGTCCGCTCCCAGGACGTCCTGGTGGCGGCGACACGGCTGTCGCTGCGGCTCGCCGAGGCGGGCGGCTGGCAGGAGACGGAGCTGGCGCTCCCGGTGGGCCGGTGGACCGATCTGCTCGATCCGGAGCGGGAGTTCGAAGGGCCCACGCGCGTGGCGGAGCTCTTCGACGGGTCGCCGGTGGCGCTCCTGGAGCGGGTCTCCTGAGTCGAACTCTCCCGGGTGAGCCCTCGTGGGCCGGCCCTCCTTGGGCGTCCGCCGCTCACCCGGGGCGGACGAGGAGGGTGCGCGGGCCGCGGGCCAGGAGCCCCTGGGGAGCCGGCCGGAAGCCCGGTGCCCAGTGCAGCCCCGGCAGGGCGTCGAGCAGGGCGCGCAGGCCGTACTCGGCGGTGCGGGAGACGAGTTCGGCGCCGAGGCAGGCGTGGCGTCCCGCGCCGTGCGCGAGGGAGCCCGGGTCCGTGCGGAAGAGGTCGTAGCGGTCGGGGTCGGCGAACCGCGCGGGGTCGCGGCCCGCCGAGCCGACCAGGCACGCCACGGTGGCGCCCGCGGGGAGCGGGAGGCCCGCCACGGCGACCGGGCGGACCGCGCGGCGCAGCACGACGGGGGTGGGCGGGTCGCGGCGCAGGGACTCCGTCCAGGCCGCGGGTATCAGCTCGGGGCGCTCGCGGACCAGGGCCAACTGGCGTGGGTGGTCGAGGAGGTTGGCGAGGAACGCGGCGAGCGCGAGGGCGGTGGCCTCGCCGCCCCCGCCGAGCAGCGAACCGACGAGCCCGGTGACGCTCTCGTCGGACAGGGGCCGTCCGTCGACCTCGGCGGCGCACAGCACGGAGAGCAGGTCCTCGCCGGGGTGGGCGCGGCGCCGCGCCAGGTGGGGGCGGAGGAAGGCGTCCAGGTCGCGGTGGCGGCCGCCGAGGTGGGTGAGCCCGTCGCGGCACCACGCGTGGACGCGGGCGGCGTCCTCGCGGGGCAGGCCGAGGGCGGCGACGACCGCGGCGGCGGGCAGCCACTGGCAGAACTCGGCGACGAGGTCGGCCTCGTGACGCACCGCGACGCGACGGGCCAGGACGTAGGCGGTGCGCGAGGTTCCCGCGGCCAGAGCGGCGACGGCGCGGTCGCGCAGGCCCGGCTCGACCAGGGCGCGGTGCGCCCGGTGGGTGGCGCCCTCCATGTGCGTGAGGGTCCGCCCCGGCGGCGGCGCGACGAGCCGCGGCCGCGTGAGCGCGGCCCGCACGTCCGCGTACCGGCTCACCAGCCACGCCCCGAACACCTCGTCGCGCACGACGGGCAGCTCCTCGCGGAGCAGGCGGTACAGCGGGTACGGGTCCCGGGCGACGCCGGGCGACAGCAGGCTGGGCGCGGGCAGCCTGCGGCGCGGGGCCGTGCGCCGGGGTTCCTCCCACGGGACGCGGAGGCCCGTCGGGGGCTCCCCGGCCCCGGGTCCCGGGCGCACCGCGACGGGGGTGGCGTCCGGCCCGGCCACGGGGCACGCGCCCGCGCCCGAGGGGGCGGGGGAACCTCCGTGCCTCCCGGACAGCATGGCCCCGCGCACCGGCCCCGCCTCCATCCCACGGGCGTGCCGCGAGACCGCGCCCCGGGTCGCGCAGGTCGCGGAGAACGGGCCGTCCGGCGGGACGGGAAGGCAGCGCACCGCGGGGCTCCCACCTGTGCGTCGGCGCGGCGAAGGGCAGCGCGGGTGAGTTCAGGGGACCACCGCGGGCGTCGCGCCGCAGGTTCCGTACACCCGTACGGGTGATGAGGTCCGGGGATGCACCGCGCGTGCATGTGCTTGACACCTCCCCCGGGGCGTGGCGTACTGCGATGGCGTCAGTGGCGGACCAGTCGGGGGTGAGTCAACTGGCGGTGCAGCGTTATCCCAGTGTGAATGAACTCAACTACAGCGCAGGGCAGTTGGCGGCCCATCGTCCCGATTTGAGCACCCTGCGCCAGGTGGGGTCCTCACGCGCGGGCCGGCCGCTGCACCTGCTCTCCGTGGGGCGCTCCCCCCACGCCGTCCTGGTGGTCGCGGGCGCGCACGCCAACGAACCGACCGGCGGCTCCACGCTCCTGCACCTCGCCGAGCAGACCCTGCGCGAGCCGGCCCTGCGCGCCGACACCTCCTGGCACTTCCTGCTGTGCGCGGACCCGGACGGCGCGCACCTGCACCGCACGCCCGCCCCCCGCACGCTTCTGGACTACCACCGGCACTTCTTCCGCCCGGCGGGCCCGGAGCAGCCCGAGTGGTCGCCCTCCGTACTGCCGCCGGACCGGCTGCCGCCGGAGACCCGCGCCCTGACCGCCGTCATCGACGAGGTGCGGCCCTACCTCCAGGTGTCCCTGCACGGGACCGATCTGGGCGGCAGCTGGGTGCAGTTGACCAAGGACATCCCCGGCCTCGTGGAGCCGTTCGTCAAGTCGGCGGCGGAGCTGCACATCCCGGTGGAGACGGGCGCGTCCGACGCGGCGGGCTGGCCGGTCTCGGGGCCGGGCGTGCACGTCCTGCCGAGCCCCGGCGCGGACGCGGCCTACCCGAGCCTGCCCGAGGACGCCCGGCTCACGACCTGGCACCACGCGCACCGCTACGGCGGCCGTACCGCGATCGTCGAGGTGCCGATGTGGGCGAGCGACCTGGTCGACGACCCGGCGGCGCACCCGGCGCCGGTGCGGGCCTTGCGGGGCCTCGCGCGGCGCCTGAGACGGGACGCGCGCCTCGTCGAGGACGTGCTCGCCGAGGCGCTGCCGCGGCTGCCCGGCGCCGACGGGCCGCTGCTGCGGGCGGCGCACTGGGCTTTGGCGCTGGTGCCGGGCCTGGCCGACGACTGGGGGCGGCTGCCGCCCGCGGGCACGAGCATGGCGTACATCGGGAGCGTCGACGCGTTCGGCAGACGTCTGCCGCTGCGGGCCGCCGCGATGCTGCTGCGGGTCCTGAACGAGGCGGGCGACCGGTCCGCGCCGCGACTGGAGCGGCTGGTGACGCAGTGGAGCGAGGCGTTCGCCGAACGGTTCAGGGCGCGCTGGGTGCCGCTGGAGCACCAGGTCGAGCACCAGTCGCGGACGACGGTCGCCGCCGCACGGCACGCGCGTGTGCAGTCCGACATCGACCGCACGCGCGCGTGAGGGCCCGCTTGCGGGCGGGGCTCAGCTCACCGCGAGCCGGAAGGCCATCCGGCCGAAGCTGACCATGTCGCCGTCCTGGACGAGGGCGGCGCCGACGACCCTGCGGCCGTTCACGGACGTGCCGTTGGTCGAGCCGAGGTCGCGCAGCACCCAGACGCCGCCCTGGCGGCGCAGCTCGGCGTGCACCCGGGAGACCGTGTCGTGGCTGAGCCGCAGGCCGTTGGCCGGGTCGCGGCCGATGCGCAGCGGATAGGGGCTGTCCGGCGAGGGCAGCAGCAGCTTCGGCAGGCGCTCGGCCTGCCAGGCCCTGCGCAGTTTCATCGTGAAGCCGGAGACGGCGCCGACGCTGCCGAGCACCATGCGCGACCAGCGGTTCTCGGAGCGCAGATCGGCGGTGAGGACGGCCAGTTCGTCGGGGCGGCGGGCGGCGAGCACGAGCTCCATGCGCCGCATGAACGTGTCGTGCGAGAGCCTGCCGACGGCGGCGCCCTCCTTCAGTGCTTCCAGCGCCCGGTCGCGCTCGGCGTCCGTGACCCGAGCGGGGTGCGTGGAGAACTCGAAAGAGGATGTCACCTGGAGATTGTCGGGCAACCGCGCCCCGGGTGTCCAGAAAGGGGCTGGCGGCGGTCGAACGGATCCGGATCACCCACGGGCCGGGCGCCGCTGACGCACCATGGGACCCACCAGGTGACGGACGGCTGACGAGGGGAACTTTCGGTGAGGTTCGAGGTGTGGGCGCCGGATGCCGAGCGGGTCGTACTGGAGTGCGCGGGCGCCACGCGCGCGTTGGAGCGTGACGCGGACCGCGCGGGCTGGTGGGCGGCGGAGGAGCCGGCCGAGGACGGGACGCGCTACGGCTTCTCGCTGGACGGCGGCCCGGTGCTGCCCGACCCGCGGTCACGGCGCCAGCCGGAGGGGCCCGACGGCCTCAGCGCCGTCGTCGACGACGACCGGTACGCGTGGCGCAACCCCTGGGCGGGGCGCGGCGTGCGGGACGCGGTCCTGTACGAGCTGCATGTGGGGACGTACACCCGCGAGGGCACGCTCGACGCGGCCGCGGACCGGCTCGCCCATCTCGCGGACCTCGGCGTCACGCACGTGGAGCTGATGCCGCTGTGCCCCTTCCCCGGCCGGCACGGCTGGGGCTACGAGGGGGTGTCGCTGTGGGCGGTGCACGAGCCGTACGGCGGGCCCGAGGCGCTGAAGCGCTTCGTCGACGCGGCGCACGGGCTCGGGCTCGGCGTCGTCCTGGACGTCGTGCACAACCATCTGGGCCCGTCGGGCAACCATCTGCCCGCGTTCGGGCCGTACTTCACCGAGACGCACCACACGCCCTGGGGCGCGGCGGTCAACCTGGACGCGCCCGGCTCGGACGAGGTGCGCGCGTATCTGATCGGCAGCGCCCTGGCCTGGCTGCGCGACTACCGGATCGACGCCCTGCGGCTCGACGCGGTGCACGCGCTGCGGGACACACGCGCGTGCCACTTCCTGGAGGAACTCTCCGCCGCCGTCGCCGACTTGGCCGCCGAACTCGGCAGGCCGCTGTCCCTGATCGCCGAGTCGGACCTCGGCGACCCGCGGGTCGTCACCCCGCGCGCGAGCGGCGGCCTCGGCATGGACGCGCAGTGGAACGACGACTTCCATCACGCGCTGCACACCGCGCTCACCGGGGAGTCGCAGGGCTACTACGAGGACTTCGCGCGGGCCCCGCTGGCCGCGCTCGGCAAGACGCTGACGCGCGGCTTCTTCCACGACGGCACGTACTCGACGTTCCGCGGCCGTGCCCACGGGCGTCCCGTGAACCGGGCGCGGACGCCCGCCTACCGTTTCCTCGGCTACGCGCAGACCCACGACCAGGTCGGCAACCGCGCGCAGGGGGACCGCCTCTCGGCCGGGCTCTCCCCCGGTCTGCTCGCCTGCGCGGCCGCGCTCACCCTGATGAGCCCGTTCACGCCGATGCTGTTCATGGGCGAGGAGTGGGGCGCCACGACGCCCTGGCAGTTCTTCACGGACCACACCGACCCCGAGCTCGCCGAGGCCGTGCGCCGGGGCAGGCGGCGGGAGTTCGCGGCGCACGGGTGGGCGGAGGAGGACATCCCCGACCCGCAGGACCCGGCCACCCGGGAGCGGTCCTGCCTCGACTGGTCGCAGCCCACGAACGGCCACCACGCGCGCCTGCTCGCCTGGCACCGCGACCTGCTGAGGCTGCGGCGCACGCGCGGCGACGTCACCGACCCGGACCTCGCGGCCGTGCGGGTCGCGCACGACGAGCGGGCCCGCTGGTTCGCGCTGCGCCGCGGGGACCTCCGGATCGGTGTGAACCTCGGCGAGGAGGCGGTGGCCATCCCGCTGGGCGCCCGCGACGCACGCGTGCTCGCCGCGTGGGAGCCGGTCGAGTCCCCCGGCGCGGACGGGGTGCTCCGGCTGCCTCCCGAGTCGTGCGCGGTGCTCGGCGTGGCGTAGCGCGACCTGCCGGAAGGGCGCGGGCGTCCGTACACGGTACCTAGGGTGAGGCACGACTCAGGGGAGGCGGATCATGAAGCAGCGATTTCTGGGCCGTACGGGGCTGCGCGTCAGCGAGGTGTGCTTCGGCGCGATGATGTTCGGCAGCGGCGCCGACGAGGCGACCTCGCACCGCATGCTGGACACGTTCACGGAGGCGGGCGGCACCTTCGTCGACACGGCCGACATGTGCGGCCGCGGGGTCTCCGAGGAGATCCTCGGCCGCTGGCTCAAGGGCCGGCGCAGGGACGAACTCGTCATCGCCACCAAGGTGTTCGCGACCATGGGCGAGGCGCCGAACGCGGGCGGCCTGAGCCGCAAGCACATCGTGGCGGCGGTCGAGGCGAGCCTGCGCCGCCTGGGCACCGACCACATCGACCTCTATCAGACGCACGTGTGGGACGCGACGACGCCGATCGAGGAGACCCTGTCCACCCTGGACGGTCTCGTGAAGGCCGGCAAGGTGCGGTACCTGGGCGCGAGCAACCACTCCCCCGGGCAGTTGCAGAAGGCCCTCGACGTGGCGCGGGCGCGGGACTGGGAGCCGTACTCCTGTCTGCAGCCGCTGTACCACCTGCTCGCCCGGGAGACCGAGTGGGAGCTGCTGCCGCTCAGCGCGGCGGAGGGCGTCGGCGTGATCACCTACAGCCCGCTGGCGGGCGGCTGGCTGACGGGCAAGTTCCGCCGCGGCATGGACTCGCCGCCCGAGGGCACGCGCGGCGCGGGCGCGTGGCGGGAGCGGAACACGGAGGAGACCTGGCGGGTCGTCGACGCGGTCGTGGCGGTCGCCGAGGAGGTCGGGCGGCCGCCCGCGCAGGTGGCGCTGCGCTGGCTGCTCCAGCGGGACGGCGTGACCGCGCCGATCGTCGGGGCGCGGTCGGTGGAGCAGCTGACCGACAGTCTCGGCTGTGTGGACTGGGAGTTGACCGCCGAGCAGCACGAGCGGCTGAGCACGGCGAGCGAACGGCCGCTGCCCTACCCGTACGACGTCCTCGCGTACTACCCGGGCCGCGAGCCGCGCACCGGGCCCCGCACGGACTTCGCCTGAGGTCCGCGGCGCGGTACGTCCGAGGTCCGGTCCGCGGCGGACCGCTCCTCAGGTCCGAGGTCCGCCGCGGACTCGCCCGGCGTCAGCCGACGATCGCCATCTCGCGGGCGGTGGTGTTCAGGCGTCGCCCGCCGTCCTCCGTGACGGTCACGATGTCCTCGATGCGCACCCCGAAGCGGCCCGGCAGATAGATGCCGGGCTCCACGGAGAAGCACATGCCGGGGACGAGGGGCCGCTCCTCGCCCTCGATCATGTACGGCGGCTCGTGGGTGGTGACGCCGATGCCGTGACCGGTGCGGTGGATGAACCGCTCGCCGTAGCCGAACTCGGTGATCACGGCGCGGGCCGCGCGGTCGACGTCCTGGCAGGCGGCGCCGGGCCGCACCGCCGCGCAGCCCGCCGCCTGCGCCTCGCGCACCACGTCGTGCACGCGCTGCTCCTCGGCGGTCGGTTCGCCGACGTGGACGGTGCGGGAGGTGTCGGAGCCGTAGCCGTGCAGCAGGCCGCCGAAGTCGAGGACGACCATGTCGCCGTGCTCGATGACGCGGTCGCCCGCCTCGTGGTGCGGATTGGCGCCGTTGGGCCCCGAGCCGACGACGGTGAAGTCCACCTGGGAGTGCCCGAACCGCCGCAGCAGGTCCGCGAGGTCGGCCGCGACGTCGGTCTCCTTGCGGCCCGCGAAGGGCACCTTCTGGATCTCCTCGTACGCCGCGTCGGCCGCCGCGCCCGCCGCCGCGAGCCGCTCCAGCTCGGCGGCGTCCTTGACGGCGCGGAGCATGGGCAGCGCCTCGGTGAGGGAGACGTACGAGGTGCCGGGCAGCGCCTGCTGGAGGCCGAGGAGGTGCATCGCCCAGGCGTTGTCGCTCACGCCGAAGCGCCCGGACACGTCCAGGAGGGGCGCGGTGACGGCGTACGGGTCCTTGCCGTCGGTCCAGTCGCGCAGGGTCAGCGCGGACGCGCCGGCCGACCGCTCGGCGTCCGGGGCCTCCAGCGTCGGCACGACGAGGACGGGTTCCTGCCCGGCCGCGAGCACGAGGACGGTGAGGCGTTCGGTGAGGGCGGTCGGCCGGTAGCCGGTGAGCCAGACGAGGTCGGGGCCGGGGGCCACGAGGAGGCCCGCGAGGCCCGCCTCGGCGGCGCTCGCGGCGGCGCGCTCCATGCGGGCCCGGTAGTCGTCGGCGGTGAAGGGCGCGGGCGCGCTGCTCATGAGGATCTCCTGTGGTCGCTTCGTCCCTGCCGGGTCGTCCCTGTCCGGGCCTCTGTCGGCATCCTGCCCGCAGCCGTCCGCGACCGCGAACCCGGGGTCCGGCGGCTCATGTCACGACGCCCGGCCGGACCGAGAGGACTTGGCGGCCGCCGCCCTCGTGGCGCACCGTGAGCGTGGTCTGTTTGCCGGGGCGTGCGGCGCCGACCGCCGCGGCGAGTCCGGCCGCCGAGGTGACGCGCGTGCGGCCGACGGCGAGGAGGGTGTCCCCGCGGACCAGGCCCGCGGTGTAGCCGGGGCCGGGGATGTGGACGCCGACGAGCAGCGCGCCCGCGCCACCGGGGACGTCGACGGCCTCGACGCCGAGGGTGGCGGTCCTGACCGGGCCCGCGGGCGGACGGGCACCGGGCTCCGGCCGGCCGCCCGGCGCGGAGGACGTACCCGATGCCCCGTCCGGAGCCGCGCCCGCACCCGCGCTCGCCCCTGCACCGGTACTCGTACCAGCACCAGCACCAGCACCAGCACCAGCACCAGCGGACGCCGGCGGCTTCGCCCCGGGGGCTCCTCCGGGCGCCTTCTGCGCCGCCTTCTGCATCTCGGCCAGCTTGCTCATGCCTATGACGGTGGCGCTCACGGTGCCGAGTCCGACGCCCGAGAGCACCAATATCGCCGCGACCAGCAGGCCGAACAGGAGCGTCGTCAGCCGCCTGCCGCGGCGCCTCGCGGCGTGCGGGCGGTGGCCCTTCCCCGGTGTCTTGCCCGCTCCCTTGCCGGGGCCGGTTCCCGGGCCGTTCCCCGGGGTGGTTCCCGGGCCGTTCCCCGGGTGGTGCGCGCGGCTCTTGCGCCACCCCTGCCCCGGGCCCCTGGCCCAGCGCTTCCCGGGGTGGTGCCCGGGGGCCGGACCCGGGTTCTGGCCGGGGTTCTCCCCCGGCATCGGCTTGGGACGCAACGTGGTCTGATCCATGGCTCGCCTCCGGCCACAGCCCTACCCGGCGTGACCCGGCGGCGACGCCTCACGAACGGGTGAGGCGGTGTCCAGCTGTACGGCCCTCGCCCCGCGCCGGTCGACGCGCCGCGAGCGTGGCCCCCGGTCCCCGGACCGGCCGTGCGGGGACCGGACACGCCCCTAGGCCGCGTGACCCCCGTGCCCGCCGCCGTGGCCCGCGCCGTGGTCGAACTTCAGTGCCTCCTTCGGCATCACCACGAAGGGCCGCATCATGCCCATGTCCTCGTGCTCCAGGAAGTGGCAGTGGTACATGAAACGGCCGTACGCGCCGTCGAACGTGCCCATGACGCGCAGCAGTTGACCGCCGGGGACCCGGAAGACGTCCTTCCAGCCGCGCTCGTTCGGCGCGAGCGGGATGCGCCGGTCCGGGTCGAGGGCGACCGGCGCGCGGGTGCCGCCGATCGTGACGTCGAAGCCCGAGACGTCGTACGCGTCGCGCCCCAGGAGCTGGAAGTCCGCCAGGTGGATGTGCATCGGGTGGGTCACCGGCGGGTTCACCGCGAGGTTCAGGAAGCTCCACTGCTCGTGGCTGCCCTCGGCGATGCTGATGCCCAGGCCGTCGTTGAACGTCCGCGCGAGTCGGCGGTACGTCTTGACCTTGCCGTCCGCGCCGCGCAGCTGGATGATCCCCTCGGTCGGGACCTGGATGTCGCCCGCGTCCTCGACCTCGGCCATCTCCCAGATCTCCGGGTGACCGCCCCCGCCCTTGGTGGCGGGCGGGGTCAGCACGACGAGCCGGTGGCCGTGCTGGACGTCGTGCGTGAGCGGACGGAACGAACCCGAGAGGATCTCCGGCAGCTCGAAGGTGTCCGGCTCGGCGCACTCGCCCACCCGGAACTCCATGACCTGCGGATAGCGCACGTCGTTCGCCGGGTCGGGCACGCCGGGCGCCTGGTCGCGGCCCTTGTTGACCAGGCGCAGCCGCTGGCCCGCGAGCCCCCGGAAGTCGACGAGGAGGTCCATGCGCTCGGCCGGCGCGACGGTGAGCGCGGGCAGCGCCCCCTCGAAGTCGACCGGCACGGGACGCGGCAGGAGCCCGCCGTCGCTGCCGATCTGGTGCAGGACGCCCCGTACCGGGTTGTCGTCCTCGTCGATGAGCACCAGGTCGTAGATCCGGGCGTTCGACGCGTTGACCAGGCGGAAGCGGTACCAGGCCGCGTCCACCTCCGCATACGGCCAGATGCGGCCGTTGACCGTGGTGTACGGGCCGGAGAAGGGCAGGGAGACCGGCTTGCCCGTCTCCGGGTTCTTCGGGTCGACGATGACGGTCTTGTGCAGCAGGCGGCCGTTCAGCCGGCCGTCGCCCTCGTCCGTGTCGAGGTTGCGGTCGGCGACGAGCAGCGGGATCTCCCGCTCGCCGGAGGGGAGTTGGAGGGCGTCCTCCTCGTCGTCACGGACGAGGTAGGTGCCGTAGAGACCCGCCATCACGTTCCACCGGGTGATGTTCATGGCGTGGTCGTGGTACCACCACTGGACCGCCTGGTGGTCGTTCGGATACTCGGAGAGCTGGGCGTCGCCGAAGCCCACCGCGTTGTCCGCCCAGCCGTCGTTGCCGCCGCCGGTCTGCGCGCCGTGCAGGTGCGTCACCGACCAGGCGGGCAGGGCCGCCACGTCCTTGTTCGGCTCGACGCCCGCGCGGCCGGGCTCGGTGCTCGGCGGCGGGTCCTCGCGCGGGTCCCCGCGCGGCACCTCGACGGCGGTGACGGGATACTCGCCCGCCGGGATGCGGTTGGTCCAGGCGATGCGGACGCGCTGTCCGCGCCGCACCTCGATGGTGGGGCCGGGCACCGAGCCCTCATAGCCCCACATCAGGGTCGGCGGCAGCTGCGGGTGCAGCCGCACCCAGGTCGGCCGCAGCGCGATCTCGGTCTCCTCGCGCACGTCCCCGTGCTCGGGGCGCAGGACGGGCGGGACGGTCAACGGCGCGACGAACGGCGTCAGTTCGCCGTCCACCGGGGCCTTCTCCGCGCTCTGGTCCTCGTCGCCCGCAAGGCGGTCCGTGATGCGCTCGATGATGTCGGTCACGATGGAACACCCCCGTGTTCGCTTCGTTCTTCCCCCATGCGGCGGTCGGCCTGCTGCCGGCCGCCCTCACCCCGGAAGACTCCTGGCGCACCAGTGAAGTTCCACGAATCCCGCGTTCCGGAAGAAACCATCCGAACGAGACACTCCGGATATGCCGGTGAAGGCTCCCCCACCTGCGCGTCGGACGGCGGAAGGGCCCGACCCGCACATCGGGTGAGGCCCCTCACACACGCCCTCCGGTCGGCGCCGACCG
>NZ_LIRJ01000326.1 GCF_001419745.1 Streptomyces silaceus | reverse complement strand
GCGTCCGCCGTCCTCCCCCTCCGCGCCCGCATCTCCGTGCGCGCCGGCCTCGGCAACCTCGCCGCGGGCCTGCGCCCGCCCGCCACCGGCCACGACAACCCGCACTACTTCGACGACGCGGCCTGCGTACGCGCCTGCGTGCTCGCCCTCGTCCACCCCGGCGACCCCGAACGGGCAGCCGATCTCGCGGAGTTCGACGCCCGCTACACCCAGGACGGCGACGGCGTGCACGGCGCCCGCGCGATGGCCGCGGCGATCGCGGCCGCCCTGGCCGCCGACGGCACCGACACCGATGCCGCCGTCGACGCCGCCCTCGCCCAGCTCCCCGCCCACACCGAGATCGGCCGCAACGCCCGCCACGCCGTGAAGCTCGCCCGCGCCCAGCCGGACGACGGCGCCTTCGCGCTCGTCCCCCTCCTGGAGCACCAGATCGTCGACCACGTCTACAGCTACGGCATCGCCGCCGCCGAGACCGTCCCGGTCGCCCTCGCCCTGACCACCGCCGCGCGCGGCCGCATCGCCGAGGCGGTGCCCGCCGCCGCCTGCCTGTCGCGCGTCGCCGACTCCGCCCCCGCGCTCGCCGGGGCGCTGACCGGCGTCCTCGGCACGGCGGCCGCGATCCCCGAGGCCTGGCGGGACGCCTGCCGCACCCTCTCGGGCTGCGCGCTCCCCCGTCTCGCGGGCACCGACCTGGTGGAACTCGCCGGGCACCTGGCAGACACGGAACTGGCCACTCCAGGTGGACAATCCCGGCATGACGACCATGACGCCACGTACTGAACCGCGGAGTGAGCCGCCGCTGTCCGACCGCATCACGGGCAGCCTCGTCGGGGCCGCGGTCGGCGACGCGCTCGGCGGCCCCGTCGAGGGGTACGCCCCCGAGCAGATCGCCGAGCGGCACGGCGGCCGCGTCCAGGGCATCGTCGGCCCCTGGAACGGCGACCGCTGGCGCACCGCACGCCCCATCGCGCCGTACCACAAGGGCGACGGGCACGTCACCGACGACACCTTGATGACCCACGCGCTCGTGCGCGTGTACGCCGCCGTCCGCGACCACCTCGACGCCTACTCCGTCGCCGAGCACCTGGTCCCCGACCTGATGACGACACCGCGCTGGATCCCGGAGCTGGAGGCCGAGGCCCTCCCCCTGCAACGGATCTTCCTCGCCGAGAAGTGGCTCGTCGCCCGCATCCACTACGGCCACGTCGACCCGCGCGAGGCCGGCACCGGCAACATCGTCAACTGCGGCGCCGCGATGTACATGGCGCCGGTCGGCCTGGTCAACGCGGCCAACCCGGCGGCCGCGTACGCCGAGGCGCTCGACGTGGCGGGCGCCCACCAGTCCTCGTACGGCCGGGAGGCGGCGGGCGTCTTCGCGGCGGGCGTCGCGGCGGCCTGCGCGCCGGGCGCCACCGCGGAGTCCGTGGTCGAGGCGTGCCTGGGCCTCGCGAAGGACGGCACGCGCGCGGCGATCGAGGCGGTGGCCGAAGCGGCCGCGGGGCACCGGGACTTCGAGACGGCGCTGGCCCCGATCCGCGCCGCCGTCGCCCCCTTCGACACGGTCGGCCCCGACTACCGCGCGCCCTCCCTCGGCGCCCGCCGCCCCTCCCGCCTGCACGCCATCGAGGAGCTCCCCGTCGCCCTCGGCATGCTCCTGGTCGGCGAGGCCGACTACCGCCGCACGGTCCTCGGCGCGGTCAACTACGGCCGCGACTGCGACTCCATCGCCACCATGGGCGGCGCGCTCGCGGGCGCCCTGCGCGGCGAGGCGGCGATCCCCGCGGACTGGGCCAAGCGGGTCGCCGAGGCCAGCCGCCTCGACCTGCACGCCCCGGCGACCGCGCTCACGGAGATCACCGAGGAGATCTTCGCCCGCGACGTACGCCGCCGCCGCGCCCACGAGTCGGCCTTCGCGGCCCTGACGGCCCCCCGATGATCCGCCTGACCTGGGTCCAGCCGGAGGACCTGATCGGCCACGAACTCGCCCAGTGGGAACAGGAGGGCCGCGACACGGCATCGGTACGCACCCGCTGGCTGGACGCGGGCGGCCATCCGGCTCCCCCGGCGGCGGGCGCGTCCCCGACCCCGGCACCACCCCACCTGCGGGCCCTGGCGGAACAGCTGCTGGACGAGCTGGCCGTCCCGTCGTGGGCAGGCGCGCCGCAGGGCACGTGGGACATGCCGGCCAAGGCGCCCCGGGCCCCGCGCGACCTACGGCACCGCCTCCACGCCGCCTGGCTCGGCAGAGCCGCCGGCTGCCTCCTCGGCAAGCCGGTCGAGAAGCTCCCCCTGAACGGCATCCGCGCCCTCGCCCGGGCCGCGGGAAACTGGCCCCTCCACACCTGGTTCACGGAGAGAGGCGTCCCGCCCGAGCTGAGGGCCACGTACCCCTGGAACAGGCGCTCCGCGAAGACCTCCCTCGCCGAGAACATCGACGGCATGCCGGAGGACGACGACCTCAACTACCCCCTCCTCGGCCTCGTCCTCCTCCAGCGCCACGGGCGGACCTTCACCACCACGGACGTGGCAGGGCTCTGGCTCGACGAACTCCCCGCGGGCCGCACGTTCACCGCGGAACGCGTCGCGTACCGCAACCTGCTCGACGGCATCGAGCCCCCGCACACCGCCACCCACCGCAACCCCTTCCGCGAGTGGATCGGCGCCCTCATCCGCGCCGACGTGCACGGCTGGACGAACCCCGGCGCCCCGGAGGCCGCCGCCGCACAGGCGTACCGCGACGCGACCCTGACCCACACGGAGAACGGCGTCTACGGCGCGATGTTCGCGGCGGCCACCCTCGCGCAGGCGGCGGCCGGACACGCGGACGTGCACCGCTGCCTGCGCGCGGGCCTCGCCGCGATCCCCCCGGACTCCCGCCTGGCCGCGGCCGTCCGGCACGCGATCCAACTGGCCGAGGACACACAGGACTTCGACGCCGTCGTGGACCGTCTCCACGAGCGGTACGCCACCCACCACTGGGTGCACGTCATCCCGAACACCGCCCTGCTCGCCGCCGCCCTCACCCACGCCGACGGCGACTTCACCGGCTCCATCACCCGCGCCGTCTCCGGCGGCTGGGACACCGACTCCAACGGCGCGACCGCCGGCTCGGTCGCCGGTCTGCTGGCCGGCCGCCCGGACCGGATCCCCGACCGCTGGACGGCCCCCCTCAAGAACCGGCTCGCCACGTCCATCGGCGACTTCGACGGCATCGGCTTCGACACCCTCGCAGAACTCACCGCCCGGGAGGCACACCGCCCATGACAGACCCGACGAAGACCCCCCACATCGCCGTCCTCGGCAGCGCGAACATGGACCTCGTCGCGTACGTCGCCAAGGCCCCGGAGCGCGGAGAGACCGTCACGGGACGCGAGTTCCGCACGGTCCCCGGCGGCAAGGGCGCCAACCAGGCCGTCGCCGCGGCCCGCGCGGGCGCCACCGTCTCGATGATCGGCGCGGTCGGCACCGACGCCTTCGGCACCCAGCTGCGCACCTCGCTGGAGCAGTCCGGCGTCGACACGGACCTGCTGCGCACCGTCGAGACCCCGACCGGCACGGCACACATCGTCGTCGACGACGACGATGTGTGCCGTGC
>NZ_LIRJ01000325.1 GCF_001419745.1 Streptomyces silaceus | reverse complement strand
GGCGGGGAAAACGCCGCGAAGCGGCGACGCACGAGGAAAACGCCGCGGGAGGAGCCGTGGAGGGACCACGGGAGGAGCCGCAGAGGCCCCACAGGAGAAGCCGCGGAGAGGGCCGCAGGAGGAGCCGGTGAGGGGGCACCGCCCCCTCGCCCCGCCCGTCACCCGCTGCCGGGACTAGGAGTGGCCGAGGTCCTCGCTCGGCCCCTCCGCGCTCACCGAGCCGGAGTCCGCCGCGGGCCGCAGGGGAAGGACGTCGACCCGGGTCTCGTCCAGGACCGGCGGCGCCGGCCGCGGCGGCTTCGGCATGACCGCCGCCTCCGAGTGCCCCCCGCAGCCGTACGAGAGGGACACGACCCGCCCGTCCGCGGGACCGAACTCATTGGCGCACACGCCGAACGCCTGTCCGAGCGAGCCGCCGATCGGCACAAGGAAGCCGCAGCTCACACACCCCGCGGGCGCCGCCTGCGCCATCGCGGTCTTCGCCCCGTACGCCTCGTCCCAGCGGTCCGCCGCGATGTGCAGCCCGTACCGCGACAGGACCCGCGCCCGCCGCATGCCCAGCTCGTCGGCGACCGACGTGATGGAACCCCGCGCCGGCGCGACCGGCAGCTCGGCCGGCGGACCCGCCGTGACCTCGGCGTCCTCCGCCTCGACCAGCTCGGCCATCTCCTCGGACACCGCGGCGTTCGGCGGCGGCTCCTCCTCGCCGGAGAAGCCCGGCTCCAGCCGGAGGTCCTCCGCGTCCGTGGGGAGCAGATCGCCGGGGCCCATGTCACCCGGCCGCAGCCGCTCGCTCCACGGCACCCACTCGGGGGCCAGGAGCGCGTCGGGACCCGGCAGCAGCACCGTCTCGTCGAGCGTGACGACCTTGGCCCGCGAGGCACGGGCCACCGTCACCGCCCAGCGCCAGCCGCGGTAGCCGAACTCCTTGCACTCGAAGAGGTGCGTGACGACGCGGTCGCCCTCCACGACGACCTCGACATGCTCGCCGACCACACCGGGCGCGGCGGCCTCCTCGGCCGCGGCACGCGCCAGGCCGACCGCCTCGGCGCACAGGCGGTCCGGGGTACGCGGGGTGCGCGGGGTACGGCTTCGCGTTGTCGCTGCGCTCACAAGTATCGCTTCTCTCCTACGCCGTCTCACGAGTGCGCCACCCTTACGCGGGGGTGCGGACGGAGCGGACCAGGGGGCCGCGTCGACGTCCGCGCCCGACGTCCTCGGGCGCACCTACGTCACCCATTCTGCGGGATGACCGAGAGGCGCGCGGCCGAGAACGAACGCCGCAGGCGCGCTACGCACGCTACCTTCTCCTGGCCCCTGGGCCTACACCGACGTAGCCGACCGGGTCCGCGCCGCTGGCGTGCCGCGTCGCCGCCGGCGGCGTTTTCCCCGCCCGCCACGCGCAATTCGCACTAGCGGCGCCCCCCAGGGGGCACTATGACGAGGTGGCCCCCACAAGGTCGGCGTCCGCAGGAATCGTCTCGCCCGGTCCGGCGAGACGGACCGCGCGTGCGCTGGGACGGGCGCTCCACCTGCCGTTCACCGGCACGGCCCGGGGCATCCGCAAGGCGACGCACGCCCACGGCGCGGGCGAGTCGGGCCTCGGCAAACTGATCGAGCTGCACGCGGTGAACGGCGCGGGTGACGTCATGATCACCGTCGCCCTCGCCTCCACCGTCTTCTTCTCCGTGCCGACGGACGAGGCCCGCGGCCGTGTCGCGCTCTACCTCGCCATCACCATGGCGCCCTTCACCCTCCTCGCCCCCGTCATCGGTCCGCTCCTGGACCGGCTGCCGCACGGCCGCCGCGCCGCGATGGCCGGCGCGATGCTGGCCCGCGCCCTGCTGGCGCTGGTCCTTTCGGGCGCGGTCGCCACCGGCAGCGTGGAGCTCTACCCCGCCGCCCTCGGCGTGCTCGTCGCCTCCAAGGCGTACGGAGTGGTCAGAAGCGCCGTCGTGCCACGGCTCCTGCCACCCCGGTTCTCCCTGGTCAAGGCCAATTCCCGGGTCACTCTCGGCGGCCTGCTCGCCACCGCGGTGGCCGCGCCCGTCGGCGCCGGGCTGCAGGCCGTCGGGCCGCGCTGGCCCCTCTTCTGCGCCTTCGTGATCTTCGTGTCGGGCATGTTCCTGTCGTTCTCGCTGCCCCGCAAGGTCGACTCGGCCAAGGGCGAGGCGAAGGCGCTGCTCGCCGCCGACGAGGAGCACCTGCATCTGCACGCCCGCGCGGAGGCCGCCGCCGACACCACCCGCAAGCGCCGCCTCGGGCTGCGTACGGTCGGCCCGGCCGTCACCCACGCCCTGGCCGCCAACGCCTCGCTGCGCTGCCTCTCCGGCTTCCTCATCTTCTTCCTGGCGTTCCTGCTGCGCGAGCACCCGCTCGCCGGGCAGAGCGCGGCGGTCTCCCTCGGCATCGTCGGCGTCTCGGCGGGCGCGGGCAACGCGCTGGGCACGGCCGTCGGCGCCTGGCTGAAGTCACGGGCCCCGGAGATCATCATCGTGACCGTCGTCGCGGTGGTCCTGGGCGTCGCGGTCACCGCCGCGCTGTTCTTCGGCGCGGTGGGCGTCGCCTGCCTCGGCGCCTGCGCGGGCTTCGCGCAGGCCCTGTCCAAGCTGTCCCTGGACGCCCTGATCCAGCGGGACGTGCCCGAGCAGGTCCGCACCTCCGCCTTCGCCCGCTCCGAGACGCTGCTCCAGGTCGCCTGGGTGGTCGGCGGCGCCATCGGCATCGCCCTGCCGCTGAACGGGGCGCTGGGGCTCTCGGTGGCGGCGGCCATCGTCGCCGCCGGCTGGCTGTCGACCGTCCGCGGTCTGCTCGCGGCGGCCCGCCAGGGCGGCCGGCGCCGCCCCCGGGTGGCCTGACCGCGCGGCACGCCCGCGACCCCCGCGTAACGGGACCCCCCGACGTGCCCGATAGCCTTCGCCCATGACCTCCCTGCTCCGCGGCGGAGCCGCGAATGTGAACCGCGCGGCGCGCCGCCGCCGCACCGTGGCCGCCCTTGGCGCCGTCTCCGCCGGACTCCTCGTCCTCTCGGCCTGTGACAAGCCGACGCCGCTTGCCACCGTGACCGTCGGCAGCAAGTCGGTGAACACGGAAGCCTCCTGCTACAACGACGGCAAGGAGCTGAAGAACTCCCAGCTGAAGTCCTGCCTCCAGGACAAGGACGTCAAGTCCATCAAGGTGGACCCGGACGAGAAGGTCCGCTTCGGCGTCGACCCGGAGATCGCGGAGAAGGGCTGGACGCTGCTGATGAACGGTCAGCCGCTGACCGAGTCCAGCAAGAAGACGTACGTGGTCATCCCGGGCAGCGTCTTCTTCAACCAGCAGTACGGCGGTGGCGGCAAGCAGTCGACCGTCAGCCTCCTCGAAGGCGGCAAGGACTCCGGCTCCAAGGCCACGGGCCTGTGGTCGTTCAAGTTCGAGAAGGACTCCGACTCCTGACCGTGCCGTCCCCGTCGCCGTCCGGCCCGCGCGTCCTGGTCGCCACCGCCGTCCCCGCCGAGCGGGACGCGGTGGCGCGGGGGCTGCCCGCCGGTGACGGCATCGACGTGGTCGCCGTCGGGGTGGGCCCCGCCGCGGCCGCCGCGGCGACCTCCCTGCGCCTCGGCGCCGCCGCGTACGGCCTGGTGGTCTCCGCGGGCATCGGCGGCGGCTTCCAGCCCCACGCGCCCGTCGGCTCGCTCGTGGTCGCCGACGAGATCACCGTCGCCGACCTGGGCGCCGAGACCCCCGACGGGTTCGCGCCCGTCACCGAGCTCGGCTTCGGCGCCGTCACCCACCGTCCGCCCCGTTCCCTCGTACGGGATGTCGCGGACGCCTGCGGCGGTGCGACCGGCACCGTCCTGACCGTCTCCACCGTGACCGGCAGCGCCGGGCGCGCCGCCGAGCTGCGGCGGCGCCATCCGCGCGCCCTGGCCGAGGCGATGGAGGGTTTCGGCGTCGCCGAGGCGGCCGTCCTGCGCGGCCTGCCCGTCCTGGAGGTCCGCGCGGTCTCCAACGCCGTCGGCCCGCGTGACCGCGACGCCTGGCGGATCGGCGACGCGCTGACCGCGCTGAGCGACGCGTTCGGGAAGTTCGCGCCGGTCCTGAGGAGTTGGAACACACATGACTGAGACCCCGGCCGCGGCCCCCGGCCGCCCCCTGCGCATCGCGTACTCGCCCTGCCCCAACGACACGTTCGTCTTCGACGCCTGGGCGCACGGCCGGGTGCCCGCCGCCCCCGCGCTCGACGTCACGTTCGCGGACATCGACATCACGAACGGCATCGCCGAGCGCGCCGCGACCGGTACGGCCACCGCGTCCGACGCCGACCTCGACGTCCTGAAGGTGTCGTACGCCGTCCTGCCCTACGTCCTCGACGAGTACGCGCTGCTGCCCTGCGGCGGCGCGCTCGGCCGGGGCTGCGGGCCGCTCGTCCTGACCCGGGAGCCCGGCGCCGACCTCACGGGCAGAACGGTCGCCGTGCCGAGCGAGAAGTCGACGGCGTATCTGCTCTTCCGGCTCTGGGCCGCGGACACGCTCACCGGCGGCGGGGTCGGCGAGATCGTGGTGCTGCCCTTCGACCAGATCATGCCCGCGGTGCGCGACGGCAAGGTCGACGCGGGCCTGGTCATCCACGAGGCGCGGTTCACGTACCAGGACTACGGCCTGCACCGCCTCGCCGACATGGGCGAGCACTGGGAGAACACCACGGGGCTGCCGATCCCGCTGGGCGCGATCATCGCCAGGCGGTCGCTGGGCGAGGACGTGCTGCGCACCCTCGCGGACACCGCCCGCACCTCGGTCCGCATGGCCTGGGACGACCCGGAGGCCTCCCGGCCCTACGTCCTGGCGCACGCCCAGGAGATGGACCCGGCGGTCGCGGACCAGCACATCGGGCTCTATGTCAACGAATTCACCGCCGACCTCGGCGAGGACGGCTACGCGGCGGTCCGCGGGCTGCTGACGCGGGCGGCGGCCGAAGGGCTCGTGCCCGCGCTCGCACCGGGCGCGCTCGCGTTCCCGTGACCGGTCACCGGGCGGGCCCGCGTCGGCCCGCCCGGCCCTGGGGTCACACGTCCAGCTGGTCGGCGACCGCCCTCAGCAGGCCCGCGATCTTCGCGCCCGACGCCTTGTCCGGGTAGCGGCCCTTCTCCAGCATCGGCGTGATGTTCTCGAGCAGCGTCGTCAGGTCCTGGACGATCGACGCCAGTTCGTCGGGCTTGCGGCGCTGGGCGGCGGCCACCGACGGGGTCGGGTCGAGGATCGTCACCGACAGGGCCTGGTCGCCGCGCTGCCCCGCGACCACACCGAATTCCACGCGCTGGCCGGGCTTGAGTGTGTCGACGCCGGCGGGCAGTACGGAGGAGTGCACGAAGACGTCGCCGCCGTCGTCGCGGGAGAGAAAGCCGAAGCCCTTCTCGCTGTTGAACCACTTGACCTTGCCGGTAGGCACGTGAAGTCCTCGTCCTCGTACTCGTCTATGCCGATTCCGCCCCTCCGGTGCGACGGGCGGAAAAACGGCTCTGGATAGCACTACAGCGGGTCGTCTGACCCGCCGGCACCAAGACTATTGGTCCGGGGGCCGGTGACAAGACGTCCCCGGATTCTTCCTACGCGCTGGGAACTACCCTGGTCGGGTGCGTGACAAAACCCAAGCGAATTCGGCCGGTCCGGGCGACGGCATGGTCCGGACCGGAGCAATCGTCTTCTTCATCGGCGCGGTGGCCACACTGGTCACAGTCGCCCCGCTGTTCCTGGGCACCGAGCCCTTCCCGTCCCTCGCGTACGCGGTGTGCATGCTGATGGGGATCGGGTTCCTCATCGCGGCGGCCGGCGTGCTGCGCGGCATCGCCGTCCAGCGGCGGCAGGCCAGGTCGAGCGCTAGCTAGCGGCCCGCTCCGCGGCGTACCCGGCGAGCCAGGCGGGGAACTCCGTCAGCCCGCCGAGGACCACGTCCGCGCCCGCCGCGCGCAGTTCCGCTGCGTCGCACGGCCCGGTCTCGACCGCGACGGACAGCGCGCCCGCCGTACGCGCGCCGCGTACATCACCGGTGTGGTCCCCGACGTACACCGACGCACCGTGCTCCCGCAGCGCCTCGGCCTTCGCCTCCGCCCACAGCCAGCCGATGACCGCGTCGGCCTCGATGCCGAGGTGCGACAGATGCAGCTTCGCGTTGGGCTCGTGCTTGGCGGTCACCACGATCGCCCGTCCGCCGAGCGCGCGCACCGCCGCGACGGCCTCACGGGCCCCCGGCATCGCGAGGGTCGGCGTGATCGCGTATGTGGTGTAGATCTCACGGTAGCGGTCGGCCATCTCCTCGATCCGGTCCTCGGGGAACCACTCGCGCAGCTCCTGCTCCAGCGGCGGCCCGAGGCGCGTGACGGCGAGATCGGCGTCTATGTATGTCCCCGTCTCGGCGGAGAGCGCCCGGTAGGCCTCCCTGATGCCGGGCCGGGAGTCGATGAGGGTCATGTCGAGGTCGAAGCCGACCGTGAGCGCGCGTGAGGTCATGCGCCCATTGTGCCGAGGGGCCCGCCCGGCCCGGCAT
>NZ_LIRJ01000324.1 GCF_001419745.1 Streptomyces silaceus | reverse complement strand
GTGCTGACCTTCGACGACGGCCCGGACCCGGAGTGGACCCCCAAGGTCCTCGACGTCCTGAAGGAACACCGCGCGCACGGAGTCTTCTTCGTCACCGGCACCATGGCCTCGCGCCATCCGGACCTCGTCCGGCGCATGGTCGACGAGGGCCACGAGGTCGGCCTGCACACCTTCAACCACCCCGACCTCTCCTACCAGTCCACGAGCCGCATCGACTGGGAGCTCTCGCAGAACCAGCTCGCGCTGGCCGGCGCGGCGGGCATCCGGACCTCGCTGTTCCGGCCGCCGTACTCCTCGTTCGCCGACGCCATGGACGACAAGTCCTATCCGGTGACGAAGTACATCGGCGGCCGCGGCTATCTCACCGTCGTCAACAACACCGACAGCGAGGACTGGAAGCGCCCCGGCGTCGACGAGATCATCCGCCGTGCCACGCCCAGGGGCGGCGAGGGCGCCATCGTCCTCATGCACGACTCCGGCGGCGACCGCTCCCAGACCGTCGCCGCGCTCGACCGCTTCCTGCCCGAACTGCAGAAGCAGGGCTACGAGTTCGGCAACCTCACCGAGGCACTCGACGCCCCCAGCGCGCACACGCGGGTCACCGGCGTCGAGCTGTGGAAGGGCAAGGCCTGGGTCTTCCTGGTCGGCGCCTCCGAGCACATCACCGACGGCCTCGTCGTCGCGCTCGCCGTCATCGGCGTGCTGGTCTTCACCCGCTTCGGCCTGATGCTGCTGCTGTCGGCGGTGCACGCGCGCCGGGTGCGCAGACGCGGCTTCAGCTGGGGGCAGCCGATCACGGAGCCGGTCTCCGTCCTCGTACCGGCGTACAACGAGGCCAAGTGCATCGAGGCGACGGTCCGTTCCCTGATGGCGAGCGACCATCCCATCGAGGTCGTCGTCATCGACGACGGCTCGTCGGACGGCACGGCGCGGATCGTCGAGGGCCTGCGCCTGCCGAACGTACGCGTGGTGCGCCAGCAGAACGCGGGCAAGCCCGCCGCCCTCAACCGCGGCATCGCCAACGCACGGTTCGACCTCATCGTCATGATGGACGGCGACACGGTCTTCGAGGAGTCCACCGTCCGCGAGCTCGTGCAGCCCTTCGGCGACCCGCGCGTGGGCGCCGTCGCGGGCAACGCGAAGGTCGGCAACAGGGACTCGCTGATCGGCGCCTGGCAGCACATCGAGTACGTGATGGGCTTCAACCTCGACCGGCGGATGTACGACATGCTGCGCTGCATGCCGACCATCCCCGGCGCGGTCGGCGCCTTCCGGCGCTCGGCGCTGGAGCGGGTCGGCGGCATGAGCGACGACACGCTCGCCGAGGACACCGACATCACCATGGCCCTGCACCGCGACGGCTGGCGGGTCGTCTACGCGGAGCGGGCCCGCGCCTGGACCGAGGCCCCGGAGTCCGTCCAGCAGCTCTGGTCCCAGCGCTACCGCTGGTCGTACGGCACGATGCAGGCGATCTGGAAGCACCGCCGCGCGGTCGTCGAGAAGGGGCCATCGGGCCGCTTCGGCCGGGTCGGGCTGCCGCTGGTCTCGCTCTTCATGGTGCTCGCCCCGCTGCTCGCGCCCCTCATCGACGTGTTCCTGCTCTACGGCCTGGTCTTCGGCCCCACCCAGAAGACCGTCGCCGCCTGGCTCGGCGTGCTCGCCGTGCAGGCGGTGTGCGCCGCGTACGCGTTCCGGCTCGACCGGGAACGCATGACCCATCTGATCTCGCTGCCCCTCCAGCAGATCCTCTATCGGCAGCTGATGTACGTCGTGCTGCTGCAGTCCTGGATCACCGCTCTCACCGGAGGCCGCCTTCGCTGGCAGAAGCTCCGGCGCACGGGAGTGGTGGAGGCGCCCGGTTCCATCCCGCGACAGCGGACCGGCGGCCGTGAACGGAGGCCCGTCGCATGAGTCACAGTCACGTACCCGGGGGGACGCGGCCGCTGCCGCAGATGCCGGCGCAGCAGGTGGGGTACCCCGGTGCTCCGGTGGCCCCTCCGGCGCCGCCCGCGCACTCCGCGCCGGTGCCGGGGCCGACCTCCGTCGCTGGTCCGGTCTCCGCCGCTGGCCCGGCTGCCCCGGCCCCGGCGGCAGGTGAGTCGGGCGGGGGCGGCGGACGCGACCGCTACCTCGACCTCCTGCGCTCGCTCGCGCTCGTCCGCGTCGTCGTCTACCACCTGTTCGGCTGGGCCTGGCTGACGATCATCTTCCCCTCCATGGGCGTGATGTTCGCGCTCGCGGGCTCGCTGATGGCGCGCTCGCTCAAGCGCCCGGCGTGGGGCGTGATCCGGGGGCGCATCCGCCGGCTCCTGCCGCCCATGTGGGTGTTCAGCGCGGTGGCGCTCGCCCTGCTGTTCGCGGGCGGGTGGAACGTCTCCGAGGACCCGGACCACGGCGGCACGTGGGGCCTGCTCAGCATGCTCAACTACGTCTTCCCGGTGGGGGCGCCGCCCTTTCCCTGGAACCTGGGGGACAAGGCGGGCCTCCTGGAGGACACCTGGCCCGCGCAGGCGGCGGGCCCGCTCTGGTACATCCGCGCGTATCTGTGGTTCGTGATCGCCTCGCCGCTGCTGCTGTGGGCGTTCCGGAGGCTTCCGTGGGCGACGCTGTTCGCCCCGCTCGCGCTGACGGCGGTGGTCGGCACGGGCGTCGTCACGATCCCCGGCGAGACGGGCAACACGATCTCGGACTTCGCGGTGTACGGCAGTTGCTGGGTGCTCGGCTTCGCGCACCAGGAGGGCGTGCTGGCACGCGTGCCGCGCTACCTCGCGGTGTCGGTCTCGGCCCTCATCATGGCCTTCGGCCTGTGGTGGGCGTCGGGTCATCTGGGCCCGGACGGCTGGGACCTGAACGACATCCCGCTGGCGCAGGCGACCTGGTCCTTCGGGTTCGTCGTCATCCTGCTCCAGTACGCGCCGTCGTGGCAGGAACTGCCGGGCCGCCTCGCGAAGTGGGACAAGCTGGTGATGCTCTCCAACAACAGGGCCGTCACGATCTACCTCTGGCACAACTTCCTGATCATGGCGACGGTGCCGATCATCGACCAGGCGTACGACCTGCCGTTCATGGAGGACGAGCGCTGGAGCTCGGCCCTGGACACGACGTACATGCTGTGGATGACGGTCCTGGTCTGGCCGTTGATCGGCCTGATGGTCCTGGCCGTGGGCTGGGTGGAGGACCTGGCGGCGAAGCGACGTCCGAGGCTGTGGCCGAACGGGACGAAGGGCTCGAAGGGCCCGAAGGGCAGGAGTGGTTCGCGGGGCAGCGGTGGTTCGCGGGGCCGCAGGACGGCGAAGACCTGACACGGCCTGACGCGGCGGGACATGGCCTGACACGACCTCCCTCCCCGTCACGGTTTCTTCGCACTCTTGACGGGACCTTTGCAGCGAAGAGGGCTGGGCGCCGGGTGACCGGCGCCCAACTCTCATGCGTTGTGCGACTGTTACCTCGGTACGGCGGCCCGCGGTGGCCCGCAATGAAGTGAAATGCGACTGTAAATGCCGCGGTTGGGCGCGAGGCGTTTGGGATCGGGACTGCGCGCAAAACCCCCGCGATTTACGCAAGTAAAGGTGCGCGACACCGAAAGGACCCGCACCGGGCGCCCCAGCCGCTCCCCACCCGCAAGGCATTGCAATCGCCAACTCCGCGTACGCGATGGAGCGTAACGATCTCGACGCACCCTGTGACCGGCTCATAGGCTGACGGCTCTTCCTGCCGCTCGCGAGGATCGAACCCGCGGGCCCGGCGGGTCCACCCTCTGCCAGGAGATCGCTTTGCTCTACCGCAAGACCGCGCTGCGCGCGGCCGCCCCCGTCGCCGTGCTCGCCCTCGCGCTGACCGCCTGTGGCGGCGGTGACGACAAGAAGTCGGACGACAACGCGAAGTCCGACGCCGCCTCGTCCCAGGCCAAGCCGAAGGAGGCGCCCGCGCTGGCGGCCGGCGAGAGCACCACGGGCAAGGTGAAGGAGGGCGACGGCACGGTCACGTACGACGTCGCCGCCGAGAAGGTCGACCTGGCCACGGAGGCGGAGACCAAGAAGCTGGTCTCCGACCCCAAGCGTGCCGAGGGCCTGGTCGCGGCGACCGCCCACCTGAAGTACACGCACAAGGGCGGCGCCCCCCTCACGGACACGCCCGACGCCCCGGACACCACGGAGATCTACGCGGACGGCGCGCGCGGCGGTCTCCTCATCGGCGCCGCCGAGGACGCCGCGGGCTGCGAGGACAAGCTGGACCTGGAGGGCTGGAAGAAGGGCGAGAGCCACGTCCTCTGCGAGACGTACCTGGTCCCGGCGGGCGCCAAGTCCCTTGAGGTCCACTGGGCGGAGAAGGACGGCGCGGACCCGGCGGTCTGGAAGCTCCCCGCGAAGTAGCGGCGAGGCCGGCGGGTTGTGGCGGGCGGGGGTACCTGGTGCTCCGGCCCGTTCCTGCACGCCGAAGCCCCACCCCGCCCCGCGCGACGAAGCTGCGCGCGGGGCGGGGTGGGGCTCGGTCGTCCCGTGGGTCCTGGCTCAGTAGCCGACCGCGAAGCGGGTGCGGGAGTGGGTCGGGGATTCGGCCTCGTCCAGGAGGGCCACCGCCAGGTCCTCCATCGAGATGGACGAGGTGCCGTCCGCGGCCACCGGGAGTTCGTCCTTGAAGAGGCGGAACTCGCCCGTGCGTACGCCCGGTTCGAAGAGGGCGGCGGGGCTCAGATAGGTCCAGTCGACGTCCGTGTCCGTCGTGCGGACCGCGTCGTACTGGGCGGTGGACGCCGAGGCGATGGCGCGCCAGGCCGTGGGAATGTAGCGCGTGTCGTCGATCGCGAGGACGCCCTCCGTGCCGGGGACCGTCAGGCTGCCGGCGCCGCCGATGACCAGGAGCCGGACGCCCGTTCCGGCCAGGCCCGCCAGGAGTGACCTGGAGATGGCGGGATGGTCGGCCTCGTGGCCGGGGGACGGTCTGGTCGCGTTGACGACCACATCCTGGTCCGCGCTCAACTCCCTTACCTCGGACGGATTCTTGGCGTCACCCGTGCGGTGCGTGGCGCCCGGGTGCAGCGCGGGGAAGCGGGCGGCGTCGCGGACGACGGCGGTGACCTCGTGGCCGCGGGAGAGGGCCTCGGCGACGACGCGGCTGCCCGAGTTGCCGGCTGCTCCGAAGACGGTGATGCGCATGGTGGTGGCTCCTTGGGAGTGGGTGGGCCGGGGGAAGTGTGGTGTGGGGTAAGGGAGTTACGCG
>NZ_LIRJ01000323.1 GCF_001419745.1 Streptomyces silaceus | reverse complement strand
GCCCCGGACGAAGGCGCGGAGCCGGCGCCCTCACCGGGGCCCCCGGCGAGGGCGCCGGCTCCGCGCCTTCGTCCGGGGCGGCGCCCGCCTCACGCACCACGTCGGGTGGCCGCACGGGCTGGGTCCGCCCCGTCCAGAAGTGCTGGGCGGCGAAGGCACCGGCGACCACGAGGAGGACGACGAGCGCGACCACGCTGCGCCGCTCGATGCCGCACCGCGACTGCAGCCACACCGGCAGCCGCTCCCGGACGGCGAGCGCCGCCCGCTCCCGCCGCGAAGGCATCGACTGCGGCGAGGACAGCGGCGCTCCAGGAGGTTCCGCTTGCGCCCTCCCTGCCTCCTCCCACTCTTCCTCGGAGGTGTCCGCCTGCGGGGCTGCCACGGCCGTCCGCGGCGCCCCCACGGCCGCCCGTGATGCCGCCGCCACCGTCGTCGAGACGCTCGGGCCGTCCGCCCAGCCCCACCCTTTCCCCGGCGCCTTCCCCGGCAGCGTCTCCGGCGCTCCCTCCAGCAGTTCCGCATCCTGCGGCACCACGTCCAACCGGGGCGAGGGCGGCGGGGGTTGTGGCTCGGCGAAGAGTCTGCGCGCCCGCAGGCGCACCGCTTCCGTCTCCGCACGTCTGCGCATGACCCTGCCGCGCGCAGAGTGGTGGCGTGCGCGGCCGTCGGACGTGGGGCCGCGACCTGGGCCGCTCGTCGCCGAAGTCGTCCGGGTCGGCGACGGCGCCCGTGACGGCGACCGGGAAGGGATCCGGGACGGAGTCCGGGAAGGGGTCCGTGAGGACGACCGTGAAGATGCTCGCGAAGTCGATCGAAGTGCCATGCCAACGACGTTAGACACCGCGGGACATACTTGTTGATCTTGGTCAATTACCGTGGACTACCCGGCAGTTGTGGATATCTCCGTCACCCACACGAGGGAGTCGGAGGCCTCCTCAGCGGCGGCTCACGGCTCGCACGGCGAGACCACAGCGCCCAGCAGCCCCGGCCCCGTGTGCGCCCCGATCACCGCGCCCACCTCGCTGACGTGCAGCTCGGCGAGGTCGGGCACCCGCTCCCGCAGCCGGTCCGCGAGGTCCGACGCGCGCTCCGGCGCCGCCAGATGGTGCACCGCGATGTCGACGCGGCCGGTGCCGGCCCGCTCGACCACGATCTCCTCCAGCCGGGCGATCGCCTTCGACGCCGTCCGCACCTTCTCCAGCATGTCGATGCGGCCGTCGTCCAGCTTCAGCAGCGGCTTCACGGCGAGCGCCGAGCCCAGCAGCGCCTGCGCGGCACCGATGCGCCCGCCCCTGCGCAGATAGTCGAGGGTGTCGACGTAGAAGTACGCGGACGTGCCCGCGGCCCGCTTCTCCGCGGCGGCCACCGCCGCCTCGGCCGACTCGCCCGCCTCCGCGGCCTCGGCCGCCGCGAGGGCGCAGAAGCCGAGGGCCATCGCGACCATGCCGGTGTCCACCACCCGCACCGGCACCGGTGCGTCCTTCGCGGCGAGGACCGCCGCGTCGTACGTACCGGAGAACTCCGCGGACAGATGCAACGAGACGATGGCCGTGGCGCCCGCCTCGGCGACCTTCCGGTACGTCTCGGCGAAGACCTCGGGGCTGGGCCGGGACGTGGTCACGGGCTTCCGCTTCTGCAGCGCCAGGGCGAGGGAGCGGGCCGAGATCTCGGTGCCCTCCTCCAGCGCCTGGTCGCCAAGGACCACGGTCAGGGGCACCGCGGTGATGTTGTGCCGCTCCATCGTCCCTTGCGGCAGGTAGGCCGTTGAATCCGTGACGATCGCGACATGGCGGGACATGAGCTGGAGATTACCCGCCTGGACCCCCGGGCGGCAGCCCGGCCCCCGCTCGCCCGGTTCGGCACCGGTTCCGTGCGTCACCAACGGATCAGGTCGTGCTCTCCGGCTTGGTCTTCTTCTCCCAGGGATACGCGGGCCTCGGGGCGGGCGGATCGATCGCGGGCTGGGTCGGCTCCTGGGCGCGGGCCGCCCGGTCGGAGCCGGACGGGTCGGACCAGGTCTGCTCGGCGTCCTTGCCCGGCGCGGGCTCGGGCTCCGGCCAGGCGGGCGGAGCCTGCGCGGGCGCCGGCTCGGTCGTCCAGTGCCGCAGCGCGCCGGCCTCCATGTCGATCTGCGTGCTCAGGGAGTCCAGGTCGTCACTGGCGAACTTGCGGGCCCGGTCGCGCGCCGACCACCGCAGCGAGTCCGCCGCCTTGGTGATCTGCGCCGTGCGCTCCCGCAGGTCGGGGAGCCGCTCGGCCAGCGCCGCCTTGTCCGGGTCGCGCTCCAGGCGCCGGAGCTCGTCGTCCAGCTCGTGGCCGTGGACGCTGAGCCGGTCGAAGAGCTCCAGGGACTCCTTCAGCGAGGCGTCCTCGGCCACGCCCGCGTGCAGCACGTCCTGCGTGGACCGCATGGACGTGCGCAACGAGAGCCGCAGCTGGGCCAGTTCGCCCGCGGTGCCGACCTGCGCGAAGCTCTTCGCGCGCAGCGTGGTGTCCTCCACCGTGCGGCGGGCCTCCAGGATGGTGCGGTCCACGCCACGCTTGGCCGCTCGGGCCACCTTCACCGTCGCGTACACACCCAGCACCAAGAACAGCACGAAAAGCAGCGCCACGATCGCGCCCACCGCTCCCATGACGCTCCTCTCCGTCGTCAGCCCGCCCGCCGTCTTCTTCCACCGTAAACGGAGAAGGCAGGCCGGAGGTTCCAACGGAACCCCCAACCTGCCCGTAAGGGAAGACCCCTATGCCGCTACGCGGGGACGATGTTCACCAGCTTCGGCGCCCGCACGATCACCTTGCGGATCCCCGCGCCGTCCAGCGCGGCCACGACCTTCTCGTCGGCCAGCGCGACCTTCTCCAGCTCGGCGTCGGAGATCGACGGGGAGACCTCCAGACGCGCCTTGACCTTGCCCTTGATCTGCACGACGCAGGTCACGGACTCGTCCACGACGTACGCCGGGTCGGCGACCGGGAAGTCCTGGTGGACGACCGAGTCGGTGTGGCCCAGCTTGCGCCACAGCTCCTCGGCGATGTGCGGGGCCAGCGGCGCGATCAGCAGGACCAGGCGCTCGGCGACGGACCTCGGCACCGCGCCGCCCACCTTCGTCAGGTGGTTGTTCAGCTCGGTGATCTTGGCGATGGCGGTGTTGAACCGCATGCCGTCCAGGTCCTGGCGCACACCGTCGATGGCCTTGTGCAGGGCGCGCAGGGTCGCCTCGTCGATGTCGGCCTCGGCCGTGTCGGCGACGGTGACCTCACCGGTCGACTCGTCGACGATCAGACGCCACAGGCGCTGCAGCAGGCGGTACTGGCCGACGACCGCGCGCGTGTCCCAGGGGCGCGACACGTCCAGGGGGCCCATCGCCATCTCGTACAGGCGCAGGGTGTCCGCGCCGTACTCGTCGCAGATCTCGTCCGGGGTGACGGCGTTCTTCAGGGACTTGCCCATCTTGCCCAGCTCGCGCTTGACCGGCTCGCCCTCGAAGAAGAACGCCCCGTCGCGCTCCTCGACCTCGGCGGCCGGCACCGGGAAGCCGCGGGCGTCCCGGTAGACGTAGGCCTGGATCATGCCCTGGTTGTACAGCTTGTGGAACGGCTCGGCGGAGGAGATGTGGCCCAGGTCGAACAGGATCTTCGACCAGAAGCGGGCGTACAGCAGGTGCAGCACCGCGTGCTCGGCACCGCCCACGTACAGGTCGACGCCACCGGTCGGCTGCCCCTCGCGCGGGCCCATCCAGTACTGCTCGACGGCGGGGTCGACCAACTGCTGGTCGTTGTGCGGGTCCAGGTAGCGCAGCTCGTACCAGCACGAACCCGCCCAGTTGGGCATGGTGTTGGTCTCGCGGCGGTACTTCTTGGGGCCGTCGCCCAGGTCCAGCGTGACGTTGACCCACTCTTCGTTGCGCGACAGCGGCGTCTCCGGAGAGGTGTCCGCGTCGTCCGGGTCGAAGGTGCGCGGGGAGTAGTCCTCGACCTCCGGCAGCTCCAGGGGCAGCATCGACTCGGGCAGCGAGTGGGCGACGCCGTCCTCGTCGTAGACGATCGGGAAGGGCTCGCCCCAGTAGCGCTGGCGGCTGAACAGCCAGTCGCGCAGGCGGAAGTTGACGGTGCCCTCGCCGATCCCGCGGGCGGCCAGCCAGCCGGTGATGCGCGCCTTGGCGTCGACGACGCCCAGGCCGTCCAGGGTGATCTCCTGGTTCGAGGAGTTGATCAGCTTCGCCTCGTACGAGGAGAAGGCCTCGTCCCACGTCGTGGTGTCGGTGCCGCGGTCGTCGGAGGGCTCGACCACGCAGCGCATCGGCAGGTGGAAGGCGCGCGCGAAGGCGAAGTCGCGGCTGTCGTGCGCCGGGACGGCCATGATCGCGCCGGTGCCGTAGCCCATCAGTACGTAGTCGGCGATGAAGACCGGGACCTGCTCGCCGCTGACCGGGTTGGTGGCGTAGACGCCGGTGAAGACGCCGGTCTTCTCCTTGGCGTCGGCCTGGCGCTCGACGTCGGACTTGGCGGCGGCGATGGCGCGGTACTTGGCGACGGCCTCGGCCGGCGTGGCGTGCCCGCCGGTCCACACCTCGTGGGTGCCCTCGGGCCAGGCGGCCGGGACGACCTTGTCGACCAGGTCGTGCTCGGGCGCCAGGACCATGTAGGTCGCGCCGAACAGGGTGTCCTGGCGGGTGGTGAAGACGGTGATGGCGTCGCCCTCGGTGCCCACGGGGAACGCCACGCGGGCGCCTTCGGAGCGGCCGATCCAGTTGCGCTGCTGCAGCTTGATGGCCTCGGGCCAGTCCAGCGCGTCCAGGTCGTCCAGCAGGCGGTCGGCGTACGCGGTGATGCGCATGTTCCACTGGCGCAGCTTGGCCTTGAAGACGGGGAAGTTGCCGCGCTCGGAACGGCCGTCGGCGGTGACCTCCTCGTTGGCCAGGACGGTGCCCAGGCCGGGGCACCAGTTGACGGGCGCGTCGGAGGCGTAGGCCAGGCGGTACCCGCTCAGCACCTCGGCGCGCTCGGCGGCGTCCAGCTCGCTCCACGCGCGCGTGGTGTCCGGTACGGCGCGCTCACCGCTCGCGAACTGGGCGACCAGGTCGGCGATCGGACGGGCCCGTCCGGCGTCGGCGTCGTACCAGGAGTTGAAGATCTGGACGAAGATCCACTGGGTCCACTTGTAGTAGTCCGGGTCGATCGTCGCGAAGGAGCGACGCTTGTCGTGGCCCAGGCCCAGCGCGCGCAGCTGCGCCTTCATGTTCTCGATGTTGGCCTCGGTGGAGACCCGCGGGTGGGTGCCCGTCTGTACGGCGTACTGCTCGGCGGGCAGGCCGAAGGCGTCGAAGCCCAGGGTGTGCAGGACGTTGTGCCCGGTCATGCGCTGGAAGCGCGCGAAGACGTCCGTGGCGATGTACCCCAGGGGGTGGCCGACGTGCAGGCCCGCTCCGGAGGGATACGGGAACATGTCCATGATGAACTTCTTGGGCCGGGCGACCAGGGCGGCCTCGGCCTCGTCCTTCGCGGCCATGTCGCCGCTCGGGTTCGGCGCCTCGTAGGTGCCCTCGGCGTCCCAGAAGTCCTGCCAGCGTGCCTCGATGTCAGCGGCCAGAGCGGCCGTATAGCGGTGCGGTGCGGCCACCTCGGAGGCGGCAGCAGAATTCGTCTCGCTCATGATCCTCAAAGCTCCATCGATCGTCTCTGCCTGCGGAATGGGCCGTCCTGGCCAAACAAAAATGCCCCTCGCACAGGAGGGGACGCCGCGCCGATTCCGACCGCGATTCACCGGCGGTCGGGACTGATCAGCGCGGCCCGCTAAGCAGAAGGCGTACGGCACGCATGGCGTCAGGGTACCGCAGCGCCCGCGCGGCCCGCGACGAGCTTTACCGGACACCCCTCGGGCACCGCGACCCCAGCCATTGGCCAAGGATTACTCCGCGTACCGCCCACTATCGGGGCAACACCAAGATCGTGTCGCACTTTGATAACAACGCAATAACTCAAACCCCGTACCCACCGGTATGGAGCGACTTAGCATGCGGCGGGACCGAACCACTTCGGAGCCGCCCCCATGAACCCTCTGCACCCCCATCGCAAGAGCCGTTCCCTCCCGCCCGCGGCACGGCCCGCACCGCCCCGCTCCCTGCCGCCCTCACGGGCCCTGGGGGCCGGAGCCCTGCTCCTGATACCCCTGCTCGTCCTCACGGCCGGCGACCAGTTCCGCGCGGCGCTCGACTTCACCACCGGCGTCCTGTGCCTGGTCTCGCTCACCGCCTCCGTGGTCTGGGGCCTGGTCGCCACGGACCGCCTGTTCCTGCGCTCGCGCCAGCGCCTGCTCGCCCAGGCCGTGCACCGCACCACGGCGCTCGCCTCCGTCGCGTTCCTGCTGCTGCACGGCACCGTCAAGGTCACGCTCGACCACGTGTCCCTGCTCGGTGCCCTGCTCCCCTTCGGCCTCGGCGTGTCCGGCAGCGCCGGGCTCATCGGCCTCGGCTCGCTCGCCGGCCTCCTCATGATCGCCACAGGTGTCACCGGGGCCCTGCGCAGCGCCTTCGCCTCCCCCGCGCGGATCGCCTCGCGCTGGCGGGCGCTGCACATGCTCGCCTATCCCGCCTGGTGCGCGGCGCTGATCCACGGCCTGTACGCGGGCCGCCCGCCGAAGCCGTGGGTGGTCGCCCTGTACTGCCTGTGCCTGGTCGCGGTCGCCGGGGCCGTCGCCCTGCGCGCGGCGCCCCTGCCGGTCAAGCGGAAGGTCGCCGCCCGGATCCTGTCCCTGCTCGAACCGGAGCGCACCGCACCGCCCGCCCCGAAGGAGCCGCTCCAGCTCCGGGAGGAGCCACCCGCGCGGGACACCGCTTTCGCCCCGCTCCCCGGAGCGGGGCGAAAGCGGTGT
>NZ_LIRJ01000322.1 GCF_001419745.1 Streptomyces silaceus | reverse complement strand
CAGCGGCGTGCGCTCCGGGACCTCCGTGGCCGCGGGCGGCTCGACCAGCCAGTCCGGGTTGGCCTGCTTGTCCCACCACTTCCAGGCGGCGACGGCGCCCGCGGTCAGGATGCCGACCACGGCGAGCCCCTTGGCGAGACGGGCGGCCCTGGCCCGGCGTTCGTGCTTGCGGGCCAGTCGCTGGATCTCCTTCGGCGAGACCTGACCGCGCAGCGCGGCGAGGGCCGCCGTGCCACGGGACGCGGCCTCCTCGCGCACGGGCTGCGCGGCGGCGACCGCGTGCTCGATGCGGGGCCTGGAATATTCGGCGGCCTGGCGAGCAGCCTTACGTGTACGGGCAGCGGCCTCGTGCGCGGCGTGGTCGACCTTCGGCGGCACGTGGGTCCGCGCCTGCTCGACGCGGGGAGCGACGTGCGCGCCGTACTGGACGCGGGCCTGTTCGGCGGCCTGTGACACCTTGGGTGCCAGCCGCACGCGCATCTCGTGCGCGTAGTGGGCGGCCTGGTCCTTGGCCGTGCCGGCATAAGGGGCCACCGCCTCCGCGGCGTGCCGGACGCTGTCCTTCGCCGAGCCGGTCGCGGCGCGCACGCTGTCGATGCGGGTCACGGGATCCTCCTCCTCGGTGGCGTATAGGTATGTCACCTTTCCACCCTTTCAGGGATCATGCCTTCCGGATCGCTCCGAGGCATGCGAGGGCGGGCATCCGGGTCACGAGAACACGGACTCCGACCGATCTGTGATCACGTCTCATCTCCGCTCAGCCCGACCGACCGGTTGCTTCCGTTCAATTCGATCGAATCGGTGCAAGAAGCGCTCTTGGCCGACAATGCCACGGATCCCTTCGGCGCGCGCCCACTCGGTGGCTACTCGTCCCAATCCGGTCCGTGCGAGGATCGGGGGGTCACAGAAGACAACGGAAGGCAGATCGTGGCTGAGCAGCTTTACGCCACCCTGAAGACCAACCAGGGCGACATCGAGGTCCGGCTTCTGCCGAACCACGCGCCCAAGACGGTCAAGAACTTTGTTGAGCTCGCTCAGGGCGAGCGCGAGTGGGTTCACCCCGCGACCGGCAAGAAGACCTCGGACCGCCTGTACGACGGAACGGTCTTCCACCGGGTGATCAGCGGCTTCATGATCCAGGGCGGTGACCCGCTGGGCAACGGCACGGGCGGCCCGGGCTACGAGTTCGAGGACGAGTTCCACCCGGACCTCGCCTTCGACAAGCCCTACCTGCTGGCGATGGCCAACGCCGGTCCGGGCACCAACGGCTCGCAGTTCTTCGTGACTGTCGCGCCGACCGCGTGGCTGACCCGCAAGCACACGATCTTCGGCGAGGTCACCAACGACGCCAGCAAGAAGGTCGTGGACGCCATCGCGACCGCGCAGACCAACCCGCGCACCGACCGTCCGGTCAACGACGTGGTCATCGAGTCCGTGGTCATCGAGACCCGCGACGCCTGACCTGCGTATCCGCGAGGGAACCAAACCGCCCCGCCCGTCCGTAAGGAAGGGCGGGGCGGTGCGTTGCCACGTGTGCCGTCACTGTGCCTTCGTACGGAGATTGAGGGGACCCCATGGACCAGGCGCCAGGCAGCCCGCAGGAGCCGCAGGGTGCGTCGGGCCTGCCCGGCTGCTACCGGCATCCGGACCGTGAGACCGGTATCACCTGTACGCGCTGTGAGCGGCCCATCTGCCCCGAGTGCATGATCAGCGCCTCGGTCGGCTTCCAGTGCCCGGACTGCGTCCGTGGCGGCTCGGGCACCGGTCACGCGCCGGCGGCCAACCAGCCGCGCACGGTGGCGGGCGGCGCGATCACCTCCGACCCGCGTCTGGTCACCAAGATCCTGGTCGGGCTGAACCTCGCCGTGTTCCTGGTGCAGCTGGCGGTCGGGGACCGCTTCACCGATCAGTACGACCTGCTCGGGCGGGCCTTCGTGCCGGAGCTCGGTTCGGTCGAGGGCGTCGCCGAGGGGCAGTGGTATCGCCTGGTGACGGCGATGTTCCTGCACAGCAGCATCATGCACATCGCCCTGAACATGCTCAGCCTGTGGTGGATCGGCGGTCCGCTCGAAGCGGCGCTCGGCCGTGCCCGCTTCCTCGCGCTGTACATGGCGTCGGGGCTCGCCGGCAGCGCGCTGACCTATCTCCTGGAGGAGCCGAACCGGCCCTCGCTCGGCGCGTCCGGCGCCATTTTCGGTCTGTTCGGCGCGACCGCCATCCTGATGCGGCGGCTGAACTACGACATGCGGCCGGTGATCGCGCTCCTGGCGATCAACCTGGTGATCACGGCCTTCTGGCCGAACATCTCGTGGCAGGCCCACATCGGCGGGCTCGTCGGCGGCATCGTCGTCGGCTACGCGATGGTGCACGCGCCCCGCGAGCGGCGGAGCCTCATCCAGTTCGGCAGTTGTGCACTGGTGCTCGTCGCGGCTGTGGTCATGGTCGTCATCAGGACCGGGCAGCTCACCTGACGTACCCACGTTGTCCACAGCGTGTGGTGGATCTTGTGCATGCTGTGGGGAACAACCGTGCCCCTTGTCCCTGACCTGGGTTTCCCCAGGAAGGACAAGGGGCGTGGCACGAACAGAGATCCGGTGGGTCAGTCACACCGGCGTCAACCGGCTGAGAGTTATCCACAGATCTTCAGACCTTTTCCCCATGTGGATAGCGCTGTGGATAACTCAGGGCAAGGCTTGCGCTCGGCGGTGCCGGCACTCCCGTGGAACAGGGCCTACTTCCACTGGGTGGAGACGCCGAAGCCCGCCGCGATGAAGCCGAAGCCGACCACGATGTTCCAGTTGCCCAGCGGGTCGATCGGCAGCTTGCCGTCCGTGACGTAGAAGACGACGATCCAGGCGAGGCCGATGATGAACATCGCCAGCATCACCGGAGCCACCCAGCTGCGGTTCGTCAGCTTGATGTTCGTCGCCTTCTTCGAGGGCGGCGGCGTGTAGTCGTCTGCCTTCTTGCGGATACGTGACTTCGGCACGAGGGTCTCTCCTGTCGATGCGCTGCGTGGCCGCGCAGGTAACTGTGGTCTGGCGCCGGACGGACGCTGCGGGGAGCTGAGGCCTCCCCCGGGCGTCCGTTAGCGTAGTGCTTCCGCGGCGCTGAAGGAGATAAGGGTACGTTGAGCAATTCTGCCGACTCCCACAAAGGTGCCGGTCGTCGCCCTCGATGGCGTCCGGTTCGGGTGCTTACGGGTGCCGTTTTCGCGCTCGCCGGGTTGATCTTCTTCACGAGTTTCAACACGGCCAAGGGCACCAACATCCGTACGGACGCCTCCCTGCTGAAACTTTCCGACCTCATCCAGGAGCGCAGCCACAAGAACGGCGAGCTCGACGAGTCCAACGGCTCGCTCCGGGACGACGTCGAGTCGCTCGCCCAGCGCGACAACGGCAGCACCAAGGCGGACGACGCCCGGCTCAAGGCGCTGGAGAACAACGCCGGCACCAAGAAGCTCAGCGGCAAGGCGGTCACGGTCACCCTCGCCGACGCCCCGCCCGACGCCAGTGCCAAGCTCCCCGGCTACCCCGAGCCCCAGCCGAACGACCTGGTCATCCACCAGCAGGACCTCCAGGCCGTGGTCAACGCCCTCTGGCTGGGCGGAGCCGAGGGGATCAAGGTCATGGACCAGCGCCTGATCTCGACCAGCGCCGTGCGCTGTGTGGGCAACACCCTGATCCTCCAGGGCCGCGTCTACTCCCCGCCCTACAAGGTGACCGCGGTCGGCGACCCCGAGAAGCTCAAGAGCGCCCTCGCCGCCTCCCCCGAGATCCAGAACTACATGCTGTACGTCAACGCCTACGGGCTCGGCTGGAAAGTCGACGACGACGGGGCGGTGACTCTTCCTGGCTACTCGGGCACAGTGGATCTCCACTACGCGAAGCCCGTGGAGTAAGCCCGCTGGGAGCTGCTGGGGGAGCCTGTGTCGGTGCGTGTGCTCGTCAGGACGTTCAGCGAACTGTGCATCACCGTAGGCACGTTGATCGTGCTCTTCGTGGTGTACGTCCTGTTCTGGACCGGCGTGAAGGCCGACAGCGCCATGGACAGCCAGATCGACGAGTTGCAGGACCGGTGGGCGCAGGGCTCCGTGCCCGCGGGCACGAACGGCGGTGGCGGCGACGCCGTCGACGACTCCCCGGACGCGCCCGCCCCCTACAAGGACGGCAAGCCCTTCGCCGTCATGTACATCCCGCGGTTCGGTTTCACGTGGAACAAGCCCGTGCTCCAGGGCACCGGCGCCGAGGTGCTCAAGAAGGGCCTCGGCCACTACGCCTCCACCGCCCGGCTCGGGCAGAAGGGCAACTTCTCCGTGGCCGGCCACCGCCGCACCTACGGCGACCCCTTCAAGGACTTCCCCGAGCTGCGCCCCGGCGACCCCGTCGTCCTGACCGACGGCGCGACCTGGTTCACGTACCGCATCGACAAGAAGCCTTACAAGACGCTGCCCGGCGACATCGGTGTCATTGATCCCGTGCCACGCAAATCCGGCTATGACGGCCCGGGACGTTACCTCACCCTTACGACCTGTGAACCAGAGTGGGGCCACAGCCACCGGCTGATCGTCTGGGCGCATTTGGATGCCACACAGCCTGTGGAGGCCGGGAAACCGGAGGCACTGCGCCGTTAGTCTGGTGCCGTACGGCGCGGGAGGCCTGGCCGTACGCGACGGAAGGGACGGCATGTACGGCTGGATCTGGCGGCATCTGCCGGGAAACGCATGGGTGAGGGCGCTGATTTCGCTGCTGCTCGTCCTCGCGGTGGTCTATGTGCTCTTCCAGTACGTGTTCCCCTGGGCCGAGCCGCTGCTGCCCTTCAACGACGTCACCGTGGACGGCCAGTGAGCACCGCGAGCGGCGGTCGCCGCACCCGCGTCCTGGTCGTGGACAACTACGACAGCTTCGTCTTCAACCTCGTCCAGTACCTCTACCAGCTGGGCGCCGAGTGCGAGGTCGTCCGCAACGACGAGGTCGAGCTCCGGCACGCCCAGGACGGCTTCGACGGCGTCCTGCTCTCGCCGGGCCCCGGCACCCCCGAGCAGGCGGGCGTCTGCGTCGAGATGGTGCGGCACTGCGCCGACACCGGCGTGCCCGTCTTCGGCGTCTGCCTCGGCATGCAGTCGATGGCGGTGGCGTACGGCGGCGTGGTGGACCGCGCCCCGGAGCTGCTGCACGGCAAGACCTCCCTCGTGCGCCATGAGGGCAAGGGGGTCTTCGCGGGCCTGCCGTCGCCGTTCACCGCGACCCGCTACCACTCGCTGGCCGCCGAGCCCGCCACCGTCCCGGCGGACCTGGAGGTCACCGCGCGCACGGAGGACGGCATCATCATGGGCCTGCGCCACCGCGAACTGCCCGTCGAGGGCGTGCAGTTCCATCCCGAGTCGGTGCTGACCGAGCACGGCCATCTGATGCTCGCCAACTGGCTGGTGGAGTGCGGCGACAAGGGTGCCGTGGAGCGAGCGAGCGGGCTGGCCCCGGTGGTGGGCAGGGCCACGGCGTGACCGCCCTGCGCCCCGAGCGCGACTCCTCCGGAGCCCCGTACGACGCGAGTGACGCGTACGGGGACGGTGGTGGCGTCGCCTCCGGGGGCGCCGGCGGGCTCGAGGGCGGCGCGTTGGAGGCGGCGGTCGACCACCTGGCCGATCCGCTGACCAACCCTCTGCCGGGGCAGCATCCCTCTCCGTGGTTCCGCAGCGCGCAGGCGGAGCAGCCGCCGCGGGCTGCGGCTTCGGAGCCGCAGCAGACCATGGCTGAGGCGCCTCAGCCATCTCAGGTGCCTCAGCCACCTCAGACACCTCAGGTGCCTCAGGCTCTCCAGGAAGAGGAGTGGTACGACCCCGCGGGGTATGCCCGGGACTGGTACGGGGAGCAGGCGGAGCCGCAGCCCCAGCCGAAGCCCCAGCCCCAGGAGACGGCCGAGCCCACGTACGAGCAGCTGTACGGCGCGTACGCTCCCGAACGGCCCGCGCCCGAGCCGGAAGCCGCGTACGAGACGCGCGACGCGCACAGGACGCACGGGACGCACGGGACGCCCGAGGCGATACCCGACGACGAGACCGTGGCGCTGCGCACCGAGGACACCCGTCGAATAGCCGAGCCGGAGCCCGCTCGTCCCACCGAGGGCCGTGCGGCCCGCCGCAAGGCCGCCAAGAAGGGGGGAGCCCGCCCCGCGGCGCCGGCACGCCCCACGGAGCCCCGCCAGGGTGCCCCTCTCTCCCGCCTCGAAGCCCGTCGCGCGGAACGCGCCCGCAGGCCCTCGCCCGGCGCGGTCATCAGCCGGGGACTCGGCGAAGTCTTCATCACCGTCGGCGTCCTGATGCTCCTGTTCGTCACCTATCAGCTGTGGTGGACGAACATCCGCGCCCAGCAGCAGGCGGACGGCGCCGCCCACGACCTCCAGGAGAGCTGGGCGAAGGGCAAGGGCAAGCCCGGCGCCTTCGAGCCCGGCCAGGGCTTCGCGCTGCTGCACATCCCGCGCCTGGACGTCGTCGTGCCGGTCGCCGAGGGCATCGACAAGCAGAAGGTCCTCGACCGCGGCATGGTCGGCCACTACAACGAGGGCGGCGCCACCAAGACCCCGATGCCGGACGCCAAGCAGGGCAACTTCGCGGTCGCGGGCCACCGCAACACTCACGGCGAGCCGTTCCGGTACATCAACCGTCTGGAGCCGGGCGACCCGATCGTCGTAGAGACGCAGGACAAGTACTTCGTCTACAAGATGGCGAGCATCCTGCCGCAGACGAGCCCGAGCAACACCGGTGTGATCGGCCCCGTTCCGCCCGGATCCGGCTTCACGAAACCCGGGCGGTACATCACACTGACCACCTGCACCCCGGAATTCACGAGTAAGTATCGAATGATCGTCTGGGGCAAGATGGTCGAGGAACGGCCGCGCAGCAAGGGAAAGCCGAGCGCGCTCGTCAACTAGAAGTGTGAGAACGGGGCAGATCCAGTGGCAGCCACCACCGACCACGACGAGAAGCAGGCCGACGCGTCGCCCGCGTCCGGGCCCGCGCCACGGCCACGGGGCCGCGGTCCCGTCGCCACGGCCGTCAGCGTCTTCGGCGAACTCCTCATCACCGCGGGCCTGGTGCTCGGCCTGTTCGTCGTCTACTCGCTCTGGTGGACCAACGTCATAGCGGACCGCGAGGCGCACCGGCAGGGCGACCGCGTGCGCGACCGCTGGGCGGGCGGCCCCGGCACCATCGACACCAAGGACGGCATCGGCTTCCTGCACGTCCCCGCGATGGGCAACGGCGAGATCCTGGTCAAGCAGGGCACGACCAGCAAGATCCTCAACGACGGTGTCGCCGGCTACTACAAGGACCCGATCAAGTCCGCCCTTCCCCAGGACAAGGAAGGCAACTTCACGCTGGCCGCGCACCGCGACGGCCACGGCGCGAAGTTCCACAAGATCGACAAGCTCAAGAAGGGCGACGCGATCGTCTACGAGTCCCGGGACAAGTGGTACGTGTACAAGGTCTACGCGACGCTGCCCGAGACCTCGAAGTTCAACGTGAGGGTCCTGGACCCCGTCCCGAAGGAATCGGGCGTGAAGAAGCCGGGCCGCTACATCACGCTGACGACCTGCACGCCGGTCTACACCTCGAACTATCGCTACATCGTGTGGGGCGAGCTGGAGCGCGTGGAGAAGGTCGACAACAAGCGGACGCCCCCGGCGGAGCTGAAGTAGCGAGGCACGCGCCCGAAGCGACCGTACGAACGAGGTTCCCGTACCAACGAAGCAACCGTACGAACGAGAGAGCCCCGGTACCGGGGCTCTCTCGTGGACGGAGAGGGGCGCTTCAGTCGTCGTTGTGGCGGCCCCAGCCGCCGGCGCCCGCGATGAAGCCGTCGCCTCCGCCGTCGTCACCGCCGTTTCCACCGTTGCCGTTGCCGCCACCGCCGCCCGCGGTGGTCAGGTTGACCGCCGAGCCGGGCGCGGCCTTCTCGCCGGCGTTGGGCTGCGACAGGACCACGAGGGCGTCGTCGTCCTGCGGTCCGGTGATGGTGCCGACCGTCAGACCGGCGTCCTCGATGGCCTTGCGGGCGTCCTTCAGCTTCTGGCCGGTGAGCGGCGGGACGGTGGCTTCCTCGGCCTTCTTGGCGACCTGGACGGTGACGGTGGAGCCCGGGTCCGCGGGGGTGCCTGCGGCGGGCGTGGTCTTGATGACCTTGCCCTCCTCGACGTCCTCGCTGGCGACGTCCTGACGAGCGGGGGTGAACCCGTTGTCGGTGATCTGCTTCGCGGCGTCCTCGTAGGACTGGCCGGCCACGTCGGGGACGAGTTGCTGCTTCTTCTCCTTGGCGACGGTGAGCGTGATGGTCGCGCTCTTCTCCGCCTTGGTGTCGCCCTCGGGGTCCTGGCCGATGACCTTGCCGGGGGTCCGGTCGGACTCCTCGGTCTCCTGCTCGATGTTCGAGAAGCCCTTGTCCTCGAGCAGCTTCTTGGCCTCGGCGAAGCTCAGGCCCTGGACATCCGGGACCATGATCTTCGGCGTGCCGCTCGAGACCGTCACCGTGACGGTCTCGCCCTTCTTGATCTCCGAATCGGCTGCCGGGTCCTGGCTGCAGACCTCGCCCTTCGGGTACTTCGCGCAGGGCTCGCGCTTGCCGATCTCCAGCTTGAGGCCGACGTTCTCGGCGGACTCCTTGGCCCGCTCGTACGTCTCGCCGACGAAGTCCGGGGTCTTCGTCATGTCGTCGCCGCCGTTCCCGCTGAACGCCCACTTCCCGATGAGGATCGCCCCCACCAGGACCAGGACGCCCGCGAGGATCAGCAGCCAGGTCGACGCGTTGCTCTTCTTCTGGCGGCGGCCGCGGCCCTCGTCGTAGCCGTAGCCCCCGTCGTCCGGGTTAACCGGCGGCATCATCGACGTCTGGCCGCCGCCGTTCTGCGGGCGCAGCATCGCCGTCTGCTGGTCGTCCGGGTGGCCGCCGTAGCCGACCGCGCCCATGGCGGCGGTGGCCGCGACGGGCTGGCCGTCCAGGCACGCCTCGATGTCGGCGCGCATCTCGTCGGCCGACTGGTAGCGGTAGTCCGGGTCCTTGGTGAGCGCCTTGAGGACGATCGCGTCCATCTCGGGCGTGATCTCGCCGTCGAAGACGCTCGGGGCCTGCGGCTCTTCCCGTACGTGCTGATAGGCGACCGCGACCGGGGAGTCCCCGACGAACGGCGGCCGGACCGTCAGGAGCTCGTAGAGCAGACAGCCCGTGGAGTAGAGGTCGGAGCGGGCGTCGACCTGCTCGCCCTTGGCCTGCTCCGGCGAGAGGTACTGCGCCGTGCCGATGACCGCGGCCGTCTGCGTCATCGTCATGCCGGACTCGCCCATCGCGCGCGCGATGCCGAAGTCCATGACCTTGACCTGGCCGTTGCGCGTCAGCATGACGTTCGCCGGCTTGATGTCGCGGTGGACGATGCCGTTGCGGTGCGAGTACTCCAGGGCCTGGAGGATGCCGATCGTCATCTCCATGGCCCGCTCCGGCAGCAGCTTGCGGCCGGAGTGCAGGAGCTCGCGCAGCGTGGAGCCGTCGACGTACTCCATCACGATGTACGGGATGGAGACCCCGTCGACGTAGTCCTCGCCGGTGTCGTAGACCGCGACGATCGCCGGGTGGTTGAGCGAGGCGGCCGACTGGGCCTCACGGCGGAACCGGGCCTGGAAGGACGGGTCGCGAGCGAGGTCCACCCGCAGCGTCTTCACCGCCACGGTGCGGCCGAGCCGGGTGTCGTGCGCGAGGTACACCTCGGCCATGCCACCACGGCCGAGCACCTGGCCCAGCTCGTACCGGCCGCCGAGGCGACGCGGCTCTTCCATAGCTAATCCAGCCCTCTCCGTCGGTCCCGACCGCACCGTTGTGTGGTCCGGCGGTGTGCTGTCCGGGCATACCGTACCCGGCTCGACTTGCGTGACCCGGACGCGACCGTCACCCGATACCGGACCGGTACCGCAACGTGCACCGATGTGGAGGGAGCGTGATGGGGGTCACTTCTTGCTCTGGATGACTGCCTTCATCACGTCCTTGGCGATGGGCGCGGCGAGGCCGCCACCGGAGATGTCACCCCGGTCGGCGTCGCTGTCCTCGACCACCACGGCGACGGCGACCGGCGAACCGGAGTCCGTCTTGGCGTACGAGATGAACCACGCGTACGGGTTCTTGCTGTTGGCGACGCCGTGCTGCGCCGTACCCGTCTTACCTCCGACAGTGACGCCGGGGATCTTGGCGTTGGTTCCGGTTCCCTCGTTGACGACCGTCTCCATCATTTCCTGGAGCTTCTGGGCGTTCTCCTTCGAGAGCGGCTCGCTCATCTTCTTCGGCGAGTGCTTCTCGATGACGTCGAGGTTGCGGGCCTGCAGCTCACTGACCATGTACGGCTCCATGAGCGTGCCGTCGTTGGCGATCGCGGAGGCGACCATGGCCATCTGGAGCGGGGTCGTGGCCGTCTCGAACTGACCGATGGAGGACAGCGCGGTCTGCGGCTTGTCCATGTCCTCGGGGAAGTTGGAGGCGTTGGAGCGGACCGGGATGAACTGCTCGGAGTTGAAGCCGAACTTCTTCGCCGTCTCCAGCATCTTGTCCTTGCCGAGATCGGAACCGATCTTGCCGAAGACGGTGTTGCAGGAGATCCGCAGCGCCTCACGCAGCGAGACGTTCTTGCAGGGGATGTTGTTCTCGTTCTTCAGAGGCGTCTGCGTGTTCGGCAGCGTCCACGGCAGCGGCGACTTCGTCTTCTCGTCGATGCTGCTGTAGAGGCCGTGCTCCAGGGCGGCCGCCGCCGTGACCACCTTGAAGGTGGAGCCGGGCGGGTAGGTCTCGCGCAGCGCGCGGTTGACCAGCGGCTTGTCCTTGTCCTTGTCCAGGTCCAGGAAGTGCTGGGCTTCCTTGTCGGTGTTGCCGGCGAAGGTCCCCGGGTCGTACGACGGCGTGGAGGCCAGCGCGAGGATCGCGCCGGTCGACGGGTCGATCGCGGCGACGGCGCCCTTGCCCTTGTTCTTCAGGCCGTTGTACGCGGCCTTCTGGGCGGCGGAGTTGAGGGTCGTGACGACATTGCCGCCCTCCTTCTTCTCGCCGGTCAGCATGTCGAGCGTGCGGCGGAAGAACAGCCGGTCGTCGTTGCCGGTCAGGATGCCGTCGTCGATGTTCTCCAGCTGGCTGGCGCCGATGCGCTGCGAGGAGTAACCGGTGACGGGGGACCACATGTCCCCGTCCTTCCAGGTGCGCTTGTACTTCAGGTCGCTGCCCGGAGTGGCCTTGGAGCCGGTGATGGGCTTGCCGTCGACGATGATGTCGCCGCGCGGCTGGGAGTAGCGCTCGATGGTGACGCGGCGGTTCTTCTCGTGCTTGGCGAGGGTGTCCGCCTGGACGTACTGGAGCCAGTTGTCCCGGGCGAGCAGAGCGAGGACCAGCAGCCCGCAGAAGATCGCGATCCGGCGCAGGGGCTTGTTCACGGTCGGACCACCTGGGTCATTTCGGCGTCGGGGTTCGGTGCGGGGGACGGGGCCGGGCGGCGCGCGGTGTCGCTGATCCGGATCAGGATGCCGACCAGGGCCCAGTTGGCGATGACGGAGGAACCGCCGTACGCCAGGAAGGGCATGGTCATACCCGTCAGCGGGATCAGGCCCATGACGCCGCCGGCGACGACGAAGACCTGGATGGCGAAGGCTCCGGAGAGGCCGATCGCGAGGAGCTTGCCGAACGGGTCGCGGGCGGCGAGCGCCGTGCGCACACCGCGCTCCACGATCAGGCCGTAGATCAGCAGGATCGCCATCACGCCGGCCAGACCCATCTCCTCGCCGAAGGTGGCGAGGATGAAGTCGGAGTTGGCGGCGAAGCCGATGAGGTCGGAGTTGCCCTGGCCGAGGCCGGTGCCGAGGACACCGCCCGAGCCGAAGGCCATCAGCGACTGGGCGATCTGGTCGGTCTGGGCGAGGGTCTCCGGGGCGAACGGGTTCAGCCAGGCGTCCACACGCTGCTGCACGTGGGGCTCGAAGGTGGCAACGCCGACCGCGCCGACCGCGGACATCAGCAGACCGAACACGATCCAGCTGGTGCGCTCCGTGGCGACGTACAGCATCACGACGAACATGCCGAAGAACAGCAGCGACGTACCGAGGTCGGTCTCGAAGACCAGGATCAGGATGGACATCGCCCAGACCACCACGATCGGTCCGAGGTCGCGGCCGCGCGGCAGGTACAGGCCCATGAAGCGGCGGCTGGCCAGGGCGAGCGCGTCGCGCTTCACCATCAGATAGCCGGCGAAGAAGATCGCGATGACGATCTTCGCGAACTCACCGGGCTGGATGGAGAAGCCGCCGACGCGGATCCAGATCTTGGCGCCGAACACGTTCATGCCGAGGCCGGGGACCAGCGGCAGGAGCAGCAGGACCAGGGCGCCCACCATGGAGATGTAGGTGTAGCGCTGCAGGACGCGGTGGTCCTTGAGCAGGAGCAGTACGCCGACGAAGAGGGCGACGCCGATCGCGGAGTACATCAGCTGGTTCGGAGCCGAGGGGCTGAACGCGCCGAACTGCGCCTCGGCGCGCTGCTGGAGCTTCTCCGACTGGTCGAGCCGCCAGACGACGACCAGGCCGAGGCCGTTGAGCAGCGTCGCCAGCGGAAGCAGCAGCGGGTCGGCATAGGCCGCGAACCTGCGGACGACGATGTGGCCGACGCCGGCCAGCATGCCGAGCCCCAGACCGTACCCGAGCATGCCTGTGGGGATCTCGCCGGTGAGTGCGAGGCCCACGTTCATGTAGGCGAACAGCGGGATGACGACCGCGAACGCGAGCAGCGCGAGCTCGGTGTTGCGCCGGCTCGGCGCCCCGATCGCGCCGATCGTCGACGTGTGTGTAGTACTACTGCTCATGGCGTGCAAGGGCCCCCAACGGCTGCTTACTGCTTACCGCACAGCGGGACCAGCTTCTGCTCATCCTCGGAGAGGCTGGGGCCGGGTGTGGGAGTCGGTGCGGTCTTGGACTTGTTCTTGTCGGTCTTGTCGTTCGCGTCGTTCTTGCCGGACGCCGAGGTGCTCGGGTCCGGGTTCGGCGCCTCGCGCAGGCCGGTCGTGCCGCCCGCCTCGCCCTCGCCGGTCTTGGCGTTGTTCTCGCGCTCGACCTTGCGGCGCTCGGCGTCCTTCTTGCACGCGGAGGCCTGCAGGCCGAGCTCGTCGATCTTGCCCTTGGCCTCGTCGAGGTTGCCCTCGGCGATGGTGGCCTCGACCTGCTTGCGCTGGTACGGCGGCAGGTACTTGAGTTCGATCTCGGGGTGGTCCTTCTCGACCTTCGACAGGCTGACCCACGCCAGATCCTGGTCGATGCCGCGGAAGAGGGCGACGTGCTCGTCCTTCGTGCCCACGTAGTACTGCGTCTGCGTCCAGCGGTAGCCGCCGTAGAGACCGCCGCCGATGACGGCGAGCGCCAGCACGGAGTAGAGCGATCTCTTGAGCCACTTGCGGCCGCCGCGCGGCTTGACGAAGTCCTCGTCGTCGTACGCCCCGAAGCTGCCCTCGGGGACATAGCCCGTGGTGTCACCGCTTCCGGGCGGCCCGAAGCCGCCTCCGGAGGGCTGCGGCGGCACCGGCCTGCCGAGCCCCGAGGCACGGCCCGCGGGCGTCTGCATGGCGCCGTCGTCCTGCGCCTGGAGCTGGTTCTCGGCGACCGCGCCGACCACCACGGGGGTGTCGGACAGCTGGCCCGCGAGGGTGTCGCCGCTGTCGATGTCCAGGACGTCGGCGACGATCACGGTGATGTTGTCGGGGCCGCCGCCGCGCAGCGCGAGCTGGATCAGCTCCTGCACGGTCTCCTGCGGGCCCTGGTAGGAGGCGAGGGTGTCCTCCATGGTCTGGTGCGAGACGACTCCGGAGAGGCCGTCCGAGCAGATCAAGTACCGGTCGCCGGCGCGGACTTCACGGATGGAGAGGTCCGGCTCGACGTGGTCGCCGCTGCCCAGCGCGCGCATGAGGAGGGACCTCTGCGGGTGCGTGGTGGCCTCTTCCTCGGTGATGCGGCCCTCGTCGACCAGCCGCTGCACCCAGGTGTGGTCCTGCGTGATCTGCGTCAGGACGCCGTCCCGCAGCAGATACGCGCGGGAGTCGCCGACGTGCACGAGGCCGAGGCGCTGGCCCGTCCACAGAAGGGCGGTGAGCGTGGTGCCCATGCCCTCCAGCTGGGGGTCCTCCTCGACCATCAGCCGCAGCTGGTCGTTGGCCCGCTGCACGGCGGTGCCGAGCGACGTGAGGATGTCCGAGCCGGGGACGTCGTCGTCGAGCGTGACGAGCGTCGAGATCACCTCGGAGCTCGCCACCTCGCCCGCGGCCTGGCCCCCCATGCCGTCGGCGATCGCGAGGAGACGCGGTCCGGCGTAACCGGAGTCCTCGTTCCCCTCCCGGATCATGCCTTTGTGCGATCCGGCGGCGAAGCGCAAAGACAGACTCATGCGCACCTCGCCCGTCGGCTCCGGGTACATCCGCACGGTGCCCACCCTCCGGTCGGGAGCGCGCCGGCGTCCAGTGCCTGGACAGCCGCTTCGGCTCGCTCGCTCCGCTCGCTCATTGTCGTACTACTTCCGCAGCTCGATGACGGTCTTGCCGATGCGGATCGGCGCGCCCAGCGGAACGGGCGTCGGGGTGGTGAGTCGGGTCCGGTCGAGATACGTGCCGTTGGTGGACCCGAGATCCTCGACGATCCACTGGCCGTCACGGTCCGGGTAGATCCTGGCATGCCTGCTGGAGGCGTAGTCGTCGTCCAGCACGATCGTGGAGTCGTGCGCGCGGCCCAGCGTGATGGTCTGGCCCTGCAGGGCGACCGTCGTCCCCGCGAGGATGCCCTCGGAGACGACCAGCTTGCTGGGGGCACCGCGGCGCTGGCGGCCACCGCCCTGCTGCTGGCGCTGCTGAGGCGGCGCGGCCTGCTGCTGGCGGCCGGTCTGCTGCGGCCGTGCGTCACGGCGCGACCCACGCTGGGTGACGCGCGTACCGAACAGGTCGCTGCGGATGACCTGGACGGCCACGATCACGAACAGCCACAGAACGGCCAGGAAACCCAGCCGCATGACCGTCAGGGTCAGCTCTGACATTGCCCCCGCTTCACCCTTCGGCTTGCCGGTAAATGATGGTGGTGCTGCCCACGACGATCCGCGAGCCGTCGCGGAGCGTAGCGCGGGTGGTGTGCTGCCCGTCTACCACGATGCCGTTGGTAGACCCGAGATCCTGGATCGTCGAGGGCGTTCCGGTCCGGATCTCACAGTGCCGGCGCGAGACGCCGGGGTCGTCGATCCGCACATCGGCGTCGGTGCTGCGACCCAGCACCAGCGTCGGGCGGGAGATCTGATGGCGATTGCCGTTGATCTCGATCCAGCGCCGCACCTGGGCGCCCGGAAGGGCTCCGGAGCCGGAGCCCGGAGGTCTGCTCGGTGCCGCGGAAGGGCCGCCGGGGCGGCCCGCTCCGGGCGGTGGTGAGGCCGGCATGGGAGGCGCTCCTGCGCCGCCGGGGGAACCGGCGGGCGGATAGCCGTACCCCCCGCCTCCCGCGCCGCGGCCGGGGCTCGTGGCGCCACCGGCACCGGGGCCCGCGGGGGCGCGCTCGGGGGTCTGGGAGGTGCTGGACGCGAGCGTGCGGCTGCGGACGCGATACAGGCCGGTGTCGAGGTCCTCGGCCTTCTCCAGGTGGACCTTGATGGGGCCCATGAAGCTGTAGCGCTGCTGCTTGGCGTAGTCGCGCACCATGCCGGAGAGCTCGTCGCCGAGCTGGCCCGAGTACGGGCTCAGCCGCTCGAAGTCGGGGGCGCTGAGCTCCACGATGAAGTCATTGGGGACGACGGTCCGCTCGCGGTTCCAGATCGTCGCGTTGTTGTCGCACTCGCGCTGGAGGGCGCCGGCGATCTCGACGGGCTGGACCTCGGACTTGAACACCTTGGCGAAGGTGCCGTTGACCAGACCTTCGAGCCGCTGCTCGAACTTCTTCAGGACTCCCATGGGGCACCTCCTCCGTCGTAGTCATCCTGGTACTGCTTACTGATCGTATCCACGCGCCGGGAAATCGGCTGGTTCCCCCTGTCCGCCCAGTCGACGAGTGTCGCCTCTCACAAGGCATGCCCGCGCGAGGGTCCGGGGATCCTCCGGGAGTCCCTGATGGAGCCCTGATCTCCGGCTCCGGAACCCCTTCCGGGCAGCTGCTCGGGACGCCTGCTCGAGCCTCCTTTTACAAGGGATCGTAGAGGGGCCTCCAAGCCAGTGTCCCGCACCTGGCTGTGGAGCTTGGCGAGCTCGGTCGAGGGCGGGAGCTCCGGTGGAGCTCAGGGGTGAGGTC